>CAYFQR010000007.1:0-32796 GCA_964345365.1 uncultured Oscillospiraceae bacterium
CAACTGGTTTGGGACCAGTGGGCCGCGGGTTCAAATCCTGCCACCCCGACCATCTATGTATGGGCCTCTAGCTCAGTGGTTAGAGCATCCGGCTCATAACCGGCAGGTCCCGGGTTCAAATCCCTGGAGGCCCACCATATTTTAATACACTGTAAATGTGCCCAGTTAGCTCAGTAGGTAGAGCAGAGGACTGAAAATCCTCGTGTCTCTGGTTCGATTCCGGAACTGGGCACCATTTATTTTTTGGAAGAAACCCCTCTTTTGCGTTTTCTCTTGTTCACATCTGACGGTAAAGCATAACAAAGAGGGGTTTTGCTTGAAAATTCACCTTTTCAATGCTATAGTGACATATAATTTTGAAACACGCGGGGGGACGAAATGAAGAAGCCGGTTGTAATTTTTTGCGGTCTGATATTTTTATCGCTTATTTTCACGGGCTGTGGGGGAAGCGACAGCGAATATAGGCCTTGCAGAGAAATCTTGGAAACATTGAGAGATGAAAGTGAATACGGGTTTGATACGGTTTATTCCGTCGGCGATGAATCATTTGATGAAAGTTTCGATAATTTATACGCATTTGAAAAAAGACTTGTGGATGACAGCGCCATTATGTTTATAGAAGAAGGCGGACTCGCGGACGAAATTTCGATTTTTCATGTCATAGATAGTGATGATATAAAAATTGTCAGAGATAAACTTGACCTCAGAATACAGAGCAGATTACAGATTTTCGAGGCATATAAGCCGGCTGAAGCCGGCAAGGTTGAAAATGCCGAGGTAATGGTAAACGGCAATTATGTGGCGCTGATTATTTCCGCAGATAACGAAATGATTGAGGCAAGTATAAGAAAAATTATTGCTGATTGAGAAGGGGAAGTCAATGGACGATAAAAAGGGTATAAAAACAATATTCGATTTTATGAAAAAGAGGGGAACTTCCTTGCTTCTTGTTATGGCGTTATGTCTTCTTTCAGTTATGTTCTTTCAGAATCGTGAAATGATATTGAAAATGGACAAATATCTCAGCACGAGTGAAGAAGTTATTCATGAAATATATGATGATACAATAGTCCTTGAAGCCTATAAAAGCGGAACAAAAGAAGGTCTGGGTACTGAAGAGAGTTTCGTCTTTGATAAAATCGTCGAAGTGCTCGGTGAAATAATAACCGGTGATATGACCGACTATGAAAAAGAAAAGGCTGTATACGATTGGTTGTTTTATTGGGTGAGAAATACGGGGGAAGAACTGAATCCTATTCAGTCGTCTGCCGATAATTTCACCCCGTACGGAGTTTTCAAGAGCCGTTCGGCAATATGTGTGGGGAATGCCACGACATTCAAGCTTTTCATGGGTGCATTGGATATCCCCTGTAAGATTATTCACTCTACGGAAAACGGTGAGCATGCGTGGAACGTGGTTCAGCTTGACGATGAGTGGTATCATGTTGATATTTCTTTTGACACCGGAGCCGTGAAGCCGAATTATGACTGTCTTAATGTTCCGGACTCCATAAAGGATAATGGAGAATGGTACTGGAATCATGAGGAAATACCTGCATGTAACGGTTACAAATATTCCTATTTATATCAAAACGGTAAGGATTGTGCGGACATCTACCAAATACCGGAGATGATTGCGGACGCAAGAGACAGAGGTGAAAATAATATCGTTTTGTTCCTTAAGGACAGAACCGGTTTCAATACGGCACTTGCAAACTATATAGCTTCGGGCATATTCACAAATGATGCGATTATCGGCTGGGAGGGCGCTTACCTGCTCGGGGGTGAACTTGTATGCCTTTGGAGAATAAATGATTGGAACGAAGAAGATAAGGCGATTCCGGAGGATATAAGAAACAAGATTCAAGAAAAGATAGATAGGGCTAATGAGAACTATAATGAGTATAACATCGGAGGAGATTACTCGGATGATTTTTACGGCAAAGGATGAGGAAAAGAAATATGGAGGTGAGTGAATAAATGTTATTTTCAAGCTCGGTATTCATATTAACATTCTTGCCGGCAACACTGTTTGTTTATTATATTATACCGTCAAGGTTTAACATGACAAGGAATGCTGCACTGCTGCTTGCAAGCCTCGTTTTTTACGGCTGGGGCGAACCTAAATATATACTTGTGATGCTGATTTCGATTGCATCGAACTATATACTGGCCATCCTCATAGGCAAAAAAAGAGAAAGAGGAGAGACGGTAGCGGCAAAAATATTTTTGATTGCCGATGTGGTCATAAATATAGGTCTGCTCGGGTTCTTTAAGTACACGGACTTCATCATCGAAACGGTCAACGGCCTGTTCGGGAGTGAACTTGGGCTTGTAGGCGTAGCGCTTCCTATCGGCATAAGCTTTTATACGTTTCAAACAATGTCTTATGTGATAGATGTTTATCGCGGGAAAGTCGCATACCAAAACAATCTCATCATACTGTCAACATATGTAACCCTTTTCCCGCAGCTTATTGCAGGCCCGATTGTCAGATATTCGGACGTTGAGAGAGAGCTGGAAAACAGATGTGCGAGCGCTGCGATGATAAGTGAAGGAATAAGGAGATTTACCGTCGGCTTCTCAAAAAAAATATTGCTTGCGAATCAGGTGGCGGTAATTTGGACTGAAATATATGAATCTTTGGAAGCAGGTTTGTCCGTCTCCGCGGGGGAAGCATGGATAGGAGCACTGGCATTTACATTCCAGATATACTTCGACTTCAGCGGATACTCGGATATGGCAATAGGACTCGGCAAAATACTCGGTTTTAATTATTTGGAAAACTTCAATTACCCGTACATATCCGGCTCAATAACGGAATTTTGGAGAAGGTGGCATATGAGCCTTTCTTCGTGGTTCAAGGAATACGTCTATATTTCCCTCGGCGGCAATCGAAAAGGGCTTACGAGGCAGTTGATAAACATCGGCATTGTTTGGGTGCTGACGGGTCTTTGGCACGGTGCGAGTTGGAACTTCGTTCTATGGGGAGCATATTACGGTGTACTTCTGATAATCGAAAAAATATTTCTGCTCAATACGTTCGAAAAAATACCCGCAAAACTTTCTTTTATAAAGAATGTATATGCTATGTTCTTTATTATATTCGGGTGGGTTATCTTCAATATAACCGATTTCGCCGTGCTGAAGGAGTATATAGCATGTATGTTTTCATCGAATACCGGTTCGGGTATGACGGGCTATTACTTAAAGACGAGAGGCCTGCTTTTCATAGCCGCCGCTATATGCTCTACACCGTTTATTAAAAACATATTCGGCCGCATAATTGAAACGAAAGGGAATGAACCGATCATTAAATTGTTTGAGACGGCCGTTTGCTTGGCGTTGCTTGTTTTATCGATTTCATTTTTGGTAAGCGGCAGCTATAATCCTTTTCTCTATTTCAGATTTTAGGAGTGATAATGAGAAACGAAAGAGTTAATTATATTTTAATAATATCGGTGACGGTTCTAATTATCTTTCTGACAATCGGAACCGCCATAGCCCCCGATATCGGCTTATCGGAAAATGAGAACAGATATCTTAAGCAGAAACCGGAATTATCCGTTAAGAATATACTTGACGGCAGCTATGAAACGCAGGCGGAGGAATATCTGTCCGACCAGATAATCGGACGTGAGAAATGGGTAAGCCTGATGGCAAACACGCTAAAGCTGATCGGATACAAGGACATTAACGGGACATTTGTACTAAGGGACGGACGTTTAATCGAAAAGACGGCTCCGAAGGATTTTGATTTCGACAGATTTACAAAGAACCTCAACGAAGTGAAAAAACTGTCGGAGGAAATAGGGGAATGGGACATACCTCTTGATGCTGTTATCGTTCCTTCCGCAGCGTTTTCGATGAAGGACAAATATGATATAAGAGGTATCTTTAATGAAAGTAAGGCGCAAAAAATGGCCGAAGAAATAATAGGTGACGACCTTGTTTCAATTAAAGAGGACTTCTATAATTCCGACAACCTTTTCTTTTATACCGACCATCACTGGAATGCCGAAGGCGCGTACAGAGCGTATGTGAGATATGCTGCAGAGAGCCTCAACACCGTGAAGCCGAGTTATGAAAGCCTTAAAATGAAAACATTGACGAGTGATTTCAAAGGGACTCTTTATTCAAAGGTACTGCTAAACGACAGAATAAGCGATGAAATAAAGGTTCCCGAGGAAAGCCTGAATATTAAAACGGTTTTTACTGCAGAAGGTATAGAATACGATTCCATATATATCATGGATAAGCTTAACCAAAAAGATAAGTATGAAGTTTATTTGGGCGGAAATTATGACAGGGCGGATATCGTTTTGCCGGATAACAAGGGTTTGCCTAAGCTGCTCATAGTAAAAGATTCCTTTGCCAATTCGTTTGTCCCGTATCTTTTGGATGACTTCAGCTGTATAACGCTTGTGGATACCAGATATTACAGGCAAAATATAGCCGACCTTGCTATAGATGATGATTACGACAGAGTTCTTGTTTTATACGGTATGGCAAACTTTGCGAAGGAAAAGCTGAATCTGACTGCAGGACTTCTGAGCTGAACAGGATTTTTGCATGATTAACACAAAACGCTCGGTCTTGAAATCTCTTTTACGCCCGTAAATCTTGCGGGCGCTTTTCTTTTGTGATAAAATAGCCACGACAGCAGCTATCGCTGGTAATAAAATTGCAAAAACGGAGGATGCCATGGCACAGCTCTATTACAGATATTCTACGATGAATGCGGGGAAATCAATAGATTTAATTAAGGTTGCGTATAACTATGAGGAAAGAGGCCAAAATGTGCTTTGCCTGATTCCTGCAGTTGACGGCATATACGGTATAGGTGTCATCACATCAAGAATCGGCATACAGAGGGAAGCTGATGTAATAAACGATGATACCAATATATTGGAGCTCTTTTTAAGAGAAAACGAGAAGAGAAAGATAGATTGCGTACTTATAGACGAATGTCAGTTTCTCAGGAAACATCATATAGAGGAGTTAGTTGAAATAGTGGACTCATGCGATACGCCGGTTCTATGTTACGGGCTTAAGAATGATTTCAGAAACGAACTGTTTGAGGGTTCTTATTATATGCTCGTATATGCGGATAAAATAGAGGAGATTAAAACAATCTGCTGGTGCGGCAGGAAAGCGACAATGGTTGCCAGAATTATTGACGGAAAAATTGTCAAAGCCGGAGAGCAGATAGTATTAGGGGGGAATGATATGTACGTTTCACTTTGTCGTAAGCATTATAACGACGGAAGGCTCGGGCCTCAGAACGTTCCATATCCGCCAAAACAGGAAGGGAAAGTATGATTTGCAGAAGATTAGAAAAAATTACGGTGCTTACATTGATAACAGCCTTGATGCTTACGGTTTTTTTCATTAAGCCCGTATATTCGTCAAGTGCGGAAAAAACAGGTCAGGTTGATTCCGCAATCGGATTAAATGTAAGGTCGGGGGCAGGCACGGGATACCCCGTGGTAACGGGGCTTGCCGACGGTGAGAGGGTCAAGATTCTTTCCGAAGTAAGCGATGGTGACGGAAACAAGTGGTATAATATTGAAACGCTGTCGGGAATTAGAGGATTTGTTTCGGCTTCATATATTATTGTCATCGAGCAGAACAGCAGCTCAAGCGCTTACGAAGTTGACGGAAATTTTGAGGAATATCTTACCGGACAGGGATTTCCGGAGAGCTATAAACCTTACCTCAGAGAACTCCACGCGGTTTATCCGAACTGGGTATTCACCGCAAAAAATACGCAGCTTGATTGGAATGATGTAATCGCAAGGGAGAGCAAGCTCGGAATCTCACTCGTTGCAGGTTCGCTTCCGGATTATTACAAATCAAACGACCCCGGAGCATTCAACAGCGACGGTTCATATAAATCGTTTGACTCGGGCAGTTGGCATGCGGCTTCAAAATCCGCCATAGCATACTATATGGACCCGAGGAATTTCCTTACAAAAAACAGAATCTTTCAATTCATATCACACCGCTTCGATGCCGAAAAGCATAATATAGCCGGCCTTAATTTATTGCTGAAAGGCACATTCATGGAAGGAGAATATCCTAAATCCGAAGGTGAAATAACGGAACACAGGATGTATGCGGATGTTATCTATGACGCGGGCTGCATTTCGGGCGTAAATCCTTATGTGCTTTCCGCCATGATACTCGTCGAGCAGGGAACAAGGGGAGTAGGCGGTTGCATCTCGGGAACGGAACCGGGTTATGAGGGATATTATAACTATTATAATATCGGAGCATATAGAGCAGGTTCACTTACGGCCGTCCAGAGGGGACTCAGCTATGCTTCGGGTTCCGGTTCTTATCTTCGTCCTTGGAATACGAGAGAAAAAGCCATAACAGGCGGTGCGCTATGGTACTTCAACAACTACGTCGAGAGAAATAAAGACAGCCTCTATCTGAAAAAATGGAATGTCATGAACGGAATTTCTTACGTGGGCGTGGGTCAATATATGTCAAATATACAGGGCGCATATCTTGAGGCGTCAAATCTGTACAGAGGCTATGAAAACGTTCTTAACGATGCTATGACATTTGAGATTCCCGTATATACCGGTATGCCTGAAGAAGCATCGCCTCTTCCGAGCGAATCCGACATTGATGCCGCGAATCCGGCGGAAGAAGCAGCTGCGGAAGAAGCAAGGCTTCGTGAGCTTACGGCACAAAGAAATGCCGAGCTTTCCGAGGGAGTCGCACTGACATCGATAAAGTTAAAGTCCGAATATTACTACAACTCCAAAGGCAGGAAGTCAATCCGAATAAACTGGGAAAAACAGAGAGCGGAGGGCGTTGGTTATAAAGTTGATTATTATGAGGTGTTCAGGTCCGAGAAGAGATATTCGGGCTATACCAATAAGCCTTTCTTTACCACGAAAAACGGTAAGGCTCTGTCATATATAAACACTAAATCTTTGGAGAGAGGTAAAAGATATTTCTATAAGGTAAGGGGAGTGAGAATCCTGAGAGATTTTGACGGAAACGAGACCGTCCATTATACCGCGTGGTCGAACAAGGCGTACAGGCTTTGGAGATAAAATTTGAGCCGTTAATTATTTTGAATTAAAAAGCGGGCTGTGCCTCTGCGATTCCCATCGCTCAGTGCAACAGCCCGTTATTTATAACGTAGCAGTGAAGACTCGTGAATTAATTTGTGAGAGGTTCAAAGAAACATTCGCCTTTTCGCTTTTTTACCTTGCCAAGTATCGAGCAGATTCATGCGTTCGTTTATACCGTTCAGTATGGTGCGTTTATTAAAACTCCACACAGGGCTTATCAGTATGTTTCTCGGAGCATCCGCAGTAAGACGGTGAACTGTAATTTCGGGAGGTATGATTTCAAGACATGAAACTACCAGAGCAACATATTCCTCAATATTATTGAAGCTCACATAATCAGGATGGCTGCAAGCCATGGCGGAACCTTTGACGACATTCAGAAGATGAAGTTTAATGCCGAAAAGGTCGGGGACGGAGGAAACATATCTCACGGAATCGAGCATCATCTCCTTCGTTTCCCCCGGAAGCCCGAGTATCAGGTGAACCACGGTTTTGATTTTCCGTTTTCCGAGATTCTCGACGGCTTTATCAAAGACGTCCAAGTCATAACAACGATTTATGAGCTCGGCGGTATTATCGTGAATGGTTTGAAGCCCCAATTCAACCCACAAGAAATGCTCTTTCGAGATTTCTTCAAGAAGGTCGAGGACATCATCTTCAAGACAGTCAGGTCTTGTAGCGATAGCCAGCCCTTTTATTTTATTATTTTTGAGGATAGAATAGTATTTTTCTCTGAGCTCCTCCACCGGTGCGTACGTGTTCGTGTGATTTTGAAAATAGGCGAGATAATTGGCGTCAGGCCATTTATCGCCTAAAAGTCGAATCTGGTCATCGATGTTTGAGCTGAACTCGCCGGAACCCGTATCGGAGCAAAAAATGCAGCCGCCATATCCCTTGCTTCCGTCACGATTAGGACAGGTGAAACCGCCGTCAATCGACAGCTTTACCGTCTTGGAGCCGAATACGGATATGAGATAGTCGGATATTGAATTATATCTTGGATTCCTGTTCATTTTTCTTTATTACGATATTTATTCCTAATGAAATTTGTGCTATAATAAAACAATATAAAGATTAACCGTGCGATAGTCACAGCCGTGTTTTTCGTCCTCGCTTCGGATAACTCTTGAGGCTTGCTCGTCGGGAAAAAGGTTCTCGTCAAAACTCGCTTCGCTCAAACAGTTGCCGAGAGCCGAATTTTCCCGTTACTCGCTACGCCGAGAGTTATATCCTCGCTGCGAAAGCAAAACACGGCAGTGACTATCGCAGGCATTCAATTATCTAAAGGTATTATTACATAAGATTATTATATTTGAAAAAAGAGGATTGTCAATGAAGAAGGACGCTTTCGTAAGGTGCGATTTGACGGAACTTAATAATGAAAATGCTGCAATCGGTATTGCTGTGACTCCTAAGACCGAAAAGCGCCGCATCCTGCTTCATTCATGCTGCGGCCCATGTTCGACGGCTTGCATAGAGCGGTTGACGCCGGATTGGCACATAACGGTGTTCTTCTATAATCCGAACATTACAGAAAGGGATGAGTATGAGCTTCGAAAAGCCAATCAAAAGAAGTTCATTGAGGCATATAATGCCGGCATAGAAAATCCTGATGATAGAGTGGATTTTATTGAGGGAGAATACATACCGGAGGATTTTTTCAATACAGTCGCAGGACTTGAGAACTGTCGCGAGGGCGGTGAGAGATGCAAGGAATGTATTAAACTCAGGCTCGAAAGAACCGCAAAAGCCGCTTTAGAACTCACAATACCTGTATTCGGCACCACCTTATCCGTAAGCCCGCATAAAGATTTTCGGCTGATATCCGTTATCGGTTCCGAGATTGCGGAGATATACGGTCTCGAGTTTCTTAACCTTGACTTCAAGAAAAAAGCGGGATTTCAGCGCTCGATTGAGATGTCAAAAGAATATGAATTATATAGACAAAGCTACTGTGGATGCGTCTACAGCAAGCGGGAGGAAAAATGATAAAAAAATACGGCGATTTAGTTATACCTGAAGGCTATAAAAGCCCGATATCACTTATGGAAAGCCAGAGGGCTATCAAAAAAATAAAAGACTATTTTCAGCAGGAATTGGCATACGGACTTAAACTGAGACGCGTGTCGGCACCGCTGTTTGTTGACCCCATGACAGGACTCAATGACAACTTAAACGGCACTGAAAGAAGAGTTGAGTTCACCTTAAAGGGTATAGATGAGCTTAAGGTGGAGGTCGTGCAGTCTCTTGCAAAGTGGAAGAGGATGGCACTCGGAAAATACGGAGTTGAACCGGGAAACGGCATTTACACGGATATGAACGCTTTAAGGCGCGATGAAGACCTTGATAATCTTCATTCGGTGTATGTAGACCAATGGGACTGGGAGAAGGTTATTACCAAAGAACAGAGATGTGAAGAATATCTTATAGAAACCGTTACGACCATCTATGACGGAATAAAAAACCTCGGAGACTATGTTAACAGGCTTTACAGGGATTTACGAACCGAAATTCCTCATGAGATTTACTTCATAACGACTCAGGAGCTTGAAGACAGGTATCCCGATTTAAGTCCTAAAGACCGGGAGGATGCCATAACAAAAGAATACGGCGCGGTATTTATAATGAAAATAGGCGACGTGCTGAAGTCAGGCGAAAAGCATGACGGAAGGTCTCCTGACTATGACGACTGGCAGCTTAACGGAGATATAATACTCTATAACGATATACTTGAAAGAGCTTTCGAGATAAGCTCTATGGGAATAAGGGTAGACAGGGATTCCATGCTGAGCCAGCTCAAAAAATCCGACTGCCTTGAACGTGCGGAGCTTTCATATCAAAAGGCGGTTATAAACGACGAACTCCCGTATACGATAGGCGGAGGTATAGGACAGTCGAGATTGTGCATGTTCTTTTTGAGAAAGGCACATATAGGCGAAGTACAAGTTTCCGTTTGGCCTGAGGAACATGTAAGAATCTGTGAGGAAAATAATATTCATCTTCTATAAAAATGTATGTAAATGTAGCGGTAGACAATAAAAGCAACCACTTAGACATGCTTTTTACATATAGTGCGGACGGTTACGGAATAAAAGCCGGGGATAAGGTCAAGATTCCTTTCAGGAATAAGACAAGGGCAGGTTATGTTGTCGAGTTAATCGAATCGCCTGATATTGAAGCAGATAAAATCAAGCCGATAATCTCGGTTGAAGAAGGGGTATCTTTAACACCGGAGGGCATAAACACGGCTCTATGGTTAAGAAGAAGATACGCTGTCAGATATTATGAGGCACTGAACCTTTTCGGAGCACCTCTACCTGCGAGAAAAAGAGGAACACCTAAAAACCCGTACGGAGACCTGGAACCCAAGTATTTTTTGCCCGATAAGCTGACTCTCGAGCAAAAAAACGCGGCGGAAATTATAAAGAAATCCATAACAGAAGAAAAGAACGATATATTCCTGATACATGGGGTAACGTCTTCCGGTAAGACGGAAGTGTATTTTGAGGCTATGGAGGAATGCCTTAAAATAGGGAAGACCGCTATAATGCTTGTGCCGGAGATATCACTGACAAAACAGGTGATAGAAAGGGTCGCCGGCAGGTTCGGCAAAGAAAAAATTGCCGTTCTTCACTCCGGGCTTACGGCCAGAGAGAGAACTGATGAATGGGAGAGAATACGAAAAGGAGAAGCTCATATAGTAATAGGAGCTCGAATGGGTGTTTTCGCACCTCTTGAAAATATCGGCGTAATAGTATTGGACGAGGAACATGAATCCACATATAAGTCGGATATGACGCCGAAGTATGACACCGTTGAAGTCGCCGCGAAGCGTCAGATGACGAATAAGGGCGTTCTCCTGCTCGGTTCGGCTACTCCATCGGTAAGCTCATATGAACGGGCAAAAAAAGGAATATACAGGCTTATAGAGCTTAAGGAGAGATATAACGGGACCCCGCTCCCGAAGGTTGAACTCATTGATATGAGGAAGGAGCTGAAAAGCGGCAATACTTCGATATTCAGCTCGGCACTCAAAAACAGTATAGGTGACGCTCTGAAAAACAGAGAACAGATAATTCTTTTGCAGAACAGAAGAGGCTATTCCAACTTTGTGTCCTGCAGAGAATGCGGAGCCGTGATGAAATGCCCTTCATGCGAGCTTTCTCTCGTATATCACAAAAAAACAAACAGGATGCTTTGCCATTATTGCGGGAGAGGATATGCTGTGCCTAAGACATGTCCTTCCTGCAACAGCAGGTACATAAAATATTTCGGCATAGGAACCGAGCAGGTTGAAGAAGCGGTCAAATCAACTTTTCCGGAGGCAAAAGTTGAAAGACTTGATATCGATGCTATCTCCGACAGAACGGAACTTGACAGAATATTAAATAATTTCTCAAAGAGAGAAACCGATATTCTGGTCGGAACTCAGCTCGTCGCGAAAGGACTCGATTTTGACAATGTCGGCGTTGTAGGTGTAATATCCGCAGATACGAGTCTGAATTTACCGGACTATAGAGCGGAAGAGAGAACTTTTCAGCTCATCACGCAGGTGGCGGGACGTTCCGGCAGGGGCGATAAACGGGGAATTGTTATAGTACAGAGTTATGAGCCGGACAATTTCGCTCTGAAGACCGCAAAAGAACATGACTACAGTGCATTTTTTGAGAAAGAGGCCGGGATAAGAGAAATAATGGAATATCCGCCTTTCGGAGACATAATAATGGTGAACTTCACATCAACCGATGAGAAATCGGCAATGGATGTCGCTGAGGAATGTAGAAATTATTTCATAAATGCCGTTGGCAGTGAAAATCAAAAGAGGGTCTTAAGCCCGAAGAACGCTTCTAATTTTAAGACTGAGGACGCGTTCAGAACCTGTCTGATAATAAAGGCGCCTCAAGGTAAGAGAAATGAATGGGTATTTTATATCGACGAGTTCAGAAACGTGTCGATAAAAACGAAACCCGAAGTAACAATAAACATAGATGTCAATCCATACAGTGTATTTTAGGAGGAAAAATGGCAATCAGGAATGTAGTGGTTCAAGGTGACGAGATATTAAGAAAGGTATGCAAGGAAGTCCCGAGCATAACTCCGAGAATCAAGGAGACTATGGAGGATATGCTTGAGACGATGAGAGAAGAAAACGGAGTCGGAATTGCAGGCCCGCAGGTCGGCGTTATGAGAAGAATCTTCGTAGCGGAGCCCGACCGTGAAGAAGGACCCGTATATTTCATGATTAATCCCGTGATAACCGAATACGCCGAAGAGAAAGAATGGGCGGTTGAGGGTTGCCTCAGTGTGCCCGATATGGTCGGGGATGTCGAAAGGCCCGTCAGCATCAAGATGGAAGCCACCGATTTGGACGGTGTAAGACAGAGCTATGAGTTTACAGGTTTCGAGGCACGTATAATGCAGCACGAATATGATCATCTTGAAGGGATACTATATACGGACAGGGCAATCAATATGAGAGAGGCCGCCACGGAAGATGAAGATGAAATCGAGGGAGAGGACGAAATCCGATGAAGACAGTTTTCATGGGGACACCTGATTTTGCGGCAGTTTGTCTAAAAAAAATAATAGAGAGCGACAATGAAGTTTGTTTGGTAATTACGCAACCTGATAAGGCTAAAGACAGGGGCAAAAAAATCAAATATACTCCCGTTAAAGAACTTGCGTTGGAGCATGACATAAGGGTTATTCAGCCTGAAAGGCTCAGGGGAAGCTCGGAGACGATAAAGGAACTGAAAAAAATCGCCCCCGATATAATAGTTGTCGTTGCCTACGGTCAGATTCTTCCGAAAGAGATTTTAGAATTACCGAAGTTCGGATGTATAAATGTTCACGCATCGCTTCTTCCTGTCTTAAGAGGGGCGGCTCCGATTCACAGGGCTATAATTGAAGGATATGAGGAGACAGGAGTTACGATAATGCAGATGGACGAGGGACTTGATACCGGAGATATGCTGTCTAAAGCCGGTTTGAAAATCGGTAATATGAACTATGAGGAGCTCCATGATAAATTAGCTGAGCTCGGTGGAGAACTTCTCATCGAAACTCTCGAACTTATAAAAAAGGGTGAGGTAAGCCCCGAAAAGCAGGATGATTCGAAAGCAACCTATGCCGACAGGATATTTAAGAAAGAAGGAAATATTGATTTCAGCAAGTGTCCCGTTGAGATTGAGAGGCTTATAAGGGCACTCGGCGCCACTGCGGAATTTAATGAAAAAGGCGATAAAATTAAGTTTTGGCAAGCTGAGCCGATAATGACAGATATAAAGGACGGAGTTGACGGGGAAATAATAAAAGTTGACGATAATTCTTTTACTGTAAAATGTGGCGGCTCCGCATTAAAAGTAAGTGAAATACAGGTTCCGGGCAAAAAAAGATGTAAAGTGTCGGATTATTTAAGAGGAAATAAGCTTGAAGTCGGTTTGATTTTCAGGTGTCAGACAGAAAGTGATTGATATAAACAGAAAAACGGCCTTTGAGGTTTTGGTTGATATCGAAAAAAACTCAGCCTATACCAACATAAGCCTCAACAACCATATAACTAAGAACAATCCCGACGACCCGGCGTTTGTCAGGGAGCTTTGTTATGGTGTAACAAAAAATAAACTCCTTTTGGACTATGTGTTGAGGCTTTATGTTAAACGCGGTTTCAACAAACTGCCTGTCGCGGATAAGATTCTTTTAAGAATCGGTGCATATCAACTGCTTCACATGAGTTCCGTTCCCGACTATGCGGCCGTATCGGAGACCGTGGAGCTTGCCAAGCAATATGCACATGGCAGAGAAAGATTTATCAACGGCGTGCTGCGTTCTATTGCAAGAGAAGCTTTTGATATCAAATATCCGAAATTCGATGATGACCCTCTGAGGTATCTGTCGATTATGTATTCATGCAATGAATGGATTGTGGAAGTCCTGGTTTCCGCATTCGGTATAAAGGGTGCGGAGGAATATCTTAGAGCAAGCAATCTGACGCCGGAGCTTTGCATCAGGGTCAATATTCTTAAAACAAATAGGGAAAAGCTTGTCGAGTCTCTTAGGGCGGCAGGCTTTGACGCGACAGAATCGGAGCACACCGAAAGAGGGATACTCGTAAGAGGTACGGGCCTTCTTAATACAACAATGTTTAAGAAAGGACTTTTTTCGGTACAGGATGAGGCCTCGATTATAGTTACCGATATTTTAGACCCTCAAAAGGGAGATTTTGTCATTGACTGCTGTGCCGCACCGGGCGGCAAGACGGCAGCAATAGCGGAAAAGATGAACAATGAAGGCGAGATATTTGCCTTTGACATATATGAGAATAAGCTGAAATTGATTGACAAGCTATGTCAATCACATGGAATAACGATAGTTAAAACCGATGTTCACGATTCAACCAAAAGGAAGAATAATCTTGCCGGAAAAGCAGACAGGGTTCTTTGTGATGTGCCTTGCTCCGGCCTCGGTGTAATAAGAAGGAAACCCGAAATAAAATATTCCAAGTTAAATAATCCTGAAATGCTTTATAGTAAACAACAGAGGATACTTACGTCTTCCGCCTCGTATGTTAAGTGCGGAGGTGTACTGGTATATAGCACATGTACAGTTAATCCTAAGGAAAACGAGGAACAGGTAGGTACATTTTTAGAGAGAAATAAAGGTTTCTGCTTGGAAAAAGAAATCCGATTAACGCCGCTCATCGGTACGGACGGATTCTATGCGGCTAAGATTAAAAGGGAGGAATAACTAAATGCTGGTCGGTTTCAGATCCGATAAGGGAATATTAAGATCCAACAACGAGGATGCATGCTACGTACTGCTGCCCGACAGGGTATATGTGGTTGCAGACGGAGTAGGCGGGGGGAACTCGGGAGAGATAGCTTCAAGGACAGCGGTAAATGAAATTGCCAACTATGTGACGAAGCATCCGATATCACTTATGAATAACAAATATGCTGTAGTCAATTATTTGCAGGCTGCACTTGAGGAAGCCAATGTTAAAATATATAACTTGTCTACTGCAATAGTTATTTATATAGCCGAAGGAAAGGCATATATCGCCAATATTGGTGACAGCCGAGTTTACCTCTACAGGCGAGGCAAGCTCGTGCAACTTACGGAGGATCATACTTATGTAAACTCGCTTGTAAAAGCGGGCGTCATGTCAAAAGAACAGGCTGACAGCGACGAAAGAAAAAATGTGATAGTAAAGGCACTCGGTGTGGAACCCGGTATTGAACCTGATTTTTTCCAAATAGATGTATATCCGGATGACATATTGCTTGCCTGTACGGACGGACTTTATGAAGAAGTCAAACCGGAAGAAATGATTGAAATAATTGAGTCACAGGAAAGCATGAGCGATTTAGCGAAAGAGCTCGTAGTAAGAGCAAACAGAAACGGCGGTCGTGATAATATCACGATAATCAGCCTCAAAGTGACAGAGGAGGATATGAATGAGCAATAGACGATTAGCGGGGAGATATGAACTCATAGAAAAAATCGGTGAAGGCGGTATGGCGATTGTTTACAAAGGCAAAGACACACTGCTTAACAGATATGTATCTATAAAGATATTGAGACCCGAATATACAAAGGACGAAAAGTTTATAGAGAGTTTTTTGAAGGAGTCGCAGGCTGCGGCAGGGCTTATACATCCGAATATCGTCGGAGTTTATGACGTGGGACGTGAGGGCAATATACACTATATTGTCATGGAGCTTGTTAACGGAAAGCCTCTTTCGGAAATTATTTCAGAAAAAGGACGTCTTGATTACAAGGAAGCTATTGAGTTCACTATCCAGATAGCTCAGGCGTTATCGGTTGCTCACAGGAATCAGATTGTGCACAGAGACGTCAAACCTCATAACGTGCTTGTTACGAGTCACGGCATAGCCAAACTGGCGGATTTCGGAATAGCAAAGGCTGTTTCCGCGGCTACCATAGTCGGCGGTGATGATAAGGTGATGGGGTCGGTGCACTATTTTTCGCCGGAGCAGGCAAGGGGTGCCTATGTTGACGAGCGTTCCGATATATATTCACTCGGAGTAGTGCTTTATGAGATGCTTACGGGACATGTGCCTTTTGACGGCAGCAATCCGGTATCCATTGCACTCATGCATATCAACGATATCCTTCCGTCTGTCTCAAAAGAAGTTACGGGTCTGCCGCCACAGCTTGAAAAGATAATAAGAAAGGCGACCGAAAAATATCAATCAAACCGTTATAAGACCGTTGACGAAATGATTGAGGACCTCAAGTCCATAGAATATATTTCGAATATTATGGGAAAAAAGGCGTTCCCTAATTACTATAATACTAAAACCGATATAAACATAATTCAGGATGATGTGAATCCGATACTTGAGAGCATAGATAATCCCGTAGCTGAAAACATCCCTGTAACTGAAGCAGGCCGTGATACATCAAGACCTGTAAAAAAGCCGGAAAAGACAGGGGTGGGGGGATTTTTCACAAGGGCGGACACAAGTACCAAAATATTCGTTATAGGCGGATTAGCGGTACTCGCGATTATTTTCATGATATTTTTGGGCACTCTGCTCGGCTGGTTCGGTGAGAGTGCCAAGCTGGTTGAAATACCTAAATTCGTCGGCATGAAGTTCGATGAGGCGGTAACACTGGCAAATGAGAGCGGACTGAAAATCGAAAGAAGCGAAGATGTGTACAGCCCTGACTACGAAGAAGGCTTAGTCTGTGCACAGGACCCTACAGAGGGCACACAGGTTTCCGAGGGCAAGGTTATAATGGTAAATGTCTCCAAAGGAAAACGTGACGGCATTATGCCGAAGATAGAGGGCAAGATGCTCGAAAAAGGACAGGAACTCCTGGAATCCTACGGCTTTGCAATAGGTACTATAGTGCAGGTTTCTTCACATCTCCCTGAAGGCCAAATAGTGAAGCAGTCCGTAAAGGCGGGAGACAAGGCTTCCGTCGGAACTATCGTAAATGTCGAGGTTTCGGACGGAAAAGGCAAAGAAATGGTTACGGTGCCGAAACTAATCAACGGAACACCGGAGGAAGCGGATACTCTTTTGACTGTGCTCGGTCTTGAGATGGGAGAAGTATCTTACGAAGAAATGGACGATATGGCGGAGAATATTGTCTTTTGGCAGAGCGTACCGGCCAATACGGAAGTAGAAAAAGGAACAAAAATAGATGTAAAAGCTTCAAAGGGAATTAAACCTGAGGGCTCGGGAAACGGTCCTGATTATGTAGAGCCTATCGGTGAGAATACCGGCGAGCCGACGCAAGAAGATGATGATATGCCGTCAGATGATGAACGATGAAGAGGATAATTGATGAAGGGTCTTGTAATAAAGGGAATAGGCGGTTTCTATTATGTGAAAATCGGAGATGATATATTCGAGTGCAGGGGCAGAGGCTTGCTCAAAATCGAAGGTAAGAAACTTGCTGTCGGAGACATCGTCGAACTGACCGAGACGGAACTTTCAAAAGAAGCGGAGAAACGCGGGATATCCCATGAGGGTGTCATTGAAAGCATTTATCCGAGAAAAAATGAGTTTGTCAGGCCGCCTATCGTGAATGTCGATTGCTTCATTGTAACTTTTGCAGCTAAAAGCCCCGACCCCGACCTTTCGCTTATCGATAAGTTTATAATAATGGCGGAAATGAGGAATGTGGAATGCATTATCCTGGTTAATAAGGCGGATTTGGCCGATGAAGAATACCTTGCAGAGCTTGAATCCGTTTATTCGGGCGGTTATACCGTATTAATAGCGAGCTGTGTAACCGGAGAGGGCATAGATAAGCTCAAACAGGCTATTTCCGGAAAAACGGTTTGTTTTGCCGGGCCGTCGGGGGTCGGCAAATCCACATTGATTAATAAACTTATTCCGACTGCAGACATGGAGACGGGGAGTCTTTCAAAAATAAGCAGAGGACGTCACACGACAAGACATGTCGAAATCTTCACTGCGGAAGGCGGCGGTCTCGTATACGACACACCGGGTTTTACCTCGTTTGAGATAATGGAAGCGGAGGAGAATAATTTAAGGGACTTCTTTCCTGAATTCGAGGCATATAATAAACTCTGTTATTTTGATAATTGCAGGCACATAAACGAACCTGACTGCGCGGTAAGAGAGGCAGTTAAATCCGGCGAAATAAATAAAAGAAGATATGAATCATACAAGGATATAATCAAAGAAATAAAGAAAAAAAGGAAATACTGATGTTAATATCACCGTCAATTTTATCAGCTGATTTTGCGAATCTGCTCGATGATGTAAAAAAAATAGAAGAAGGCGGAGCCGACTTCATACATGTGGATGTTATGGACGGACATTTCGTGCCGAATATCAGCTTCGGCGCGATGGTCATGAAGTCCTTAAACGGCAGGACAAAACTTAGATACGATGTACATCTTATGATTGAAAAACCGGAGAAGTACATAAAGAGTTTCGTAACGGATCAAACCGAGTTCATTACCGTTCATGCCGAGGCATGTGACGATTTAATGAGTACGATAAACTATATTAAGTCTTTTGGCATAAAAGCCGGAGTTTCAATAAAACCGGGAACTCCGACGTCATATATAAAAGATGTCTTCAATGAAGTCGATCTCATTCTGATAATGTCCGTTGAGCCCGGGTTCGGGGGACAGAGCTTTATGGAAGAACAGCTTACCAAGGCAGTCGAGGTTTCAGCATTAAAGAAAGAGATGGGTTACAGCTACATCATAGAAATTGACGGAGGAATTGACTTGAATAATATAGAAAGAGTTAAGGCCTCGGGTGTAGAGATGATTGTCGCAGGCTCTGCAGTGTTCGGAACGGAAAATCCCGCTGAAACCGTAAGAGCATTCAAAAAATACTGACATAAACCCATAAAAATAAAATTATAAAAAAATACCGACCCTGATGATATAGAGTTTTTACTCTATAAGATGCGGGTCGGTATTTGATTGGATGATTTTTTTATAACTCACCGAGAACACTCGTGACTTCAGCCGTCAGGAGTTCAAGGTAAATCAAATATGTCAAGTATATCAACAATATCGGACGGTTCATCGTCCGGATTCGTAGGCTCATCGTCCGGATTCGTAGGCTCATCAGGGAAAGGATCGGGTATTTCACTGTTAGGGTCATAAGGCTCGACTATATTTATCATTCCCTCATACTTAGGGTCAACAGGATACATCTCCGGATCGGTATTGTGCAAGTAGCAATAATATTTAGGCAGAGTCTTTGTAGTTGTTTTATTTTTCTTGTCCTTTTTTACTTCATAAGGGAAGTCGAATCCGGTAAGTTTTTTAGTATCCGGGCATCCCGGAGTTGCCAGGAAGCCTGTTTCAGTGCATACGGTTACCGTCTTGTAGTAAGAACCGCTTTCCTTCGGAACGGTACCCTTGATGAAGTAGTCGGATCTGGTATATTTTTTCTTTGAATTTTCATCAGGGAGAAGCCCTGAAGAAGCATCAAATTCAGCTCTGATAACATTGTCGGGTTTTTTCCCGTATTCTCCGCCTTTTGCTCTCTTAACCTGGCTCATTATCTTTGACCAGAGAGAAGCTGCCATAGGCGACATGGAGCTTAACTTAATATTAACATCGTTTCCTATCCAGAGAGCCGCGGTATATTTAGGTGTGAAACCGTCAAACCAGATATCCACACTTTCGTCCGTGGTACCGGTTTTACCGCCGACCTGTTCACCGGCAATCTTTGCGTTTCCGGCGATACCCTGCGAGACGACGGATTTAAGTATGTCTCTCATTATCCAAGCGACACCCGGATTCAAAACCTCATCACTCGTCCTTGCCGGTTCGAGTATGGTAGCACCGGATCTGGTTGTTACTTTTTTGTAGCAATAATGGCTCTTGTGGATACCGTCATTGACGAATACTGTATATGCCGACGCCATTTCAAGCGGCGTTGTCCCCTTGGTCATTCCGCCGACACCGAGACCCGCCAGGTTGACATCATTCTGTGCGCCTTCGCCTATCAGTGTAGTAAGACCGAATTTAAGAGTATGTTTGTATGCATAATCAACGCCAACCTGTGCAAGTATCTTGACCGAGCATACGTTGACGGATTGTTGGAGGGCGGTACGGAATGTATAAAGTCCGCGGTAACCGTTATATGAGTTCTTAGGCCAAATCTTACCGTTAACCCTGAGAGGTTCGTCATTTACGACGGAACCCGCAGTAATATAGTCACCCCAGAGATGAGCTCCCTGCGTATCGAAGCCCGGCTCTACAAACGGATATTCCTCTCCGGCTTGAGAGAGTTCATATGACCTCTGAAGCGCTGCGGAGTATACGGCGATAGGCTTAATGGATGAACCCGGTTGACGAGGATTGACAGCTCTGTTATAGAGCATTCTGCCTTTTGTCTGTCTGCCGCCCTGCATTGCAACTATGGCACCGGTCTTGTTATTTATAATGACCATCGCCGACTGCGGCTGTATTACTTCGGCTCTCAATGTGAAGTTATCCGTAGCGAGTCTGTCACCGTCTTGTTTGAAAAAGTCGGGGAAGTCCTCGAAGAACTTGGCTGAGACGATGATATTTCCGTTTTCGGTTATTGACTTATAAGACTGAGGGATGCTGAGATAGCCTCCGGATATAGAGTAGAACTTGCCTTTTTTAATTCGATACATATTCTTGAACTCTATGCTGTAGTCAACGGTACCGTTGACCTCTGTCTTATAGAACAGCAGCCTTTTATTTTTTTTGAGAAGGAGGGAACCGTCATCCCTCATCTTGTATTCGGAAGACTTAAGTCTGAAGAAGCCGTCATCGGTGAAATAATTGGAATACTTATATAGAAGTATTTTGCCGTATTTATCAAGTATATTCCCCGAACCGTCCGTCCTGTAGCCTGTAGGAGAAGGGAAGTTGGAGCTCTTCTTGAATTCTTTTTCGACTATTCTCTGTGCCTGAGAGTCGAGCGTGGTATGGATTTTGAGACCTCCGCTGTAAACCATATTGGCGGCTTTTTCATAATCATAGCCATATTGAGTTTGAAGATCCTTGATTACGGTTGCAATGACGTAGTCCGCAAAATAATTTGCTTCGACATTAGCATCTTCCATAGAAGGATTGACAATGTCTTTGACACATATGTTTTTGTTCGCTTCGTATTCTTCCTGAGTTATCATACCCTGGTCGAGCATGAGCTTCAGACCCATCTTCATCCTGCTCTCGCCGGCATCGTTCCATATATATGCATATTCCCCTCGTGTATAGATTATGCGGTCCTTGTATTCTGCAGCCATGTCGAGAGGAATTGTGAGCACGAGGGCATATGCGGTCGGTTGGTTCGGCATTACTGCAAGCGCAACGGATTCCTGCAGATTCAGCTCGCTGACATCTTTATCGAAATATGAGCGTGCGGCAGCTTGAATACCGTAACCTCCCCCGAAGTTTACAGTATTAAGATAGGCTTCCATTATCTCGTCCTTTGAAAGACGTTTTTCAAGGATGTGTGCGATATAAGCCTCTCGAACCTTTCTGTCTATGTCACGCTTGGACATTTCGTCCTCTAAATACAGGTTTCTCGCAAGCTGCTGAGTTATGGTCGATGTTCCCGAAATCGGTACATTGTATCTTACTGAGTTATAGATGGCTCCGAATATTCTTACTACATTAAAACCGTGATGAGTCTTGAAGGTTTTATCTTCAAGAGCTATGAATGCATTCTGAACGCTTTGAGGTATTTCGGAAATGCTTGCAACAGTTCGGTTTTGGTCTCTATATATGTTGTCTATGACATTGCCCTTGCTGTCATACATTACGGAGCTTTGCGAAAGCATGCTGTAAATGTTATCGGTTTCAATCGGAGGGGTATTCTTTATGATGTTGGCGACATAACCTGCCACTCCGATACATACTAAAAGCCCCATAACTATTAAAAGCTTCAGTATGGTCCAAAAAGTTATTATATGTTTTTTCTTAGTTTTGTTCTTTTTCGGTCTCGGATTAGGTCTCGGGAAGCTCACGAATTTTTCAGGTGCTTCAGAGGCGTCCGCCGAAGAAACATCTCCGTTTTCAGAGGTGCTTTTTTCAAAAGGCGCTTTATTCTTCATCTCCTCGAGTTTTCTCCTTTCGACTCGTGAATAACGCCTTGAATTATCATTGTTGTCCTGATTACCCAAATTGATTTACCACCTTTCAAAAAAATAAAAACCATGCATGATTATACCATGTTTACATGGTATAATTCAGCCATGTGCGATTTTGACGAAGCTTGCGACGGCAAAATAAACGCACGGCGATATAATCCCGTATAATAGCTGCATTTGCAGCTATTATACCATACTCTTTTATGCTTGCCAAACATTTTCAAATGTACTATAATCAAGTTGCTGTTATACTTATATGCTTGAGGTAAAGGCATATGAGGAGATATTTATTTATTGCCGCGATAGCCTTTATAGCTGTCGTCATTTTTTTTGACAGCATCGGCGTGGCAATCACGTATGAATCACGAAAACATATAGACGAAAGCCGTAGTTCATATACAGGCAAAGTAAAGCATATAGAGAAAGTCGAAGAGCATTATGACATCAAACTTAGGCTCAGCGATATTGATATTGACATTCTTCTGAAATACTATGATGAAATTGAAGAACCGTTTGAGCTTTACAGAAGCATAATTACGTTTGATGCCGAGCTTGCGGTTCCTTCGGAAGCTCGCAATCCGCACTGCTTTAATTATCGAAGATATTTGAGAAGCGAGGGTATTTATTATACGGGGAACGCAAAAAATATCTCAATCGTCGGCAGGGACTATAGCCTATATGACAGGTACCTGAGATACCTCATTGATAAAAAGAACTCCTTTTGCAATGAGCTCGATGAGAGGGTAAGGGGTATGGTTATGGGTGTAGTATTCGGAGATACCTCATATATTTCGGAATCCGTCTATGATACATTCAAAAAAACGGGCACGGCGCATATCTTAGCCGTTTCAGGGCTTCATGTGGGCATATTCTATAATATATTCAAAAAAATAAACGGCAAAAGACGCAGTGTATTCGGCTTGCTGATTTTTTATTTCTTTCTTTTTTCTTACGGATGTCTTGCGCTCTGGAGGCCTTCGATAATAAGAGCCGTTGTCATGATTATTTTAAGCATAACTGCAAAGATGTTTTCATTAAGATATGACAGACTGACGGCGCTTTCTTTTATCGCTGTGATTCTTATCGTTTTCAATCCATACATCATTTACTCGATTGCATTTCAAATGAGCTTTTTCGCAATACTTGCGATAGATGTTTTTACCAAAGTAACGCCTCCGTCAATCCCCGAAAATATAAGCGTGACGCTTTCGGTAAATACAGCACTTTGTCTGTATCAGGCATACGTTTTTAACTGCATTTCTTTTGTTTCGTTTTTTGCGAATATACCGGTTATTTTCATATCCGGTTTTTTTGTTCCCGTATCGGTTTTTTGCTTTATATTCTACTGCGCTTCGGGAAGCGTGGCACCGTTTCTTCCGTTCCTGACCTCTTCCAACGATATCCTTATCACAATAAACGAAATATCCGTGCTGAACGGGCGAGGCGCGACGGATTCCGTAAGTCCGCCGCTTTTTATAGTTTTAATTGTCGGACTGTCCATGCTTTTTCTCTGCTCCGAAACCTTTGAAATATATAGAAACAGACATGAAAAAAAGAAAATAATCTATGTTTTTATGCTTATTTTGGCAATATCAACAGCGGCGGCAATAAACGACTACAATGCCATCACTTATGACGATATGGTTTTTATAGATGTGGGGCAGGGAAACGCACTTCACATCAGAAACAAAAAATATAACGTGCTTATAGACGGCGGAGGCAGCTATAGATATAGCGTCGGAGAAAAGACGTTGAAACCGTATTTACTTAAAAACGGAGAGGGCAGTGTCGATTTGGCATTAGCCACACACAAGGATATCGACCACTACAAAGGCTTAACCGAGCTCGGAGATTGTTTTAAGGTAAAAAACTTTTTTGACGAATCGATAACGGGAGATAAATATGTTATTTCAGATGAACTGGAAATTATAACTCTGTGGCCCGAAAAAAAAGATGAAGGCGATGAAGATGAAAACAGCAAGAGCTCAGTCTTCTTGGTGATTTGTAAAGGGGTCAGAACCGTTATAACAGGGGATCTCGGGACAGAGGGCGAAAAAGACATGATTGAATACTACCGAAAAATAGGGAAAGAATACCTGCTGGATGCAGACATATTAAATGTCGGACATCACGGCTCGAAGACATCCACTTCGGAAGAATTATTGGATGCGGTGTCGCCTGAAATATGCATTATTCAGGTCGGGAAGAATAATTACGGGCATCCTGCTCCGTCTGTCGTTGACAGAATAAAAAAAAGAGGAATCCTCGTATTCAGAAATGATAAATGCGGTGCGATAGGTATAAAGTTCGGAAAAGGTAAAATGAAAGCGGTACATACGATGAGAAAGGCGAATATAGATGAGATACACTAAATTCAAGACGGAAATATATAACTTTATTTCAGAACATCTGGAAAGGTATAACATGCCGTTGGAGCTTGCGGATGAACAAGAGTACATCATTAACGGTGTTTCCGAAAAACTGTGTTTGAGACCGACAAATGCGAATCAAAAGGGCCGGGAAACAGTAGGGGGTTCGGAATACAGCGAGCTTTTTTTACAGTATAACATGGGCATGAGCTTAGAGTTGATTGCAAATAAATTTATACTTGATTCAAGTCGAGACAGTAATTTAGCCGATGAGAGCGAAGCCGACTTCTCCGCCTATCGCAACAGGATAGGCGCGGCACTGATAAACAGAAAAAATAATATGGAATACCTGAGGACTATGCCGTATAGACCGTTTTTAGACCTTGCGGTGATATACCGTATAATGCTGAAAAACGGGGACAAGATAGAAAGCACGGCAGTTACGAACGATATTATGAGAAAACTGCAGTTATGCGAAAATGACCTATATGAAAATTCGCTTGAATATATGAAAAAAACATTTCCGACGAAAGCGGTTAAAGCGGGGAATGTGTGCAGGTTGACAAATCTGCCCGGAATATTCGGTGCGTCATCACTTTTGGACAAAGAAATGTTGCAAAAGCTGGCAAACGAATACGCCGGTGACTTGATTGTAATACCCACAGACATACATGAGGTTCACATCTTGCCTAAAAAGCATGTAAACGCGGAAAAAATCAGAGGGGTAATCATGCGGCTGAAAGATATTTCCGAACCGGAAAACTTTTTATCGGACAATTATTATGTGTATGACGCCGATTATAAGCAGCTTGAGCTGGTTTTATGCGACCTGATATAACTTGAAAATATTCAAAAAGAGGGATATAATAATCGTACAGCTATGCTGCACAAGTATAAATGGAATTATAAAATATTACTATGGCTTATAAGAATAAATCAAAATCAAATAATTCATTTAGAGATTTCTCGCGTAAGATTAAAGAAGGAACGCCGGGAGATGTTATTTTTTTGTATGGAGAAGAGGAGCTTCTGATAGATTGGGCAGTTTCCGAAATCGTGAACAGGTATGTTAACAAGGCATCAATGGTGCTTGATTACGATAAGCCGGATGAAGACGTGCTTGCAGTGGAAGATATAATTTCATCCGCCGAAACCTTGCCGATGCTTTCGGAGAAAAGGGTTATTTGGGTTAAGGACTATTTGCCTCTATACAAAAGGAGCTCGGGCTTTGGTGAAAGGGAAGTCAAAATAATTAAAAACTATATCGGGAAACCGAACGGGAATGCGATTTTGATTTTCAGCGCGGCAATGCTCAACCCGGAGAAGAGAAGCCGAGGCGAAAAACCGACGGAGCTTGCAGAGCTTCTTCTTAATGAAGCACAAGCCTATAATTTCTGCCATCTTGACGCGCCTGCATTAAAAGGTTTCATAAACAAGAGATTACAGGCGGCAGGCAAGACAATAAGCCCGCCGGTACTCAAATACCTGATAGATATATCAGGGTACAATAACAAGGATTCGGAATATCATCTTTTGAATCTTGAAAGCGACCTGAAAAAAATAACAGCTCTTTCACCCGGAGAAGCGATTACCGAAGAAGAGGTCAGTACCGCGGTTTTAGGAGATATGGACAGATATGTATTTGATTTTTTAGACAGAGTGTCCGCCGGCAAAAAAGATGAAGCCTACAGACTCATGTTTAACATGATTAAATCCGGCAGTGATGTGTTTGAAATCTTAGCTAATTTGGTAAATCAATTTGAACTGATGACGGAAGTCAAAGAACTTAGGGAGTCAGGATACGGACTTCCTGAGATAACCAAAGAAATGGGGATACATGAGTTTAGAATAAAAAAAGCACTCGGCGCTGCCGAAAAATTTTCATTAGATAAACTAAAAACATTATTATGTCAACTATATGACATGGACAGCGATATAAAAAAGGGCGATATTCAGGGGAACGTCGCACTTGAACTATTGATAGGAAGGATTTAGAAATGAAAGAAAAAAGTCAACTTAAAGCAGATATGATGCTTGTAGCGATGACGCTGTGTTGGGGCTTATCGTATGTCTTTATGGATATTTGCCTCGAACATATGTCACCGTTCATGCTGAATACCTACAGATTTTGCATAGCTTTCGTTCTTATAGCGATACTTTTCAGAAAAAGGGTGATGAAAGTAAACCGGATTACACTAAAATATTCGTTCTTATGTGCGATTTCACTCGTCGTGACATACATAGGCGCTACCTACGGCGTAATGCATACTACCATATCAAATTCGGGTTTCCTGTGCGCCATGACTTCTATTTTCACACCTCTTATCGCTTTCATCTTCTTAAGGCAAAAACAGGAATTTAAATTGATTATTGCCGTAATAGTTTGCTTCGTAGGAATAGCTATGCTGACGCTTACAAGCGACTTTTCAATAAACAAACAAAATCTTAAAGGAGACCTGCTTTGTCTGTTGTGTGCCGTAGCCTATGCGGTGAACCTTCTTACAGTTGAGAAGGGAGTATCTACCGAGGGAGTCGACGCCTTTAATTTAGGCACATTCCAGCTTGGATTTGTCGGAATATTTAATATGGCTATGGTAGCTATGCTGGGGCAATGGGCTATGCCGCCCACTAAGGTTATATGGAAAGCGGTTATTTTTCTTGCAATATTTTCAACCGGAGTCGCTTTCATTCTTCAGCCGATTGCGCAGAAACACACCACGGCATCTCACACAGGTTTGATATTCGCTTTGGAGCCTGTGTTTTCAGCCATAGCGGCGGCGGTAATCATGAATGAAAGGCTGTCGTTCAGAAACTATATCGGAGCAGGTCTTCTGCTCATGAGCATAGTTATAATGGAACTTGACTGGGGCAATATACTGAAACGTAATTACAGATAGCGTTTCATGCGTAATGAATAATTCAAAAGTGAGAAAATAGTTATGGAAAGAAGAACCGTTAGAGAAATCAATAAAATTCTGTTAATTCTCGGTTTGATTTTTGCGGTGGCATGCAGCATGTCAGGATGCAATGAAAGCGATATACCACAGAGCAGCACGGAAACGGATTCGGGAGAAACGGCTACGCAACCGGCGGCAGAAACGGAGCCTGCACTCGATATAAGCTCTGCTGAGGCTTTTCTCAGGACGATAAAACCTGGCAACGTACATAATATATGGCTCTATAAAAAGTTTACAGCCGGAGACATCGCTTCTGCATTTAACTGTTCAGCAGTCAAGGTTATAAACGAGGAAGAAGCCAATGCAAAGGGCTTCATACGGGATGAGACTAAAGGAATGGAATGGTGGATGGAATTCACTGTAATTGATGACGGGATTGTAATCAAAGAAGATGTTTCCGTATCTTCCATCTTCGGTGAAGTAACATATCCCGACGGCAGTATATCAAGCTATGGTAAATTTGTAGAGAATGGCGGTACCGACAGATTTGTATCGCTCACAGCTCTCCCTGAATCAGACGTTGTAGAGTTGAATGTTTACAAAAACGGAGCAATACTGCATGCATATGTCGAAAGCAGGGAGCTTAAAGAGGTTGTAAGGCACTCTAAGGACTATGAAGAAAATATAGATGGAGAGGCACTCGAAAAATATGGTAAATATTTTATTCCTTTGATTGAGGAATGTACAGCATCAATGGCAGATTGGCAGGATAGCGACAAGATTATAGGCGACTATGTGATTACTCAATTCAAAAAAATCTGGGAAGGAGAACCGGATAAGGACGGGAATTCTATTATTCTATATGAATACCGCTCCGCGATTGAGCTTAAGGACTATAAGAATTTCATTGGAGCCGGCGGCATGTATATGGACAGCAAGTTAAGGGTACAAGGCTTTAACGGTGGTTTCGGACAGCTTGCGGTGAAACTCAACGGTGAAAAACTCATAAAAGCTGAGTTGATTTATAACGATGAAATTCTTTATCCGGAGTTTGAAGGCGATAATATGCGTGAAAGACTTGAAGACAGAATGGCTAAAGACTGATGAAAAGCCTGCAGATGGCCGAGTCGGCATTAAATCCTCGATGAAAACTATTGGTTTTTAATCTGCAAAATACTATAATGTATAAAGTTGAATTATTTTCTGTTCCTCGTGCTACGGTGGCACGGGGCGAAGATGGAATTCGGTTAAAGTCTGAAACGGTACCGCTGCTGTAAGTGGGGAGCCGGGCTCAACATACCATTGGAAATTATATTATAATAATTTTTCCGAGAAGGTGAGCTCGGTTTTGATACACGAGTCAGAAGACATGCAGGAAGCAATGATTTGACACAACAATGATAAAAACCGCTGAATATTTATTATATGGCGAAAACGGGCCGTAAGTGAAGGTAATAAAAATCTTTTCTTTACGGTTTTTTGTTATTATAAGGTAAAAATATGGAAAAAAAGTTAAGAGCGAAAAGAATAAAAAAATATGCCATTATTGCAATACTGTCGGTTGCTTTGATTTCCGTTGCAATCAGCTTCAGGCTCTCGGGAAAAGATTCATTGGTAAGGGACGGCTTAGGCAATCTTCCCGAAGTAACTGTGGCAAGCGACAGCGATGCAGATACCGATATAGAAAAAGAAAATCCGACTCCCGAGGAGGCGGCAGTTGATAATTCCGAAGACTTTACCGCGTCTAACGACGGGAATGTGGCTTTGAAACCGAAACAAGCTAAACCAGTAACCGTGACCATTGAGATAAGGTGTGATACATTATCGAGCGACTTATCGAAACTTGATAACGAGGCGATAAGAGAATATATACCGGATGACGGTACGATACTTAAGACCACGGAATATAAGGGAACAACGGATAATACCGTATATGACGCCCTCGTCTATGCGTGCCGAAACAATGACATACAATTCGAATCCAACTACACACCGATGTTCGAGTCATATTATGTAGAGGGTATCGGATATATATAAATTCGACGGCGGGCCTCAGTCGGGCTGGGTGTACAAGGTGAACGACTGGTTCCCGAACTACGGATGTTCGTCTTATTACTTATCGGACGGCGATGAGATAAAGTGGCTCTTATTGCTCTCGCCCCTCACAGATATGAGAGCAAAAAAATTAAGAATGCCGTGAACAGAGGAATCAAGGCAATGTCCGCTATGCAGGGAAAAACCGGTGCCTATGCCACTTGGGGAACCGAAACCTCCGAAAGCTGTGCGCAGATTATTTGCGCCTTAAGTTATCTGGGAATCAACCCGATGACCGACAAGAGATTTAAGAAGAACGGCAAATCGGTAATGGACGGCATGCTCGGTTTCTATGACAATAAGGTTGGCGGCTTCAGACATGTGAATAAGGCGCATGACGGATATAAACCGGAAGTCAATCAAATGGCAACCGAGCAGGGTTATTATGCACTTGCCATATATAAGTCGATATTCCCCGAAAAAATCAATGGAGTTAAACTGTCGGCATCAGGCGAAAATCTGAAAATCAGTGTGAAGAAAGACAAGGTAGCATCGGGATACCAATATAAAATTTCAACGGATTCTAAATTTAAGAAAGACGTAAAGTCGCTAAGAAGCGTTAAAAATATCAGGACTGTAAAAGGCCTGAAAAAGGGCACGACATATTATGTGAAAGTACGAGGCTACAAGAAGATAAACGGAAGCAGAGCGTACGGACGCTACAGTAATACTGTCGAAATAAAAATGTAGAACCTGAAATCTCAGGCTGAATACAAAGCCTCTCGAAACTTCAATTCGAGAGGCTTATTTTATAGCATATTCTATCAGTTCCCGAGCGGATTTCAGGGTGGTTTCGGTAACTCCGGAACCGCCGAGAAGCCCGGCAATTTCTTTGATTTTTTCATCGTCGTTTAACGGCAGAATCTTTGTATAAGTGGCATGCTCGTCACTTTCTTTATAAATCCTGAAGTTATGCTCGCCCGCCGCTGCAATCTGCGGCAAGTGGGTGATGCATATAATCTGATGCTCACAGGAAATCTGTTTGAGCTTTTTGGCAACAATAGATGCCGTCCTGCCCGATATGCCGTTATCTATTTCGTCAAAGATTAGCGTAGGTATCATATCATAAGAGCTGATAACATTCTTAAATGCGAGCATTATCCTCGACATTTCACCACCGGAAGCAACCCTATACAGCGGTTTGACCGGTTCTCCCTTATTGGCTGAAATGAGTATTTCGACCCTGTCCATACCGTTTTCGGTAGGCTGCTCAAGAGGAGTTACGGAAATATCTATTTTAGCATCAGGGAAGTTCAGGTCTTTGAGCTCTGCATATATTTTTTCTTTCAGTTCGTCGGCAACTTTTTTTCTTGTTTCAGTCAGCTCGGAGCATGAAACCGAAAGCCTGTTTTTTGCTTCCAAAAGTTCTTTTTTTAGACGGTACTCCTCGCTGCTCAGATTCTCTATTAAACTGAGCTTTGAATGTATATCATCTCTGTAATCAAGAATCTCTTCAATCGTGTCTCCGTATTTCTTTTTGAGATTATCAATTAAATTGAGACGCGAAATTGCGTTGTCAAGCTCGACAGGAGAGAATGTAACATCGTCTCTCATTCTGTCAAGCCTATGGGCAAGGTCTTCGATACGAAAAAAAATGTCGCTATATTCTTCCGAAACAGCAGACAGCTCACGGGAAAAAGAGGAGATGTCGGCTAGCGAAGATTTTGATGCGGATAAAAGATCAAGCACCGCACCGTCGCTTTTCAGAGCGTCTACGGTCTTTTCGATTCCTGAGAAAATGCGTTCACTGTTCTCAAGGAGTGCAACTGTTTCCGCAAGTGTATCATCTTCACCGATTAAAAGGTTTGCTTTATCTATCTCTTCAATTTCAAAAATATAAAAGTCTTTTTTTCTGGCATTTTCTTTTGCTTCGTTCAGAAGCTTGATTAAAGAGGTTTTTATTTCCGAAAACACCTCGTAGTCTTTTTTTACGGTTGATTTAATTTCGTTTATTGAGTCTGAATGATACATATCAATCAAGTCTATATGATAGTCGGGATTCAAAAGAGACTGATTATCATACTGACCGTGTATGTCGGCAAGCTTGGATGTGACCTCGTTAAGCTTCGATAGTGGAACAAGCTCTCCGTTCAGCTTGCAGAGATTTTTTACGTTGGAGGACACTTCACGGGTGATTGTGATTTCTTCACCGTTAAGCTCGCCGGCGAGCAGAACCTTGGCTTTTTCACAGCCTGTTCTTATGCACGACGAATCAGCCCGTCTCCCGAGAGCCAGGCTGATAGCATCAATAACTATAGATTTGCCGGAACCGGTTTCCCCTGTGATAATGTTAAGACCGTCCTTGAAATCAACTTCAGCATTTTCGATTATGGCGAAATTGCTGATACTGATATGATTAATCATTTGATCCGTCCTTCTGGACATCTTTCATCAGGTTGTTAAATTCTTCCAGAAGGTCAGGAACATTTTCTTTGTTATCTACGATTATCAAAAGGGTATTGTCACCGGCTATAGAACCTTTGACATGCTCCAAATTCGAGGTGTCTATCGTTTCACCTGCGGCGTTGGCACAGCCGGGAAGCGTTTTGATTATTATGAGGTTCTCGGCGGAGTCAACGGAGATGGCGGTCTGTTTGAAGATTTTAACGAATCTCTCGGTTACAGGCAGGTCGTTTGACTTGTTAACCGCATATTTATATTTGCCTGAAGGGGAGAGTGTTTTAACGAGCTGAAGCTCCTTGATGTCCCTTGATATTGTGGCTTGGGTGACTTCGTAACCTTCTTCTCTAAGCATGGACGCGAGCTTTTCCTGCGTGTCCACCTCATTTTTGTTTATTATTTCAAAAATCTTGTTTTGTCTTGAATAGCGCATAGTAATTCTCCTGTGAAAATATAAAAATATTTTTATTTGTTTGAATTCTAACATAATTATTCAAAAAAATCAATCGGAAAAGAAGAAAAAATGCATAAAAATACAAACAAAATACATGTGGACAAACGTATGTTCACTGTGATATACTTTTTTTATGAGAATAATAGGTATAGATCCGGGCTATGCGATTATGGGCTGGGGTGTAGTTGAGTTGGAAGGTAACCGTTTCAGAGTTATAGCGTACGACTCCATTCTGACAGATAAGAAATTGCCCATGTCAAAACGCCTTACAGAATTATATAACGGGCTGTCAGAGGTCATAGAGAAATACAGACCTGAAGAAGCGTCAGTAGAGGAACTCTACTTCAATGACAACGCCAAGACGGCGATTATGGTAAGCGAGGCAA
>CAYFQR010000007.1:32837-45083 GCA_964345365.1 uncultured Oscillospiraceae bacterium
CGTCGCTCTTTTGGCTTGTGAAAACGGCGGACTCAGGATAAGCGAGTACACGCCTCTTGAGATTAAACAGGCATTAGTCGGTTACGGCAGAGCCGAAAAAACACAGGTACAGCAGATGGTAAAGACGATACTTAATTTGGAGGCCGTCCCTAAACCGGATGACACCGCTGATGCTCTTGCGGCAGCTATTTGTCACGGGCACACGGCCGGTTGTTCCGCGAAGAGACAGCTCAGAATCAGAAACGGTATATAATTCTTAATATAATAAACGAGAACACTTATGACTTCAGTCATGAGATATAAAAAAAGAACAATTATAACGAAAAGTTAACTGATAAAACAAATAAAACGAAAACTTAATTGGTAAAATTAAAAGTTAATTGATGAAATGAAAAGTTAACTGATAAAACGAAAACTTAATTGGTAAATTGAATATATAAACAGGAAAAAAGGTAAAATTATGATAAGATATATCAAAGGAACATATACTATGCAGTTTGAAAACGGCATAGTTGTCGAAACCGGTTCCGGCATAGGACTTGAAATCTTCATTCCGCAGGGTTCGCCTTTTTATAAGCATGTTGAGGGGGATGAAGTTCAGATTTACACGAAGATGGTGGTGAGAGAGGACAATATGAGCCTCTACGGTTTCCATAACAAAGATTCTATTGACTTCTTCAACCTTCTTACAGGGGTCTCGGGAATAGGGCCTAAAAGCGCTATGGCGATAATCGGATCAATGCCTCTTGAACAGCTCAAGCAAGCTGTTCTGTTTGCAGATGTCAAGGTACTTTCACAAGCACAGGGGGTAGGTAAAAAGACAGCAGAGAGGATAGTCGTGGAGCTTAAGGATAAACTCGGAAGCATAGAGGTTGATTCAGGCGTAGCGACGAGCGTTATATCCGGCATTTCCGATGACGACAGTGATGCGAGAACGGAGGCGGTTTCGGCTCTGGTTGCACTCGGATATACGAAACAGGAAGCCTTCGCGGCGGTTTCTCACATTAATGATGAGGGGCTGAGCTCGGAAGAGTATATTAAAAAGGCACTTAAGAATCTCTTTTAGATAAGCGGACATTAACAACATGTGATGTCATATAGAAATTACAGGTAATCAGGAGCAAAAAATGCAAGAAGACAGAATAACCAGTACAGCCATATTTGCGGGCGAGTCCGGGCAGGAAACCGGATTAAGACCGAAGCTGCTTGCGGATTATATAGGGCAAAGACTTGTGAAGGACAACCTAAAAATCTTCATAGAAGCTGCTAAACAGAGGAGCGAACCTCTCGACCATGTGCTTTTTTACGGGCCGCCGGGCCTGGGTAAGACAACTTTAGCAGGCATAATTGCGAACGAGCTCGGTGTGGATATTAAGGTCACATCAGGTCCCGCCATAAGCAGAGCCGGTGATTTGGCTGCCATACTCACCAATTTGAACGACAATGATGTACTTTTCATAGATGAAATACATAGGCTCAATCGCTCGGTAGAGGAGGTTCTTTATTCGGCGATGGAAGACTATGCGCTTGATATCATAATCGGTAAAGGCCCGTCCGCAAGGTCGATAAGGCTTGATTTGGCGAAGTTTACCCTCATAGGAGCTACCACGAGAGCCGGTTCGCTTTCCGCACCCCTCAGGGACAGATTCGGTGTAATAGGCAAGTTTGAGCTTTATAATCCGGATGAACTGAAGCTGATATTAAAAAGATCCGCTAAAATACTTCAAGTTGAGATTGATGACACTTCATTGGACGAAATGGCGAAACGCTCGCGCGGCACGCCGAGAGTTGCCAACAGGATGCTGAAAAGAATCAGAGACTTCTCACAGGTAAAGGGAAACGGCATCATTGATATCGACATAACCAGAGAAGGACTTAAGGCGCTCGGTGTTGATGAACTCGGTCTTGAAAGACTTGACAGAGAGCTTCTCATGACCATAATCGACAGATTCGACGGAGGTCCGGTAGGAATAGATACAATCGCCGCCTCAATCGGCGAGGAGCGGATAACCTTGGAGGATGTCCATGAGCCGTATCTGATACAGTCCGGCCTATTGTATCGCACTCAAAAGGGCAGAATGGTAAGCCGCGACGGGTACAGGCATTTCGGGCTCGAATATCCTGAAACCGACGAAAATATATCTTACTAAGGATGAGGACTGCTTTGACAAAGGCGAGCAGCTAAAGATGTAAACAATGAACATATCCGATTTTGACTATATACTTCCTGAAAAACTGATAGCTCAGCACCCGTCAAAAAAAAGAGACGGGTGCCGTCTTTTGGCTGTCAATATGGATGAGGAAAGCATAGAACACAAACATTTTTATGATATTTTGGAATACCTTGAGGCAGGCGACTGCATGGTGCTGAATAACAGCAAAGTGCTTCCCGCAAGGCTGTTCGGCGTCAAAGAAGGAACCGGAGCAAAAGTGGAGTTTCTTTTATCTAAAAGGATAGACGATGATAAATGGGAAAGTCTCGTTAGACCGGGAAAGAGACTGAAGGTCGGAGACAGCGTGGTTTTCTCCGGGATAGCGCCATGCGGCACATCTTCGAATTTTCCGGACGGCAAACTTCTGAGAGCTGAGATTATCGGAAATTCCGACGGAGGCACAAGGTTAGTCGAGTTTTTTTATGAGGGCATATTTATGGAGAGACTCGAAGAAATCGGACAGATGCCGCTTCCGCCATATATAGAGAGAACAAACGAAAGCGAGGATAAAGACAGATATCAGACCGTATACTCCAAGATAGACGGTTCCGTGGCAGCTCCTACTGCAGGGCTTCATTTTACTGAAGAGCTTCTAAAAAAAGCCGAGGCGAAAGGAGTTAAGCTTGCGTATGTGACACTTCATGTGGGCATAGGCACCTTCAGACCTGTAAAAGCGGACAGGGTTGAGGACCATCACATGCATTTTGAAGAGTATTTTGTCGATTCATCCGCTGCGGAGACAATCAATCAAACCATAAAATCAGGCGGAAGGATTGTCTCGGTAGGCACCACATCGACGAGAACAGTGGAATCTGCAGCATACCTTGATGAGGGAGCGGGTACATATCTTGTCAAAGCCGGCACGGGCAACACCGACATATTTATCTACCCCGGATATGAGTTCAAGATAATAGATTGCCTGATAACGAATTTTCATCTGCCGAAGTCGACACTGATCATGCTTGTGAGTGCGCTTTATGACAGAGAATCCGTACTTAAGATATATGAAGAAGCGACGAGAGAAGAATATATGTTTTTCAGCTACGGCGATGCGACCGCCTTCATGGGCAAAAAACGAAAGCACGGTAAACCGGAAAAGCGATAATATCCGAAAAGGCACCTTAAATGAGGTGCCTATTTTAGCATTATATTCATATCGAATTTACTTCAGCTTCGGGAAGCCCAGCTGCCTCAGGGCTTCAAACAGTATTATATTGGCGGAGTTTGACAGATTAAATGAACGCAGCCTCGTGTCTTCGCTCATCGGTATTCTGACTGCCGTGTCGTTGTGCTTGTCGATGAAAGGGCGGGGAAGACCGGCTGTTTCCCTCCCGAAAATAAACATATCTCCGTCCGCATAATCAAAATCGGTATATATGTGTTCACCTTTAGTCGTCGCTAAAAAGAGCCTGTGCGGGTCAGTGCCGAAAGGGTCGTATTTATTCATGAAGTCATCGAGGGATTCGTGAATCTCAAGGTTCACATATTGCCAATAGTCAAGACCGGCACGCTTAAGAGCCTTGTCATCTATTGAAAAGCCGAGAGGCTTTACGAGGTGCAGAACCGTCCCCGTTGCCGCGCAGGTTCTGGCAATATTTCCCGTATTCGGCGGGATTTCAGGTTCAACCAATACTATGTGTAAGGGCATCTTATATCTCCTTTTCTATTTTTAATCAACAATACCCTGTTATTTTACCAAAAATATTAAAAAAATAAAGACAAATTAAAGACTTTTCCTGTTTTTTGTTGTATAATCTTCAACTGTCGGGGTTCGCGGATGTTCTAAAAAAATGTTCTATTGATATCGATAGAATCCCCATTGAAAATAAATATATTAACAATCATAGATTTGGTCATGTAATCGGCCACATAACAGGAGGATGATGAAAGTGAAGAAGCTCAATGTTGCAATATTAGGTTTCGGTACGGTAGGAGGCGGCACATACGAAATACTTAAGAATAACGCCGACATAATAACCGTGAGAAGCGGTGCGGAGATAAGAGTAACTAAGATTTTTTCACGCAGCCTGAAGGAAGGTCTGCCTGAGGATATCTATACTGACAATATAGACGATGTGCTGTCTGACAACAGCATAGATTGTGTTGTTGAGGTGCTTGGCGGAGTGCAGCCCGCTACCGAATATATGATAAAAGCGATGGACAGCGGCAAGCATGTCATTTCGGCAAATAAGGCGGCTATTGCGGAGTCGTGGAAAGAATTGAATGAAGCTGCTGAAAGAAATAACGTCAAATTCCTATATGAAGCTTCGGTAGGCGGCGGCATACCGGTGCTTACGGCGATAAGAGGTCAGCTTTCGGGGAATCGTTTCACCGAGGTAACGGGTATAGTGAACGGTACATCAAACTACATATTGACGAAGATGAGCGAAGAGGGGCTTGGCTATACCGATGCACTCAGACAGGCTCAGGAGCTCGGCTTCGCCGAAAGCGATCCTACGGCTGATGTGGAAGGCTTCGATGCGGCAAACAAATTGACCATACTCACCGCTCTTCTTTTTGATGAATATATTCACCCTATGGACATACCGAGATGCGGTATGGTTCATATTACGGAAGATGACATAAGGAGAGCTTCCGAAAAACACGAGAAGATAAAGCTGATTGCCCGTGCGTATTACAAGAACGGTGAACTGAGATGCAGCGTTAAGCCGGAGGGAGTAGCGTATTCGCATCCTCTATCAAGTGTTTCAAATGAGTATAACGCCATATATATAACAGGAGATGCGGTAGGCGACATAATGCTTTACGGCAAAGGAGCGGGAGCGCTTCCTACAGGCTCGGCTGTTGTCGGAGATATAATAAGCCTGGTTAAATAGCGGATTAAAATAAATAACATATCAATCAACATTGAGTTTCCGAAGCTGCATGCGACAGGTCTTAAGCGTAAATGCAGCTGATTGGACAATAAAACGATGTAAGAAATATAAGAATCAAGATAAAATATGAGGAGAGTAAGCAATAATGAGTTATTATAAAGAATGGAACGAACTGATGGATTCGCAGACTGAAGAAACCTTCGAGCAATTTTGGAAAGAGTATGCCGGAACGGAACAAAAGGTCTATCAGTATATTCTCTCGACCTATCCTGAAAAATTCGAGGGCAGATTCATAGATTTGGTAAATCAATTTGAAGCTAAGCCTGAGATTTTCATGGGCTTCTGCGACGGAATCAATGCTTCGCTTCTAAAGGAAAACAATCTTGAAAGCATAGAAGATGACAGCGTTATCGGCTTTGATATCGATTTTGAAAAGCTTTTCTTTAATATGCTTAAGGCGGACGCGGAATATCTCTATACGCTTGAGGAATGGTTGAATGTATTCGATGAAGAGAAGCTCAAATCCATTGTTAAAGACTATAAGCGTTCAAAGACGGTTCGTGCCGAAATGAAACCCGGAAGAAACGAACCATGTCCGTGCGGCAGCGGCAAAAAATACAAAAACTGCTGCGGCAAAAACTGAAAGACATCCAAGAACACGAAAATGCGCTGAGTGCGGGAAAAATAAAAAACACGCGTTTTGCCGAATCCTGCAGCGCGTTTTTTGTGTGTTTTTCAAAAATACATTCTGCGCTAACCTTGAATAACAACCTGAGATTTGGTATAATAGTTGCATGCGCCGCATTGCGCGCGAGTATTGTAAGCGATAAAATCATTATATCGCGGCAAATTGACAAGGATATATATGAAACTCGGATATGACCTTACAATAGAACAATCTCAAAAGCTCATGATGACCCCTGAGCTGATTCAGGCTATCCAAATACTGCAGATGAATTCGCATGAGCTTGAGGAGCATGTGCAGAATGAAATGCTTGAGAATCCGTTGCTTGAACTTGATCACAAGAACATAAGAAACGGCATAGAAAGTGATGCATTAAAGAGAGAACAGCTTCAAAAGAACGAGGCGGAGCAGGACGAAATCGACCTCAGAGAAAAAATAGTCGAATCGGAGTATGATGATATAAGCTACAGACAGTGGGAGCACAGGGCTACCGACGAAGATTCGTTGACTTTCGACCAATATACTTCAAAAGAAGAAACCTTGCAGGACTATTTGCTTTTGCAGTTAACTTTTTCTGATTTGGAAGGCTACGAAAAAAAGATAGGTCGTTTTATCGTCGAAAACATAGACGATAACGGATACTTGACTGTTGACAATTCGGAAATTTGCAATGCGTTTAAGATTGACGATGACAAGGCTGAGAAAATAATTGAGATAATTCAAGGCTTTGAACCGGTGGGTGTCGGTTCGAGGTCGCTTGAGGAGTGTCTGATAATTCAACTTTCGTCCAAGGGGCTTCTTGAGGACAGTATAGAATATATAATCCTTCATCATTTGAAGGATATCGGCGAAAACAGACTTCAGAACGTTTCAAAGCAAACAGGGCTGACGGTACCTGAAGTTCAGATGATAGGTGATTTAATCAGAACATTGGAGCCTAAACCGGGACGCAAATATTCTTCCGGTGAGGACATAAGATATATAGTTCCCGATATCATAGTCGAAAAACAGGATGACGGTTTTACCGTTTATTCAAACGACAACTCCATTCCGCATCTGATGGTGAGTGCATATTATGTCAACCTTGCCAAGACGCATAAAGAAGATGAGGAGGTTCAGAAATATCTCACTGATAAATATAATTCGGCTCTGTGGCTTATCCGGTCTATTCAGCAGAGAAAACAGACCATATACAATGTCGCATGTGCAGTTGTTGATTACCAAATAGATTTTCTGGAAAATGGCGATAAACATCTGAAGACCATGACTCTGAAGCAGATCGCCGATATAGTGGGTGTACATGAGTCAACCGTCAGTCGAAGCACAAACGGTAAATATATTCAGACACCGAGAGGGGTATATGAACTGAAATATTTCTTCTGCTCCGGAGATACAAACTCCGATGGAGCCGGCTTGTCATCAAATTCGATAAAAACGTTCATAAAAGAAATAATTGATAATGAAGACAACAAAAAACCTTATTCCGATCAGGAATTGGTTCACATTCTTTCGGAAAAAGGGATAGAGATATCCAGAAGAACCGTTGCTAAATATCGGGAGAGCATGGAAATACTTTCTTCATCGAAAAGAAGGAGATTTTAATTTATTTCATTTTTGTTATATTCAATTATGTGAGGAGGAAAAAATGAAAAAAACTGTTAGGGACGTAGAATTTAGCGGGAAGCGAGCATTGGTTAGATGTGATTTTAACGTACCTCTGGAAAACGGCAGGATTACCGATGATACCAGAATCACGGCTGCACTGCCGACTATCGAATACCTTATTGAGAACGGTGCAAAGGTGATACTCATGTCGCACCTCGGGAGACCGGACGGCGAAGCTAAGCCTGAATTTACGCTTGAGCCGGTGGCCAAGCGCCTCACGGAGCTTCTTAAACAGGAGGTAATCTTTGCCGCATCGCCGGTTGTGGTGGATGAGCAGGTTGGAAATAAAGTGAAAAACTTAAAAGACGGGCAGGTGCTTTTACTTGAGAATGTCAGATTCCGCAAAGAAGAAACAAAAAACGAACCGGGATTCGCAAAGGAACTTGCATCACTCGGAGATATATTTGTAAATGATGCTTTCGGTACCGCACATAGAGCACATGCCTCAACCGCCGGAATAGCGGACTATCTCCCTTGCGTTTCGGGATTCCTGATTGAAAAAGAAATAAAGTTCTTAGGTGATGCGGTTAATAATCCTGAAAGGCCGTTTGTAGCGATAATGGGCGGCTCTAAAGTTGCAGATAAAATTTCCGTGTTGGAAAATCTTTTGGAAAAAGTCGACACCCTCATAATCGGAGGCGGTATGAAAGACGCATTCTATAAATCTCAAGGGCTTGGAATAGGCACATCGCTTTTAGCAGAGGGTAATGCGGAAATCGCCGCAAGTATACTTCAAAAAGCCGCGGAAAAAGGTGTGAGGCTTGTTCTGCCGATTGACAATGTCTGTAGCAAAGAATTTGCCAACGACTCCGAGCGCGGTGTATATTATGCCGATGAAATTCCTGAAAACATGATGGCACTTGACATAGGGCCGGAAACTGTCGCAATGTACAAAGAAATCTTAAAAGACGCTAAAACGGTTGTATGGAACGGCCCTGTGGGCGTTTTCGAGATGGATAATTTCGCGGCGGGCACAAGAGGAGTCGCCGAGATTTTAGCGGGGCTTGATGCCGTTACAATTATAGGCGGCGGTGATTCGGCCGCAGCGGTCGAGAAGTTCGGATTGAAAGATAAGATGACACATATTTCCACAGGAGGCGGCGCATCTCTTGAGTTCCTTGAAGGTAAGGTACTTCCGGGAATTGCCGTAATTGAAGACAAATAGGAGGGCAGTATGATTAATGTTGCTATAAACGGGTTCGGCAGAATAGGCCGGCTTGCATTCAGACAGATATTGGAAGATAAAGAAATGAAGGTTGTAGCCATAAATGACCTGACAGAGCCGAGAATGCTGGCACATCTCCTTAAGTATGATTCCATTCAGGGAGGCTTCAAGGGGCATGAGGTCAGTTGCTATGAGGGATCCATTATGGTTGACGGAGAAAAGTTTATTGTCTACAAAGAAGCCGATGCGAGCAAACTCCCCTGGAAAGAACACGATATTGATATAGTGCTCGAATGCACGGGATTTTATACTTCTAAAGCGAAGTCACAGGCACATATAGATGCGGGAGCCAAAAAAGTTCTCATCTCGGCACCTGCCGGAAACGACCTTCCGACTATAGTTTACGGTGTCAATCACGAAATCCTCAAAAAAGAAGATAATATAGTTTCCGGAGCCTCATGCACTACTAACTGTCTTGCGCCTATGGCCAAGGTGTTAAATCAATATAGAGAGCTTCGTACGGGTTTCATGACTACAATTCATGCTTATACGGGAGACCAGATGCTGCTCGACGGGCCTCATAGAAAAGGTGACTTAAGGAGAGCAAGAGCCGGTGCGATAAATATCGTACCGAACTCAACCGGCGCAGCGAAAACAATCGGCCTCGTTATTCCGGAGCTTGACGGTAAGCTGATAGGTTCCGCACAGAGAGTTCCCGTGCCTACCGGCTCTATTACGATACTGGATGCTACCTTAAAAGATATGACGGACACGGTATCCGTGGAGGGAATAAACGCTGCCATGAAAGCGGCGGCTGACGAGAGCTTCGGATATACGGAAGAAGAGCTTGTTTCATCCGATATAGTGGGAATGAGCTACGGTTCGCTCTTCGATGCGACGCAGACGCTTGCACAAAAATGCGGCACGCATATATTCGAGGTCAGGGTAGTGGCATGGTATGACAATGAAATGAGTTATACATATCAGCTTATAAGGACTCTCAAATATATGAAACAGTATTGCGACTAAAAATATAGTGAACGGCAACAGAAATATTGTCGACAAAATGATATTACCTATTATTTGCAAGTGAGTAATGTTCACTCGCTTATGACTGAATTCAGAAAGGAAGTAAAGATGCGAATTCCACTTATTGCGGGAAACTGGAAGATGAACAAAACCCGAAGCGAAGCCGAGGATTTTATTAAAGTATTCAAAGCTGTTTACAAGGGTACTGATGTAAGGGCTCTGATATGTGCCCCGTATACACTTCTTGAAACCATAAAGAAACAAATAAGCGGCACCGATATTTTGCTCGGAGCTCAAAATGTTTTTTATGAGCCGAAAGGTGCGTTCACCGGTGAGATATCAATTACCATGCTTGAGGATATAGGTGTGGATTATGCGATAGTAGGACACTCGGAGAGAAGAGAGTATTTCAATGAAGATGATACAATTGTAAATCTCAAGGTGAAAGCTTTACTGAAGTCGTCGGTTAAACCTATTTTATGTGTAGGTGAGCCTCTTGAAAAAAGGGAGAGCGGTGAGCAGGACAAGTATGTTGTCGCCCAAGTCAGAGCCGCGCTTGAAGGGGTGGAAGCCGAAAAGGCAAAGAATATTGTAGTCGCTTACGAACCTATTTGGGCAATAGGAACGGGCAGAACCGCAACCGCCGCTCAGGCGGGCGAGATGTGCGGCGTGATAAGAAGCACCCTTATAGAATTATATGATGAAGACATTGCAGATGAGATTATCATACAGTACGGCGGAAGTGTCAGCCCTGATAATATTACGGATATTATGGATATGCCTGAAATAGACGGTGCTCTTGTAGGAGGGGCATCGCTTGAAGCGGAGAAGTTTATGTCAATAATAGATTTTTGACGACAATTTCAAAAACATACTGTTTCTTAACAAAAAATTGTTTTAACTTATTAAATTAACCTTGAAAATAGTACGATTGTGTGTTACAATTTTCGAGTTACAATAGCAGGAGGTAAGAAATGAAGATTTTCTTTATGATTTTATTGGCTTTATGCAGCATTATTTTAATTGCGAGCGTATTGCTTCAGTCAGGCAGCTCGGCAGGCTTATCGGGTTCAATCGCCGGTGGTGCGGAGCAATTATTGGGTAAGAAAAAGAGCAAGGGTTATGAAGCATTACTTGAGAAGCTCACTGCCGTTGCAGCAGTGCTTTTCGTAGTACTTTCGCTTGTTATCGTTACTCTTTTTGAATAAATCTTAGGAGGTTTTATTAATCATGGAGCAATTATTTGCTGTTATCGCGGCCGTTATTGGTCTTATTGTCGCTTTTTGTTTAGCAGCGTGGATCAAGAAGGCTGAAGTCGGAACGGAAAGAATGGGAGAAATATCCGGCTTTATCAGAGAAGGCGCTTTTGCATTCCTAACTAGAGAATATAAGACGATGGTTATTGTAATCCTCGTACTCTTTCTTCTCATCGGTTTCTGCATCAGCTGGACAACTGCCGTATTATATGTAGGCGGTGCCCTTTTATCTGTTCTTGCCGGATTTTTCGGAATGAATGTTGCCACATTAGGCAACGTAAGGACTGCTAATGCCGCCAGGGAATCGGGCATGAACAAGGCTCTTAAGATAGCTTTCAGATCAGGTGCGGTTATGGGACTTTGTGTATCGGGCCTCGGACTTTTAGGTCTCGGCATCATTGTTGTGGCACTTGACCTTGCGAGCGTGACGCAGTGCGTTACGGGCTTCGGACTCGGCGCATCATCAATGGCATTGTTCGGAAGAGTCGGCGGAGGTATTTATACTAAAGCCGCTGACGTCGGAGCTGACCTTGTAGGTAAGGTAGAGGCGGGTATCCCTGAAGATGACCCGAGAAACCCTGCCGTAATTGCAGACAACGTAGGAGACAACGTCGGAGACGTTGCAGGAATGGGTTCGGACCTTTTCGAATCATATGTGGGTTCGATTATTTCCGCAATCACTCTCGCTGCCGTAGCTGTGAGCGAACAAGCCGATACGGCTACATTCAGCCAGATGACTGCTGCGATGTTCCCGCTTTTGATTTCCGCAGTCGGACTTATAGCGTCCATTATCGGTATTATGATGGTGAGAGGCAAGGAAGGAAGTAATCCTGCCACCGCTCTTAACATGGGAACGTATGTGAGCGGACTCATTGTTATTATAACCGTTATCATTTTGTCAAAATATTTACTCGGTGACTACACCTATGCTATTGCGATTTGCGCCGGTCTTGTATGCGGTATAGCAATCGGCAAGGTTACGGAAATCTACACTTCCGGTGACTATAAGCATGTCCAAAAAATTGCTGAGCAGTCGCAGACAGGTGCTGCCACGACGATAATATCGGGTCTCGGCGTAGGAATGCTTTCGACATTATGGCCGATAATTTTAATCTGCGTAGCTGTATTCGTTGCATACTATTTTGCGGGAATCTACGGGATAGCACTTTCCGCAGTAGGAATGCTTTCTACTGCAGGAATGACGGTTGCCGTAGACGCTTACGGCCCTGTATCTGATAATGCCGGCGGCATTGCCGAAATGTCCGAGTTGCCTGAGGAGGTTCGCGAAATTACGGATAAGCTCGATGCTGTAGGTAATACTACCGCAGCTATCGGTAAAGGATTTGCGATAGGATCTGCTGCACTTACAGCACTTGCACTAATGGTATCATATGCG
>CAYFQR010000008.1:0-45042 GCA_964345365.1 uncultured Oscillospiraceae bacterium
GTCAGTGATTATTGAACGATTATATAATATATCTTTAAATAGTATTATACCATGTTTACATGGTATAATTCAGCCTTAGCCTCGTCCGTGAACGCCATGCCGAGATGTCCCATTAATTTAAGCCTTACAGGCTGGTCTTTGACTACATTCAATTTCTTATTGTCAAAGAATGTATACCAGTCGGCATAATATTTGTCGTCTTTGTTTATGGAAGCATATATGCTGTCACCGCCTGCTACCGTATCTACGCTGACACTTGTCGAGATTCCCTTGTCGTTAACAAGGAAAAGAAGGTTGCCGGAATCAACTCCCCAGAGTTTTTTAACCTGTCCTTTTTTGCAAAAATATCCGTCAACGCTGTTATATGCCTTATGTGCTGCTACCAGTGCTTCATCAACGGTGATTATACCGTCCTTGTCAATATCCTCCGCGTTTACTTCTTTTTCAGCCATAAGGGAGCCGTCGGTTGCAGTTGCGAGGTGCCCTTGTTGTTTACGCTCACATACACGGTTATCGGCTCAGCCGGCGGTCTCACGGTCACCAAGCATGCAGGAGCCATTACCGGACAGTCGGCGGCAAGGGTTGCCGGCGGGTCAACGCTCCAATCGGTTACGGTATCCGAAATCAAGGTCGAGCTGTCTACAGTGACAACGTAATTCCCTGCATTTTCAAGGCTTATGGTTACCCTGCCGTAGTCATTGGTCGTACCTAATTTTTTGAAGGTATCTCCTTCGTAGTACCCTACGTCTATGCCTTTAACTGCCTTCGGGTTAAACGGATATCCCATGCCCTGACAGCCTTTCAGCATTAACTTAATCTCTTTGTTTTCTCCTGCTACTATAGAATTTTCGTCAAAGAACAGATACCAGTCCGCATAGTATCGGTTGTCCTTATTTATCGAAGCAAATAATCTGTCTCCCTCTTTTATTTCATCTCCGACTCCCGATGCAAGCGGCACATCGTTTGCAAAAAACAAAGTATTAAAGGTTTCGGTTCCCCAAAGTTTTGTGACTGCGAGAGTACCGTATGCATTAATTGATGCCGCATACCCGTTTTCGCTGTTCTCTAAAAATTACCCACTTGTGCTGCACCTACACCATGAATAAAAACGTTTATGCATGTTTCCTGACTCAAAGCTTATAGCCTGACCCGCCTTCTCAGGTTTCCCCAATGGCATGAAGGGTTCGGCAAGCTTATTACAGTGGCGGGACCGTGCAAGATTCTCACCCGTCTTCCATCTGAGCCGCATCTTGCGGAACATAAGCGCAGTATTTAATTGTCTTTACGTATTATAGCATTTTTCGCTAATCTTTTTAAGCATTATTCGTTTCCCTAAAAGATTAGGGGTTCTTGTATTATTATGGCGATTCAAACGAAATCTGCTCCGTTTTATTTAATCTTCGGTAAATCCCATTTGAATTTCACAGCTAAAACTCTAAGTATAAAGATTGCCGTTCCGCCGACAAGAGCAGCAGAATATTGATTAACTTCGGATAATATAACAAATATGACCGCACCTATCAAAGAAGCCGTGGCATAAACATTTTTTTGAAAGATAACCGGGTTTCTGTCGGCGAAGATATCTCTAAGTACACCTCCGCCCACACCTGTGACGTTGCCGACGAAAATAATCAGAAAAGCATTGCGGCTCCAAACGCCCGCCAATGCGCCTATCATTGTGAAAACGTCGAAATTGTGATACAATATGTGCACTATGAAAAAACATGCTATCATTCCCATCTTCATATCTCATCGCGGCTGTCCGAACGACTGTGTCTTTTGCAATCAAAAGAGGATAACGTCAAGGCTCGGAGACGTCACGCCGGAAGATGCCGAAAATACAATAAAACACTGGCTCACTACCTTGGGTAATGTCGATACCGTCGAGGTGTCTTTTTATGGAGGTTCCTTCACCGGTCTTCCTATATCTGAGCAAAACTCCTTTTTGAGAATCGCCAAAGAGTATAAGGATGCCGGAAAAATCGACGCCATCCACCTTTCTACAAGACCCGATTATATATCAAAAAAAATACTTGATAATCTGGCGAATCATTCCGTGGACTGCATTGAGCTCGGGGTTCAGAGTTTTTCGGATGAGGTGCTTAAACTCTCGGGGCGCGGTCATGATGCCAAGTGTATATATGAAGCCTGTGAACTTATAAAGAGCTACGGTATGAAACTCGGCATTCAGTTAATGGTCGGGCTTCCGGGCGACAGTTTGGAAACCTGCATTTTTTCGGCAGAAGAGACCGTGAAGATTGCACCTGATATTGCGAGAATTTATCCGACCGTCGTTATCAAAGACACAGAGCTCTTTAATATGCTTAGCCGCGGCGAATATCAGCCTCTCGGTTTGGACGAGGCGGTTGTGCGTTCTAAAGCCGTATACGAGATATTGGATGAGGCGGGTATCAATATCATAAGGGTAGGTCTTAAATCCTCCGAAATAATGGCGGATGAAATCGGCTTCCATCCTGCATTCAGACAGCTCGTTGAATCGATGATTGCCAGAGAAAAAATAGAAGAAATTTTAGCAGGCCTGCCCGAAAACAACGTCCCTCATGAAGTTGATATATATGCCAACTCACATTCATACGGCAATATCTTCGGCCACAAATCCATGAATAAAAAATATTTCAAAGAAAAATACCCTGATATAACGATAAAAGGAAAAGTAAACAATGAGCTGAGAGATAATCAGTATCTGAGCAAATAAACGACTTTCCAATTACACATAGAATAATATGACCCGACAGGTTTGCCATGCTTTTTCGTCCTCGCCTCGCTGTGAAACCAAAAGCATGGCAAACCTGTCGGGCTATATAAGTATATTCAGACAATATCAATCAGCTATAAACGATTTTACTTCCTCGACAAGCGGGCGTATTTGTTCCCTGTCTATCAGGTCGCATCCGTTTTCTATCATCTCAAGCAGGATTTTCTCTTCGGGTTTCATATTGAGACCCTTGTCCTTCAACATCTTTTTGACAAAACTCATCAGTATTTTATCAATTCCCTTAACCTCTTCCGGTACATACTTCCCTTCAAGATAGAAACAGGTCAAAGGTTTCAGCCATTTTTTGTCAAGGTTGATATCCCTGAGCTGTGCCCTCGCTTCAAAGCTCTTGACATTCATACCGACAGCGAAAATGATAATTTTTTTCTCAGGTTTATAGTTTTCGTGTCTGAACTCCAAATCGCTGTCATGGGCGGAATAGTATGCGTCGGAAAGAATCGGCTTAATCCATTTTTTGAATGTGTCGAAGCCCTTTATCCCGCCGGCATGAACCCCTCCGCCATATATAAGAATTTCATAATTTGACAGTTCACCTCTTGCCATACTCTTTAATTCTTTGCAAGGGCATGAAAGCTCCTCGCTTATCCACTCTGCATACTGCTTGGTGCTTCCGTATTTACTTGTATAAATTACTATCGTCTTATCCATATTATTTACTTAAAAACTGGAGATATCCTTAAATTATTTGCTCAAAACATCTATGAGCCTGTACATATTCTCATCAAATTCTCTTTTCAGATTCATCGCTTCTTCAAGGTCATATGCCACTATCCTGTTATCGACTATGCCTATGGCTTTCGACTGAGAATCATATTTTAGAAGCTCCACGGCCTTCGCGCCGCAAAGAGTGGCAAGGTTTCTATCCGCAAGCGTAGGACTTCCGCCTCTCTGAAGATATGAAAGCACCACGAGTTTCGTATCCTTACCTGTATTTTCCGAAATATAATTCACCATTTCATCGAAAGGCTTCGGCGTCCCTTCCGCTTTTATTACGATGGAGTGCAGCTTGCCTCTGTTGGCTCCTTCGATTATTTTACGGCAAATCGCATTTATGTCAAAAGGTTTTTCGGGCACTACCGCACATTCCGCACCGCCCGCTAAACCGGCATATAGTGCTATGTCACCGCAATTTCTTCCCATCACCTCGATAATGGTCGTTCTGTTATGAGCAGAGGAAGTATCCCTGATTTTTGTAATCGCTTCAAGCACGGTATTTACAGCCGTATCAAATCCTATTGTGAAGTCCGTGTATCCGAGGTCGTTATCTATCGTACCCGGAACTCCCATAACCTTAACGCCTTCTTTAGAGAGTGCAAGTCCGCCCTTAAGCGAGCCGTTACCGCCTATCGCCACAATGCCGTCTATGCCGAAAGTCCTGAGCATATTCGCCCCGTATTTTACCCATTTATCCTCCATGAACCTGTCGCTTCTGGCTGATTTCAAGATGGTGCCGCCCCTCTGCAAAATATCGCCCACTGAGTATCTTTGCATCTGCTTGATATCACCGTCGAGCAGTCCTTCAAAGCCTCTTTCTATGCCGAAAACCTCAAGCCCCTCATCCAGTCCGCACCTTACGACAGCACGTATCGCCGCATTCATGCCGGGAGAGTCGCCTCCGCTGGTAAGCACGCCTATTCGCTTCATTTTTTCACCATTAAAACTTAACGTTTTCCTTTCCTAAAAGACCTATGAGATGATTTTTAAGTGACTCGGTCGGATTGACAGTATGCTCGGACATGAGCAACCTTCCGTCGCTGAGATAGAGAAGAACCTCATGATTACCCGTTTGACGCCTGATTGCCGATGTAATCATATCCATTGTCATCAAATCATTCATCTCGGGCGGGATTCTCAGTTTTATCCTGCCCGCAATTTCTTTGCCTGCTCCATATTCTGCCGTTTTTTCCTCGACTCTCGATTCTCCCGTTTCTCTAATTCTCGATTCTTCCGCTTCCTCGACTTCCGATTCTTCCGCTTCCTCGACTTTCAACTCTTCCGCTTCTTCGACTTCCGATTCTTCCGCTTCTTCGGCTCTCGATTCCTCCGCTTCTCCGGCTCTCGATTCCTCCGCTTCTTCAGCTCTCAACTCTTCCGCAGTTTCCGCATCCGGTTTCAAAAGCGCAATGTTATCAGCTATAATTTTCGGCACTTCATCATCCTTGAAGTTGACCCTGCCCGTGATAGCCACTACACTGTCAAGCTCCAAAACACTGCCGACTTTTTCATAAGTTTTAGGGAAGACGATAATCTCGGCATTGCCTATCAAATCTTCTATTTCGATAAATGCCATCATAGAACCCGTCTTGGTCAGCTGATTTTTTTTTGAAGTAATCATACCGCAAATAACACATTTCATGTTATCACGAATCTTGGAGCTGCCCGTACTTTCTGCTTCTTCCGTTAACATCATGAGGTCTTCACATGTCAATGTGCCCATTTCTTTGATGTTTCCGACATAATCATTTAACGGATGGTCGGTTAAATAGACACCGAGCATTTCTTTTTCCATTGAAAGCTGTATGTCTTTTGAAAAAGGTGCTACATCAGGGAGTGTTGCACCGAACGCCGCACCCAATGCGGCATCGTTATCGTTTGAGAACAGTGAAAGCTGGCCCTGTATGTTTTTTCTTGCCTCGTTCTGCGCAGACTCGAGGACGCCCTCGTAGCAGGAAAGCATTGCCGCCCTGTTATCTGACAGTGAATCCGTTGCTCCGGATTTAATAAGCGATTCCAGTGTTTTTTTGTTTACCTGAGAAATATCGACATTGGCGATAAACGAGAAGATGTCCTTAGGCATTTCTTTTTTTCTCGCCTCTATTATCGCTTCGATGGCGCCTTCCCCGACATTTTTTACACCGAGCAGACCGAATCTTATCTTTCCCTCATCGACGGTAAATTTCTTTTCGGAGCGATTAACATCCGGCGGCAGCACTTCAATTCCCATATCCATGCTGTTTCTGATATATTTCGCTATGTTTGTGCTGTTTCCCATAACCGATGTCATGAGAGCAGCCATAAACTCCGTCGGGTAGTACCTTTTAAGATATGCGGTTTCGTACGCGAGCACGGCGTAAGCCGCTGCGTGTGATTTATTGAATGCGTACGAGGCGAAAGTCACCATGTCTTCAAAAATCGCTTCCGCGGCTTCTCTGCCGACCCCGTTTCTTATACATCCGGGTATGTCTATACTGCCGTCTTCATTGACCTTGCCGTTTATGAAAATTTCTTTTTCTTCGAGCATGACGTCATGCTTTTTCTTTGACATCGCTCTTCTGACAAGGTCTGAACGTCCGTAGCTGTAGCCTCCGAGGTCTCTTACTATCTGCATTACCTGCTCCTGATATATGATGCAACCGTATGTAACATCAAGTATAGGTGCGAGCTTTTTCGTGACATATTTAATCTTTGACGGGTCCTTCTTGTTCTCGAGATATTTGGGTATAGAATCCATAGGCCCGGGCCTATAAAGCGATATGCCCGCAACTATATCTTCAAAACACGAAGGTTTCAGGTTTTTCATGAACTGAGTCATGCCGCTCGATTCAAGCTGAAATACGCCCGATGTATTTCCCTGTGAAATCATCTCATACACGGCTTCATCGTCATATCCCGACTTTGAAAAATCGATAGACACGCCGTGATTCTTTTTTATCATTTCAAGAGCATCTCTTATAACCGTCAGGTTCCTAAGCCCTAAAAAGTCCATCTTAAGAAGTCCGAGTTCCTCTATCGTGGTCATTGTAAACTGTGTCGCAGGCCCCTTATCCGAGAGATAGAGAGGCACATAGCAATCGATAGGAAGTCTCGAGATAACCACGCCGGCAGCGTGAGTCGACGCGTGTCTCGGTGTCCCTTCGAGCGCCCTCGCCATATCAACGACTTTTTTTATCTCATCATCCTGCTCATATAGAGCTCTCAATTCGGAACCGTTCATATTGAGAGCCTTGTCCAAGGTCATATCGAGCTCAAAAGGTATGGACTTTGCGATTTGGTCCGCCTTCTGATAGGTCGTACCCATAACTCTTGCGACATCCCTTACAGCCTGTTTCGCCTTCATCGTTCCGAAAGTTATTATTTGTGAGACCCTGTCCTCACCGTATTTTCTCGACACATAGTCGATTACTTCTCCGCGTCTTTCATAGCAAAAGTCGATATCTATATCAGGCATGCTGACTCTTTCCGGATTCAAAAAACGCTCGAATATGAGATTATATCTTATCGGGTCTATGTCGGTTATACTGAGTGAATATGCGACAAGCGAGCCTGCCGCCGAACCTCTCCCCGGCCCGACCGTTATGCCCTGCTGCTTGGCAAAATTTATGAAATCCCAGACAATAAGGAAATACTCCACATAACCCATGTCGTTTATAGTCTTTATTTCATATTCCAACCTATCCGTTAAATCCATGGAAGCCGCATTGCTTCCATATCTCTCGGAAAGCCCTTTTTCGCATAGCTCCTTGAAATATTCAAAATTGCTCTTGCCCTCAGGCGATTTGAACTCAGGCAGGTGATATTCTCCGAACCTGAAATCGAAATTGCATTTCTTTGCGATTTCGGCAGTATTATCCACGGCCTCCGGAAGATAGTGGAATACCTCCCTCATCTCAGCTTCGCTCTTCAGGTAAAACTCATCGTTAGGAAATGACATCCTGTTCTCATCATTAAGAGTGGTTCCCGTCTGTACACAGAGAAGCACATCATGAGCCTCGGCATCCTCACGTCTCACATAGTGAACGTCGTTCGTAGCCGCAACAGGTATCGAAAGTTCCTTTGAAAGCTTCAACATGTCCGGTAAAATCGCCTTCTCCTCCGGAAGTCCCTGATCCTGAATCTCAAGATAAAAATTACCCTCGCCGAAAATCTCCAAAAGCTCGGAAGCTTCTTTTTTTGCTCCCTCGTAATCCCTCATGAGCAGTCTGTTCTGTATATTGCCGACAAGACATCCCGAAAGTGCGATTATTCCTTCACTGTATTCCCGAAGTGTGTCTTTATCGATTCTAGGTTTGTAATAAAAACCTTTAATGTAGCCGGTAGAGACAATCTTAATGAGATTCCTGTAGCCCGTTTCATTTTTTGCGAGCAAAATAAGATGACCGTGATGTTTGTCGTAGCCAACTTCCTTGTCCGAAAGTGTCCTCGCGGCGGTGTATACCTCGCAACCGATTATCGGTTTTATCCCGTTTGCCTTGCACTCCTTATAGAATTCCACAGCGCCGAACATCGCGCCGTGGTCGGTAATTGCAAGCGAGTCCATTCCAAGCTCTTTGGCACGTGCGACAACTTTCTTAATTCTCGCCGCACCGTCCAAAAGACTGTATTCAGTATGTAAGTGTAGATGTGTAAATGCCATGAGTTTATTATACCTATACCATTTTTATTTCATTTCAGTACGATAGCTGCATGCCGTGCCGGGAGTTCCCGCCGAGCTTGCGAAAGCTGAAACACGGCGGCAAATATCGCATAATAATTATATTTAACTGATGTGGCTATTGTAACATAATTTGAGCTTTATTAAAAGTGCCCTACGTGGTAAAATATATGTACATAAAATCGGCAAACCGATATTTTGACAGGAGATAAACTATGCCAAGAAAATCACACAACGGGAATATTTTTCGCTACACACGCAGCTATGAAGTCTCAAAGACCTCAACGGGAATCGGCGCTATTATAAAAGCGATTCTCCTCCTTGTTCTCATATTGCTGTTGGTTGTATCCGGCTATGTCACATATGTATTTCTTTCTTTTGACAGGCTGCCGGATAATCAAAATCTTGATATAATCGGCACTTGCGATAATTCCGTTATTAAAACCGGCAAAAAAACCGTTCATCACCTTACATCATGGAATGTCGGCTTCGGTGCTTTTACCGATAAGTTCAGTTTCTTCATGGATGGCGGTACTTACTCAAGAGCATTGTCGGAAGAAGAAACTGTCGATAATATTAACAATATCATATCCGAGCTTGACAGCTTCGGGCCCGAACTGATGCTCATACAGGAGCTTGATTTCGGTTCCACACGTTCATACAATGTAGATGAAGTTAAGATGTTTCGAGATTACTTCGGCGATATATATCAATCCTCTTTCGGAGTAAACTATAACTCGCCGTACCTGCTTTATCCGGTACTGTCACCTGTCGGCACATCGCGTTCAGGCATGATGACGCTCAGCAAGTACGATATAAGTTCTTCGATACGCAGAAGCCTCCCTATACAGACCGATATTTACAAGCTGCTCGATCTTGACAGAGCATATACTGTAAGCAGGATATCAACCTCAAACGGCAAAGAACTTGTACTGATTAATCTCCATCTTTCCGCTTATACCACAGATTCGACCATTGTGAAAAAACAGCTGCAAATGATTTATACCACTATAAATGATGAATACTCAAAAGGCAACTATGTTATCTGCGGCGGAGACTTTAATATGGATCTTCTGTACGACTCCGAATCAATCTTCGGCATTCCTGCAGAAGATTACAGTTGGGCTAATCCTTTCCCTGAAGACTCCCTCCCGGGTAATGTGGCTCTTTATGCTCCGTTTGACCCTGAAAATCCCGTACCGTCCTGTAGAAACACAAATGCGCCATGGGACCCGGAAACCGTATATCAGCTTACAGTTGACGGTTTTCTTGTCACCAATAATATAAAAGTGACAAAGTGCGAGGTAACAGATCAGGAATTCAAATATTCAGACCACCAACCCGTACACTTATATTTCACACTGAAATGAATCTCGTAACGACTTTAGTTGCGAGTCGCCTCTGCTATATAATAAATAACACGCTGCCGAGCCGTGAAAATAACGACCTCCAATAGTCAGACGCATGTTTTGGCTTTTGGGGGTCGATTCATATTCACACATACCTGCAGCGTGTTTTTTGTTATATTTTCTCTGTTATATCCTCTATTATTTCTTCGACGCTTTTTGAATTGCATTCTATTATATCGTCGGCCCAAGACCTGTAGAGCGGGAATCTCATCCGATACAGCCTCTCTATACCTTTTTCCTGACTGAGCGGCCTTCCTGCTGTTGTAAGCGAATCGGCAGCCCTGTCTATTAAGAGAATTCTGCCGTTCGCGGCTAAGCTGTAATAGTTTTCTTCCCGCTCGACTGCTCCGCCTCCCGTTGAAATAACAGCCCCTTTAACCTCACTGAGTTCGTTTATGACGGCTCTCTCTATATCTCTGAAATATTCTTCACCGCATTCTTTGAATATCTCGGGGATATTTTTACCTTCACGTGCCTCAATCAAGGAATCCGTATCATAGAACTCTTTTCCCGTTTTTTCGGCGAGCATCTTCCCTATTGTTGACTTGCCTGAACCCGGCATTCCTATAAGCACAATATTGGAAAGACGGTTCAGCAGCTTATTTTTAACTCGTCTGAAAATCCCATACCTGTCCTCAAACTTCTCCCTGCCGAAAAGCGTCGCCGAATATATCCCCTGCCATATAAGCATATCAAGTCCGCCTATGGAATCTATAAGATTCTTCTTAGCCTGACACACCAATTCCGTCCTGAGCGGGTTATATATCAGGTCGATTACCTGATTCAACTTGGTGAACGAGCCCGGATTGACAATCGTCCTGCCGGCATACGAGTACATCCCGACCGGCGTAGCATTAAGCAGTATCTCACAATCCGAAATTTCGGAAAAGCTTTCGGATTCGTCAATTGCCTTGTGAGACAAAACACGTACTTCCGCAGCACCCCTGTCAAACAACACCTGTGATGCGGCTTTTGCCGCACCGCCGTTACCCAAAACAGCGCACCTCTTTCCATTAACAATAATATTATTATCGTCAATCATGCTCTTAAGTCCGTAATAGTCGGTATTGTAGCCTACAAGTTTGCCGTTCCTTCGTACGATAGTGTTTACGGCACCGATTGCCGCTGCTTCCGGTGACAGCTCATCAATGTACTTTATGACCTCCGTCTTATATGGAATCGTTACATTCAGTCCCGCCCATTCGCCTTCTTTAATAAAGCTTTCAAGCTCATCTTCCTTCTTTTCGAAAAGCCTATACTCATAGCTAAAGCCTGTTTCGTCGCATATAATGTCGTGCAGAATCGGGCTGTAGCTGTGCATCAAATTTTCACCGAGCAATCCGAAACTGAGCTTTTCTTCTTTTTTCGTCAGTTCTATTATCCTCTTAAGAACCTCTTTTTCGATTTCCGTCTTGCCTGCCAAAATATCTTCCTCTCTATTCTTGTCATACATAGGAAGTCCTTTTGCAGACTTTATCCTGCCGATTGCCTTTGCTGCTTTAAGCCTTTTGTTAAGGGCTTTCAAAATGATATCATCCTGTATATCTATCTCGCTCCTCAGCGATTCGATAGATGCAGGCTTATCGGCTTCCTTTTCGAATATTTCTTCGTCGCTTTCATGAAGCGCATCGTATATCGCTATTGCAGCCGCAGATTCAATGCAAGGCATCGCTCGAAACACTATACATGGGTCATGCCTGCCGCCCACAGATATCTCGACTTCTTCACCTGTCTTCATGTTTATGCTTTTTTGCTTCTTCAATACCGAAGATGTGGGCTTAATCGCCGTTCTGAAAACTATCGGCATGCCTGAAGCAATACCGCCCAATATTCCTCCGTGGTTATTCGTCCTCGTCACCACATTGCCGTTTTCATCTTTGAAAAACTCGTCGTTATTGGCGGAACCGAGCATTCTCGCGCCGTTGAATCCCGACCCGAATTCAATGCCCTTTATTGCCGGTATTCCGAACACGGCCTCGGATATCCTTCCCTCAAGCCCGTCGAAGTAAGCATCGCCGCAGCTGCCCGGTTTAACACCCATTATGGCACATTCTACTATCCCGCCTACCGAATCGCCTCTCGCTTTTGCGGACTCCACCACATCCTCAAATGCCATGGGGTCTGTGTGTCCGCCGATTTCGACAACATCCGTCATGACATCTATCCCCTCTTTTTTCAGAAGTTGCTTGGTGATTCCTCCGGCAATACAGAGCCCAACCGTCAATCTGCCGCTGAATCTTCCGCCGCCTCTCGTATCCGCTTCGATTCCGTCCTTCATCATCAACGTAAAGTCCGCATGTCCGGGCCTCGGAATATATTTCAATTCATCATAAGAGGCGGGGTCAACGTCCTTATTAAGCACCTCCGCTTCAATTACGGACTTTGTAACTATGCCTAATCTGCCCGCAAAGTTTACTACGCCTTCCTTCCAGATAACCTCATCGGGTTCCTTTCTTTCGGTTACAACACCCTCCAGTTGTTCATTAAGCGGAGAGCGTCTTCTCAAAAAATCGTCAAGCTCCGAGTAATCTATTACCGTGCCCTCCGGAACGCCTTCAATTCTGACCTTCACCGACTCGCCGTGTGATTTACCGTCTATCTGAACTTTATATTTTCTTCCGTATGTACTTGCCACTAAACTATCTCCTCCCAAAATCCCGGATATGATTTTTTCACACATTCCGCTTGTTCTATAACCACCGTGCCGTCAATGCCGAATGCCGCTGCCGCTGCCGCCATTGCTATCCTATGGTCATTGAATGAATCGACGGTTCCTCCTCTAAGGCCGCCGGTTCTTTCTTTGCCGCTTATCCTTATGAAGTCTTCTCCCTCCGTCGCCTCACCGCCTAATGAATTAATCATCCTTACGGTACTCATTATCCTGTCACTTTCCTTGAACCTCAAGTATGAAATATTTTCAATCAGAGTCTCTCCCTCCGCAAATGATGCTAAAACCGCAAGCACAGGTACAAGGTCAGGGGTCTTGCTCCCGTCAATTCTCATGCCTTTAAGCTCTCCGCCGCTCACATATATCTCGTCATCTTCAAAAAATATACGCGCACCGAATGACCTGAGAATTTCAATGATTTTTCTGTCACCCTGTGCGGATTTTCTTTTCAGATTGCTTATCTTAATCTGTCCGTTATTCGAGATAGCCGCCGCTACCATGAAATTCGCTCCTATGCTCCAATCACCTTCAACGGTGTACTCTCCCGGAGACTCATAACCGCTACAGCCGAACTCGCACATCACGCTCGCGGTAAGCTCTATATACGGCCTTGATACAATATTGTAATCCGCTTCCACTTCTATCCCTTCGCCTCTTAAACCGAGCGCGAGCATCTTTCCGGATATTATCTGAGATGTAGGTGCGCAGGACGATACTCTCTCCATCAGCCTGTCGCTTCCGGAAAGCTCCGCCTCTATCCCCAATTCCTCGGATATTTCTTTCATAAATCTGTATGTGGTTCCCGATTCCCCGCAATTCATCTTAATAAGGCCTGCTTTTTTCAAAGCAAGCCTATCTATCGGTTCAACATATACTTCACCGTTTTCGGAAGTGATTGTCGCACCCAAGCTGCGCAGACATTCGATAGTTCCGAGGACATCATCACCATAATTTCTCATGATGATTTTCGTCGGAATGTCTGAAAATGCCGCACATATAAGTGCTCTGTGACAAATTGACTTAGAAGAGATTACACTGTATCCCCTCTTAAGCTCCGGGCTGCTTAGATTGACTATCATCAAACAAATCCTTCAATTCATCAAGTTTTATCTTATTTACCACACATTTTCCTATTTCTTTAGGAATTACTATGTTTATACTGTCGCCTGTTACTTTTTTGTCTTCAACAAGTCTCGAGAGCAACACATTCACATCATATGGACATCTCCACTCGATATTATGTCTTTCAAGGAGTTCCAAAAGAAGCTCGTAGGTGCCTTCCTCACATAAACCTTTTGCCTCGCATGCTCTCGTAATAAGCGCCATACCCATAGCCACCGCTTTTCCATGATGGATTTTGAAACCGGACTCGCTTTCAATCGCGTGTGCAAACGTATGCCCGAAGTTCAGAAGCATTCTCTCCCCTCTGTCATATTCATCACTTGCAACAAAGTCCGCCTTTATTTTGATACATCTTCTCAATATATTTTCGATATAGAGGAGATCTTCTTTATTGTCCGTAAGAGGTCTCTCATCCAAAAGTCTTATTAAGTCCTTATCGCCTATAAACCCGTATTTAATTACCTCGGCACAGCCTTCTCTAAAAGTCTCATCCCCGAGACCCGGGAAAAACTCCGTATCAACCAAGACAAGCGAAGGTTGATAAAAAGTTCCTATGAGGTTCTTTATGTTCCCTAAGTTTAATGCATTCTTACCGCCAATCGATGAATCGCAAGCCGAAAGGACTGTTGTAGGCACCATAACGAGTGAGATTCCCCGTTTATAAACGGATGCAATAAAACCTGCTACGTCACCGACAGTACCGCCGCCTACCGAGTATATAGCGTCATCTCTCGTCAGCTTAAAATCCGCAACGGCTTTTATAAGCTTTTCAAAACCTGCGATTGTTTTTAACTCTTCTCCCGACTCTACGGAGAGTGCGAGAACCTGCTTGCCGGTTTTTTCCAATTCTTTTCCAAGAAGCGCAACTTTGTCGGCCGGGATTCTCTCGTCCCAGATAATGACGGCTTTCCCGTATCCGTCAGGGATGTATTCCGATGCTTCGGCTAATATATTTTCACCGATAACGGCACAATATGCGTTTGCAGTTGCTATTCTGATTTCAACCATCTTTATCCTCCTTGTCAATTAGCGAATAACTTTTTTATATACTATCATCCTCAAGCATCCTGTATCCGACCCCTAATTCCGTAAAAATATATTCCGGTTCAGCAGGGTTTTTTTCGATTTTTCTTCTGATGTTTGCCATATTCACTCTCAATATTCTATTGTTATCATCCGCATAAGGCCCCCAAATCTGGTTGATAAGCGCATCATACGTGAAAACCCTGCCGGAGTTTTGGGCGAGTAATGAAACTATCTTATATTCGACTCTCGTAAGATGTATGCTCTCACCTGCAAGAGTTATCAGTCTCCTGTCAAAGTCCACCATAAGCTCTTTTGCACGGTAAGGGCGGCTTAATAAATCAACATTAGCGTTGATTTTGTTATTATGTCTTATCGCCGTCCTGATTCTTGCAAGAAGCTCGCTCGTTCCGAACGGTTTCGTAATATAGTCATCGGCTCCCGCATCGAGGGCCTCAACTTTTTCTTTTTCCTGTGTTCTTGCTGAAATCACAATTATCGGAAGGCTCGACCATTCTCTTGTCTCCCTGATTATTTCAATTCCGTCCATATCAGGCAGCCCCAAGTCCAAAAGCACTAAATCGGGCAGATTGGATGTTATGGAAGCTAAACCCGACTTGCCTGTCTGCTCGGACATAACTCTGTAGTCGTTCAATTTCAGCGTTCTTGTAATGAAATCCGAAATACTTTTTTCATCCTCAATTACCAATATTGATATTTTCTGATACATGTTAAAACTCCTTATATGCTCTTCGGAAGCATGAATATGAACTCTGCTCCGTCATCATGATTTTCCGCTTTTATTTTTCCGCCGTGGGCATTTATTATAGTTTTGCAGATGGATAAGCCTATACCCGTTCCCTTGTTTCCGTCTATCCCTATATTGTCGCCGCTTATCGGCGTCCCCTCAAAGATTGTCTCAAGCCGCTCTGCCGGTATACCTATGCCGTAATCTCTTATGTGAAACTCAACCCTGTCCTCAAAATCCTCAACAAAAAATTCCAACGGCTTTTCAGAACGGGAGTGTATTTCGGCATTTTGGAGCATATTAATTATGACCTGCTCTATAAGCATGGCGTCCATATCAACCATGATAGGCTCACCCGGTACTCTGACTTTTACGGCAGTGCCCGGAAATCTCTTCTTAAATTTAGCCATTGATGCGGAAACGACATCATCGACAGACTCCGGCAATTTATTTACACCGGCCGTTTCATTATCTATTCTGGTAACGGAAAGCAAATTCTCGACCATGTTAAGCAGCCAGTTCGCGTCTGCACTTATATTTTTCACCAATTTATTTTCTTCATCGCGGCTCATCTCGCTATAATTTTCCAGGATTGATTCACAGTTTCCTATTATACCGGTAAGCGGCGTCCTGATATCATGTGAAATGGCTCTCAGAAGATTGGCTCTCATCTTTTCCTTTTCGGCATCCATCAGCTCTTTCTTTTGTCTTGATAGAATATCGCCCTGTCTTCTCATCCTTGTGCTTGTTATGGAAGTAATAATGCTTATAACGAACATTCCTATGAAAGTAACCTGATAACCCTTGATAGTGAAATTAAAATCCTGGTATGGATAGGTGAAAAAGAAGTTAACCGAAAGTACCGCGGCTATCGAAAACAACAAACCATAGAGATACCCTACCGTATATCTTGAAATCAGAAATACTCCGATTGTATAGAGCATCGCAATATTCAACGAAGGGTCAGATGCGGTGCCGTAAAACACAAAGGAAATAACGGTAACCACGGTAAAAATAGCAACCGATATAACGAAATCTCTTTTGCTGGCACTTATGAGCTGCTCTCTTTCCGACACCGATTTATTATCTTTTTTATAATTATACTTCAAACTTCTCTTCATACTATAATAATAGAATAATTTACCTAAGCGTTCAAGTATATTTTACGTAAAACTTAAATACCGGGCACTGTCACTGTTAAAAAAAAGAGAAGTGCATGGCACACCTCTCTTTTGTCTGCTATAATATGTTATTTGTTTACAGCGTCCTTCAGTGCCTTACCTGCTTTGAATGCCGGTTTAGTACATGCTGCAATCTTAACTGCCTCGCCTGTCCTTGGGTTCTTGCCCATTCTTGCTGCCTGTTTTCTGGTTTCGAAAGTTCCGAATCCGATTAACTGTACCTTATCACCTTTAACAAGTGCTTTTTCGATTGCGGCAAATGTAGCGTTCACTGTAGCTGTTGCGTCCTTCTTAGTAACACCGGTTGCCTCTGCTACTGCAGCGATTAATTCTGTCTTATTCATTGTATACTTCTCCTTCACATAATCAAAAAATAAAGTCAATATGATAATACCACACGATATTTTTATTGTCAATTATAAAAGTCTAATAATGTAGACATATCAAGGGTTTTTCATGAAATTTTTAATATTTCTCCGGTTTTTCTCTTATCTTGCCTATAAGTGCAATCACTCCGACCATCCCGACAGCTGTTGCTATAACCGAAATCAAAAGCATAAACTCGGCGCCGAACCTGTCAAGCATAACTCCACCGGAAACACTTGCGAAGATATTCGATATAGTAAGTGCGATGGTAAATAATGCTTGACCCTTCACAAGTTCTCCTTTTTCCATTATCTCGTTTATGAAGACTACGATTGCCGGCAAAAATATTCCGAATGAGAATATATTGAAAAAATGCGCCGCAAATATTATTCCGACACTTTGTGCCGAATATATAATTGCGATTTTAAGCAAAAATGCGACCGAGGCAATTTTCAGAAGAGTGCGACAACTGAATATAGCCCTTATTTTGTCAAAAAAGAACAGTGCGGGTATTTCGACAAAAGCCATAAACGAAAGGATTTTACCCATTTCCTTCGTCCCGCCACCGACATTCTCAACTATCTGGAACATGAAATTATTCAGGACGGAATTTTGAAAAAACAAAATCAATATGAAAAAATTCAAAATAACAAAGAGCTTATTCCTGTTAAAAAACTCTGTTAAACCTATTTCTTTTTCGGGTTTTGTCGATTTTTCGTTTATAGCTTCCTGATTTGCAGATGAGCGACGAAGCGTATTATTTGTCAAGACAAGTAAGATAAACAATAGAGAAAGAACAATAACCCCCGCCGACGGCAGTACTTCAGTTCCCATTTTCTCCACTAAAATTCCTATAACGGCCGTGAAAACCGAATAACCGAGACTTCCTCCGGCGCGGCAAATACCGAAATTAATCGGGACTCCCGTTTCCGAAAGCTTTCTCTGCAAAGAATTGAAAAGGGGTTGCAATGCAAGGTTCCAAGCCATCAACAGCATGTATACCGTCCAAAGAGCAGCGGATTTTCTTGTAAAAACAAACAGCGCAAGATTAAGTATCAGCATTAAAACCGTGCTTATCTGTGCTACGCCTATTGAGCTTAATTTCACCGACCTGTCGGATATATCCGCAAGAATCGGTTGCAAAAAAACAGATACGGCTCCGGAAGCTGCGAGTATTACGCCTATTTCGGAGTTCGAATAACCTATACCTATTAAATATGCGGAGCAAAAGGACGCAATAACTCCGTAATGCATCCAATATAGCGCAAAGATACCTGCATATTCACTGTTCAGTTTAACGGATACCGATTTCAATCTTAGAGCCTTTCAACTAATTTTTTTATAACCAGCTCAAAGTCGGATGAGACCCTGCTTGCCACTTCTATTACTTCTTCTCCTGATAACTTTTCTTCGCTTATTCCCGTGCAATAATTTGTGATGCAGCTTATTCCGGCTGTTTTCATGCCCATGTGCCTTGCGGCAATCGCTTCAACCGCAGATGACATACCGCAGCAATCCGCGCCCGCTTCTCTATACATTTTGATTTCGCTTGAAGTTTCAAACTGCGGTCCCGGAAGCTGGATAAAAACACCTTCAGTTATGGTAATATTGTTCTCCCTTCCTATTTCGAGAACTTTTTCTATTATTTTTTTGTCATATATTTCAGAAACGTCAGTAAAACGCTCCCCAAGCATATCGATGTTCGGGCCCCTTAAGGGTGAAGGGACAAAAGAGCTGATACAGTCCTTTGAAACCATGAAGCTTCCTACCGGCATTTCCTTTCTCATGCTCCCTACCGCATTCGTAATAATCACGGTTTCCGCACCGAGCAGTCCGAGAACCCTCAGCGGAAGCACAACCTCGCTCATATCATAGCCCTCATAGTAATGGACTCTGCCTTTCATGCACACTACACTCCTGCCGCAGAGTTTACCGAAGATAAAACTGCCTTCGTGTCCGGGCGCCGTTGATACGGGGAATCCATCTAATTCCTTGTATTCCACAATCGCTTCAACCTCGAGATTGTCTGCAAAACCGCCCAATCCCGAACCTAAAACTATGGCGATCTCGGGTTTTGATAAAATATGCCTCTTGATTTCAGAGACATATTTTTCCAATCTTTTTATGTAACTCAATCTGTCAAACATTTTAACCTCCAATTATACGAGAGCATACTTGTTTCTGTATTCCTGATATGCTTCACGGTAGTTCTCGTTTGTATCCCTGTAGTCACGCAGCATCTGATGCATGTTCATATTGTGATAGCTTACATCTATGATACAGCCGGCAATATTTGAGCAGTGGTCAGCCACCCTTTCCATATTCGTGATTAAATCAGACCATACGAAACCCGCCTCCATCACACAATCACCTTGCTGCAATCTTGATATGTGCCTTGTTCTCAAACTGTCTTTTAAATAATCAATTACCTGTTCGAGAGGTTCGACTCTCACTGCAATATCGGCATCACTCTTAATAAACGCCTCATATGTGTTCTCCGTTATCTCTTTTACTGCAGCCATCAGCACTTTAAGGTCACTTACGGCTGCATCCGTGAACGGTATATTATTTTTCGAAAGCTCTTCCGCGGAATTTAAAATATTTATGCTGTGGTCACCTATTCTCTCGAAATCCCCTATAAGCTTAAGATACTCGGCAGCGACCGAGCTGTCTTCTTTGCTTAATTGAACGGCACTTAATTTAACGAGATAAGTACCTATAACGTCCTCATACTTATCCGTTTTGTTTTCAAGATATCTTATCCTGTCAGCCGAATACGGATTGTATTCAAAGATACAGTCTAAACTTAAATATAAAGCTTCAAATGACATACCGGCCATATCCGACATTTTAGCCTTGCATTGTTCAAGTGCAAGAGCCGGCGCCTGAAGGAGTCTCTCATCAAGTTCAACATTTTTCTCCTCATCCTCGGTCTCCGGAATTAAAGTGAGCACAAGCTTCTCCAATAATCCCGAAAGCGGAAGCATCAATGCGGTACAGATAATATTAAATGCCGAGTGCGCTATCGCAATTCCGACAAGTGATGTGGGTTCTGAAAGTATCGCCGGCATAAACATCGCCTTTACTATCATGAATAACGTTATGCAAACTATTGTCCCGATAACATTGAAGCTGAGATGGACAAGTGCGGCGCGATGAGCATTTTTGTTTGTTCCTATTGACGAGAGCATTGCCGTCACACAGGTTCCGATATTTTGACCCATTATAATAGGGATTGCCGCACCGTATGTAACCTGACCTGTCATTGACAAAGCCTGAAGAATTCCTACGGATGCCGAGCTCGATTGGATAATTGCGGTAAGTACAGCACCTACTAAAACACCTAATATAGGGTTCGAGAAATAAAGAAACATCTGTCTGAATTCGGGAACATCACTCAGCCCCGCAACCGAACCGGCCATTGTATCCATGCCGAACATGAGAGTTGCAAATCCAAGCATAACCAATCCGGTATCTCTCTTTTTGCCGCCGCTCGGCATCATATAAAGAAATATACCTATAAGCGCCAATATGGGCGTGAAAGAAGTCGGCTTAAGGAATTGAACAAAAAAATTATCGCTGTTAATTCCCGCAAGGCTTAGTATCCATGCCGTAACAGTCGTACCGATATTTGAACCCATTATTACATTAATCGATTGCTGAAGAGTCATAAGACCCGAGTTTACGAAACCTACGACCATTACCGTAGTTGCAGATGAACTCTGAATAATGGAAGTAACTATGAGCCCTGTGCAAAGGCCCGTCATCTTTCCTGTAGTCAGTTTTCCCAATATTGCGCTTAACTTGTTTCCCGCACGCCTTTCGAGCGCCTGTCCCATTATTGCCATGCCAAACAAGAAAAGGGCCAAGCCACCGATTAAATTCAAAAAATCAAATATCGACATTTTTTCCTCCAACGCTTTATTTATATATTTTTTCGCTAAAATTTGATTGTGAAAGTAGTTCCCACCCCTACTTCACTTTCAACATTAAGCTCAGCACCGTGAATAATGCAGCCGTGTTTTACTATTGACAGTCCGAGTCCCGTCCCTCCGACTGCTTTTGAACGGCTTTTATCCACTACATAAAATCTTTCAAATATTCTTCTAACTTCATCTTTTGGTATGCCGATTCCCGTATCCGTAACCTTAAGCACGGCATTCTCGTCCTTTTTTCTGACGCTTATCTTTAATGTACCGTTTTTACGGTTATATTTTATACCGTTATCCATGAGATTGTAAACCATACTGTAAACAATCTTAGGTATTCCCGATATCACAGCTTTTTCGCCTTCAAACTCAATGTTGACACCCATGCCTTCTGCAGTTGTACGCAAACTGTCAACAGTGTTCTCAACTATTTTATAGAGGTCTATCGTTTCTTTTGTATATTCAATGGCGCCCGTATCAAGCTGAGTCAACTCGATGATATCCTCAACAAGAGTCGTAAGTCTGCCTGCCTCCTCCCTGATTTTACCGGCAAAAGGTATTATATCCTCCTCTTTCGTCATACCGTTAACGATAAGCTCCGCATAGCCGGAAATCGAATGAAGCGGCGTCTTGAGCTCATGTGATACATTCGCGGTAAATTCCTCCCTCATACGCGTCGCCTTTTCGAGTTCTTCTTTGTCCCTTATATGTTGCTCTTTCTGAGCTTTAATCCTGAGAAGCAGCGGCCTGATTTCTTCAAGCCCGTGCGCCGCTTCGCTTCTGAACGGATTATCCAAATCGATATTGTTTATCGGCCTGACGATTTTTTTTGATATCCTGAGAGCTATAATATATGCTCCTACGATTATAAATACTAAGCTTATCAAAAGAGCCTGTGCAAAATTGAATATCGATGTCCAAAACATTGCATAAGATGCGGATATCCTGATTACAGTTCCGTCATCCAATAATTTTGCCGCGTATATCTGCTTTTCGGAAAGAGTATTCGAATACCTGATGCTCACTCCGAACCCTGTTTCTATCGCCTCTTTAACCTCTTCCCTATCGACATGATTTTCCATCTTCTCGATGTCCGCCATATTGTCAAATATGACTGCCCCGTCCTGCTCTATCCATGTCATTCTATATTCAGTTATCTCAAGGCCGTCAAAATATTCGCTCCCGGAAAGTTCAATGCCCTTTGCTACAAGCTCCAGTTCACTCTTGAGCTGATTCTTCTGTATTTCGGTAAAAAAATTGTATGACATACCGAAAATAAGCGCAATGAAAATCAGCAGCACCATAAGTGAGACTATCCAGATGGAATACCCTATTTTTTTATACATTCGGTTCCTCTATTCTGTAACCCACGCCTCTTACGGTAGAAATCATGTCGCCTGCCGCTCCGAGCTTGGAGCGCAAAGTTCCGACATGTACGTCCACCGTACGGGTTTCGCCTATGAAATCAATGCCCCATACTATTGAAAGCAGTCTTTCTCTCGTAAAAACCTTTCCGATATTTTCCATGAGGAGTTTCAGCAGGTCATACTCCTTTAAGGTTAATATGACCTGGGTTCCTTCTACAGTTACAGTATGTTTCGTCAAGTCCATTGTAATGCTTCCGGTCGAAAGCAAGGTATTTTCATCCTTAGGATTGCTTCTCCTTAAAACCGCCTTTATTCGTGAGACCATTTCCATCATCCCGAAAGGTTTCGTCAGATAATCGTCCGCGCCTGAGTCAAGCCCTATCACCTTATCATATTCCGCACTCTTTGCAGTAGCCATAATGACCGGCAAAGCCGCAGTCACGGGGTTGTTTCTCAATCTCTTTAATACGGCGATGCCGTCTTCACCCGGCAACATGATATCAAGCAATACCAGCTCGGGCATATCTTTTTTCATAGCTTCCCAAAACTGTTCACTGTCTCCGAATCCCCTTGCTTCATAGCCTGCCACATTAAGAGTGTATATCATTAAATCACGTATGCTCTCATCGTCTTCAAGACAAAAAATCATTGCCCCGTTCTCCTTTCACATCGCATGCTCTTATCTCTTTTAACATTCTATGTTATTTTGAACATTTTAGCCACAAAACGAATGTAAAATATATGTAAAATCCCATGGAAATACCATGGGATTTTCCCATGGTATGATTTAATATATCAGTTTTATAAATGCCCCGACTATAACTATCAGAACAGCAACACCGATTGCCCCGATAGCCGAAATATCCTGAAGTATGTTATATGGCTCTGTTGTTTCCTCCGCATTTGAATCATATTCCAAATAACCCTTCACAGGCATAATCTTTGATATCATGTTCGCAGGAAATTTTTCAAGATTTTCGTTATAACTCGCCGCAGCTGCATTGTATCTTCCGGGCATTGTAGTACTGTATGCGCTGATTCTCTCATATCTCGCATTCAGCGACCACATACCCCCTAAAAGTAATCCTGCGATTATGAGAATTATCATTATTGCAATGCACAAGGGCTTGCTCGATGTAATCTTTTTCATGTCGTCTTCCCTTCAAATATCAAGAAATAGCTTCCAGAACCTTTGTCTTCAGCTCACCTTCAAGTCTCAAAAGCTCCGTCTCAGCAAGCATCCTCTTTTCATGCCCTTCCTTTTGGATTCTCATGACATCATCTATTGTCGCGATGAGTTGCGCATTCGTTTCCTGCAAAGTTTCTATATCGACAACGCCCCTCTCGGATTCTTCAGCGATTCCGACAGTGGTCTGCCTCAAAACTTCAGCGTTCTTTTTTAACAACTCGTTTGTGGCGTCCGACACGGCTCTCTGTGCTTTTAATGCCTCTTCGGAATTAGCTAAGCCGAGCGCCAGCACCATCTGCCCTTTCCATAGAGGGATGGTATTGACGAGTGCGGTCTGAATCTTCTCTATCATCAATGTGTCATTGTTTTGAATCATCCTGATCTGCGGTGCCATTTGCAAAGAAACCGTCCTCGTGAGATTAAGGTCATGAACCTTCTTCTCAAACCTCGTTATCATCTGTGAAAAATCGGAAACAGCCTGTATATCATCCGCATTTCCTGTTTCCTCCGCTTTCTTTTTCATTTCAGGCAAAGTAACATTCCTCGCCTCGTCGAGCTTTTGCTTGCCGGCGACGATATACATGGAGAGACTCTTGAAATTCTCGGTATTTGCCTTAAACATCTCGTCGAGAACAGCCACATCCTTAGTCAGCGAAACCTGATGTCCGTCAAGGATGTCAACAACCTTTTCGACATTTCCGCTTGCTTTTGTGTATTTGCTTTTTAATTGTTCTATAGGGTTGACAGCTCTGCTGAAAAGCCTGGCAAGTCCCTTCTTTTCTTCGAGGGCGCTGAACCCCTTAAGCTCGGAAACAAGCCCGGACAGAGATTCCCCGACTGCACCCAAGTCTTTGGTTCTTACCTTGTTCAAAGCGACATCGGAAAACTCCGCAAGCTTATCCTGCGCATCCGAACCGAAGTTAACTATGCTGTTTGTGTCGCTGAAATCAACCTTCCCCGCATAACTTTCTATGAGTGAACGCTCTTCCTCGGAAAACTCAACTCCGTCAGGTATGTTCATCACATCTTCGGTTTCTACACTTTCCATTACTTCGGATACCATTATTTCTTCATTCATTGTAATTTGCCCTCCTTTAAATTATCAGCAAGTTCCAACATACTTTCATCCAACAGTTCTTCCGGGGTCAAGCCCGCAAGCCCCCTCCCGCCGTTGATTTTTTTCGGGTCAAGCTCAAGTCGCATCAAGCTGTCTAAAGTCTTAACCTCAGCATTTATTTCCATAGCATCGTCCGTAAACATATTGTCAAGCATCTTTTTAATTGCCGTATCCGTACCGGCAAGCGCGTGTTCTATCTTGCCGATGCTTGAGTTTACTACACCTGCTTCCGGACTTAAGTTATTAACCTGAAGCGATATGTATTTGTCTATAAGTCCCAGCATCATATCGCCGTAATAGTTGGCAAGTTTTCTCACCTTATTCTTGTCTTTCGGATCATTTTCAACCTCCTCGGCCATTCGTGAAAGCGATACTGCAATCGATGCCAAGGTTTCCCTGATTTCTTTTTTCTGAATCTTTTCAGCTCTGTCAATCACCAAATCGCTTAAATTATAAAGTTTCATCGCGATTTCATCGCTGTATGACTTCTTCTCGCGTTTAGGAGGCAGTTTTTTCAGTTGCCTCTTTCTGATTGAGGAAAGTATGGCGCCGATTCCCCATGAGACCAAAGATATGAATATTACCGTGCCGAGTTTGTATACCGGCAACATGAGTGCAAGCATGAACCAAACAATACCGGCTGTAAGATATGGTACGCCCTCTCCCATAAGTTTGACCTGCTTCTTTTTCTTCTTCGGATGTGCTTCGACTTTTTCGCCTTTGTAGTACTTCGCTTTTTCTTCTTCAAGCCTCTTTTTCAGCTCTTCCGTACGAGTTATCGACATCATCAATCCCCCTTTCTCATTCTCTTGATTTGCTCCTTCACAGCCTTTATTGCTTCATTTGCACGTCGCTTAATTTCTTTGGCGCGTGCCTTTGCTTTTTTGACTTCTTCTCTGAGCCTTCTCTTTTCTTCCGCCTTTTGAGCTTTTATCTCCGCCTTTTCTCTGATACGTCTTTCTTTTTCTTCCCGTTTGAAATCCTTAAGGCCTATTCCGTCTTTGTTCGACTCACTGAATCTCCTTATCTTCATGGCTGTAGTCTTATCAAACTCGGCTTCTCTCAGCAGCACTTCATTTATTCTCTTGAATAAAGGTTGAGGCGCATTTATCCTGTCTACTTCTCTGCCGAGCAATTTAAGCACTGCTTCAATGTCTTCGGCATCATCGCCGAGTTCTTCGGTCAACGCTTCTTTATCCACTCTCACGGTTGCGACTATACTCGAATTATGGCCTCTTTCGTCATCCCTTGCCCAAACCATACATTCACTTATAAATTGACTTCCGAGCAGATAGTTTTCAAGCTCTTCAGGGTAAACATTTTTACCGTTGTCCGTAATAATTACATCCTTCTGTCTGCCTGTTATATAAATGTATCCATGTCTGTCAATATATCCCAAATCTCCCGTATGGAACCAACCGTCTATCAGACATTTAGCTGTTTCCTCAGGTTTATTATAATAACCCAGCATGATATTTTCACCTTTAATGCATATCTCGCCTACGCCCTCATCATTCAGATTTATTATTTTGGCGTCGATAAGCTCGAGAGGGTGACCTACCGATTCGTTCCTAATCAGTCTCCTCTTCCCCGGACTCACGGCAACAAGCGGCGCACACTCCGTCAGACCGTAACCCTGTACACAAGTGAAGCCCATATCACAGAAGAAATCCAAAATATCCGGTCTGCCCGCAGCACCTCCGCAAACCAAAAATTTCATTCTGCCGCCGAAAGCTTTCTTTATCTCTTTTAGAAACGCCTTGGATAAATCAATGCCGAGCTTGGATGTGTATCTGTTGGCTCTCGTAACGGTTTGAAGGGCATTCCCTTTTCCCGTCTTTGCCGCTGCTTTAAGGATTGAATTATAGAGTGTCTCAAATATCAGCGGCACGCCAAGAAAAACGGTAGGTCTTATTTCCTGCATATTTTTCTGGACATATTTCAGACCTTCGCAATAAGCGACGGACGACCCTTTATAAAGAGCCCCGAGCATACCGCAAGTGCACTCATATGTATGATGAAGCGGCAGCAGACTGAAATAAATATCGTCTTCCCATGACGTAAGTGTAACGGAGAGACTCATGAGGTCTGCACATATATTCCAATGTGACAGCATTACACCCTTCGCAACCCCCGTCGTCCCTGATGTGAAAAGCAGAATGTTTAATTCATGCCTGTCGATTTTAGCATCTATAAAATCACGGTTTCCCATTGCGATAAGTCTGCTGCCCTCTTCGATTACATCATCGAAGCCGAGTATCCGCCCCTCGCTTTTCCCGGCGCTTATATCTATCAAAAACTCTATGCTGCAATTCTCTCTCGCAGAGATATCGGAAAAAATCTCTCTGTATTTTCCTGATAAAAGCACCGCCGACACTTCAGCCTCATCGATGAGCTGTGTAAGCTCCCCTTTGTCGAGCTCTTTATCAAGCGGCACCACAACGCCGACTCCGCAAACAACGGCAAGATAGCTTATTGCCCAGAAGTAACTGTTCTCACCTATAACCCCTATTTTTTTGCCTTTCATCCCCCTGCTGAGAAGTGCGGTACCGAGTGCATTTACATCGCTTAAAGTATGATTGTAGCTGATAGGTATATATTCGCCGCCCTTTTCGAACTTCTGCCAAAAAGCAGGCCTGTCTCCGTATATCTCCGCGGATGTTTCGAGCATATATTTCAAATCCCCTATCGGTCTGCCCGGTTTCTCTATCTTTATCGACGAGCGTGAACTCCTTATCCTGCTGATATAGTTTTCCGCTTCATAGCAAGGCGGCTTCGTAGTTCTTTTTAGTATACTCATTAACTTTCACCTCCCGCATCCCTATCTTACAATGTAGCAAATAAGAGCAATGACTGCTGCGCTTATAAGTATTGTTCTGACAGATTTTTTTCGATTTTTCTCATAATTATCTCCCCAATGAAGCTTGAGGTTGTCGTTGGCATATAGTATGCCTGAAGTCGTTACAAGCAATGCACATACGGAAGTCATTACTCCGTATGTGTATGACCCCATATCCGATATAACCAAACTTACGCCAATATATATATATGTCACCGTCGCGGCTGTATTTAAGTACCACTTAAGTCCCACTATTTTGCCGAAGCGATTTACCGTCACGTAATTATACAGTACGGTAAAAAATACCATAAAACTATATACCAAAAGCAGAAATGCGGCCCACCTGTTCTCTTTTGAAATGAAAATCAGAAGTACAATCGGCGATACGAACAAAATCGCCGCAAGGTTCTTTTTTGAGAAGAACCCCTCAAATGTAAACAGGTTTCTGATGTATTTTTTTGCGACACCCTGCTTATACTCATTAAAGCAAACTGCCCATCCGAAAAGCGATACGGGTATGGCGGCTATCACATCAAGTATGGAATGCTGTTTTAGTATCATGGTGGAAGCGCATATAAATATTACGGCTATCAACATGATTATTTTTTTAACGGCGCTGTCCTTGCCTCTCGTATTCCATGAAGTAAACAAAAGGCCGAGTGAGCCTATGATGTGCATTGAAGGCAATACATTCGTCGGTGTATCCATAGAATACATATCCCTGACAAGCATTGTCATGAGGTTCTCACGTGCGAACTCCTGAGGCCTGAGGTTAAGAATCGACGGATATACCAAATACGTCGTAAAACTGACAATCGCGCCGATTATAAAAAATCTCATCATTTTCCGGAAATTGTCCTTTTCATACTTTAACGTGTAAAAAATCGTGATAACCGACAATACATGCCACGAATAATACGGAATGATAAAATACTCATTGAACGGGATCAGGTCATCCAAAAAACAATGTATTTCATGCCAATTTTGGCCTATATCAATCCTCTCAATAATATAAAACCCTATTATATAGAACGGTAAAAACAGTAAATACCAATATATGTTATCTTTTTTAACTTTTCTCAATTTCTCCAAACTCTTTTCCCAAAACATGAATCTAAATATAATTATACTTTAATAGTTAAAAGTAGGCAACTTAAAATTTACAAAAAGTGCGGGATAAGCCTTACCAACAGAAAAAAAGCGCAGCAGTCATTAAAACCGCTACGCTAAGAAAAATCTGATTTTTTGTGTTTACCGCCGCTTCGGTGAGGATTTTGATTTTTTTGTGATTGCTTTTATTGTTTTTGAAAAATACCGCAGTAGTGAACTGCGGTTGAAATTTGTTTTCTTGGAAATCTGCTTTTATTATTTTTTCTCTTGAATATCTCGGCTATTAAACCATACAAAACTCCTACCACCGGCCATATTATCCAGGTCATATGCCATTTGAAAGTCAGGAAGCTTATCGCAAGATAAATTACTACCACGCTGAGCCAGTAAATCGGCGCTACCGACCTGTCCACCTTTTTATCCGCCCTGCTGTAATCGCCCTCTTCAAGCAGAGTCTGGTAAGCGCCGTGCTCGCCGGAATGGGCGGCGTAATGTTCGGTTTGAACTTTCGCAACCGGCGGTTGCAAATGCATTATTTTTTTAATATTCAGGCAAAAAAATCATTTTCTGCGCGTGCCGTGAAGTTTTTTTCAAGCATTCTGACATGAGAAAGAAAATCTTCGTCGATAAAATATTTTGCGCCAGCAGGACATTTGCTTATACAGGCATGACATTTAATGCATATACCCTCCACAAGTGCAGGGTCTTCACGATTTATTGAACCCATCGGACATGAACTTATGCATATGCCGCATTTATCACATTTATCTCTGTCCGTCTCAGGCTTGGCCTTTAGAAAATTCGCCGGACTCCCGTCCTCTTTTAGCGGAGTGTAGTATGGCATTACCGGCTCCCCGTTTTTTATGAGAGGCATGACGAGTTCGTCCGCCGACGTGGCTTTTACGATTTTTCCGGTCACATACTCCGTGAATCTCGAAATTCCCAAAAAATCCTCACAGTCAGGTCTTCCGTATCCCAACTTATCCGTAAAGACATGATTGCAAGCCATAGCCGTTGCGGCGAATACGCTGAACCCGCTTTTCCTTAACACCTCCGCAAGCTCGGTCAGCGAGCTTCCGTAGCTTCTGTTGCCGAAAGTTACCACAGCAATAGCAGGTGCGCCGTTTCCTTTGAACATGCTCTTTATGAAAGGCAGGATTTTATTCGGCACTCTGCCGGCATAGGTAGGCACCCCGAATATTACAAGATCGTTTCCGCTAAAAACAAACGGCTTGTCGGTGCGATTTACCGATAATGTAAAATCGAGAGCTTCAACACCGACTTTTAGCTTATCCGACATTTCAGCGGCTGCTTCTTTCACAACCTTCTCGGTATTTCCGACCGGGCTGAAATACACCGCCCTTATTTTTTTTATTTTCATTTTTTCCTCTTTTTAATTGCTTATTGCCTTAAAAATATATTCCTGTAAATTGTAAGTTGTCCTGATATATGTCCTGTTAAATTATATATTCGATAAGTAGTTTGAGCGTGTTCTCAACTCCTTTTTTATGGCTTCTCTCATATCCGTGAGATGCATACACTCCGGGGCCTATCAATCCATGCTTAATATCGTAGCCGGCATGCAGTGCGGAATCAACATCGGATGTATAATGCGGATATACATCTACCGCGTAGTCAGCTCCCGACTTTAACGCCGCATTGACAAGCGACTTAACTACGTCAGAAGAGTAAGGTCCCCTGCTGTCCTTAGCACAAATTGATACCTGTCTCTCGGTACACTTAAGCCCCTCTCCGACACAGCCCATATCAACCGAAAGGATTTCCGTGACTCCATCGGGCACCGTAGCGCTTGCACCGTGTCCCACTTCCTCGAAAACGGTGAAATGAACCCAAAGCTCTCTCTCAGGTTCACAAGAGTACTCTTTTAGCTGCTTGGCAAGTCCCAGTAAAATAGACGCACTTAATTTATCATCTAAAAATCTGCTTTTTATGTATCCGTTTTCAGTTATTCTGGTCCTCGGGTCAAAGCATACGATATCTCCGTTTGCAATACCCAATTTCAGGGCATCTTCCTTCGACTTGACATCTTCATCAACGAGGATTTCCATATTATTCCACTCACGCTTTGTTTCATCGTATTTATCGTTCACATGCACCGAAGCGTTAATGAGCTGGCAGGTTCCCTCATATTCACCGCTGAACCGAGTTATAATCTTTACATTTTCAGCTTCCGCATTGTTTGCGTTCATACTGCCGAGCGGTGTTACCGTGAGCCTGCCGTTTTCTTTTATATCGGAAACCATGGCGCCGAGAGTATCGATATGAGCGTTCAGCATGAGTCCTCCCTTGCCGCTTTTTTTCCCGTCCGTCAGTTTGGCGATGACTCCGCCCTTGATTGTCTTCTGAGGCATATATCCGATTTCGGTAAGCTTCCCGATGATAAAATCCGCCGCATTTTCCGTATAGCCCGTTGGGGAATCTATCGCAAGAAGCTCCGTAACCGTTTTAATGATATATTCCATATATTTTTCAATGTTGCTCTTCTTCACCTGATTGTTTCTCCTTATCAATCTACAAAAAATACCCTGCCGTCTTTTCTCGGAGCAGCTTCAGGCGCTTCTCCTTCAGGATAACCTATGATAAGATGCCCTATGCCCTCATAGTTTCCTTCTATTCCGAGTCCCGTAAGGAAATTTCTCCATTCCGGCATTTCAAATTCCTGTTTTGCGCGGTGAATCCAGCAGCTTCCAAGTCCGATTGCCTTAGCTGCATTCATCATATTGCCCATAGTAAGCGTCCCGTCATATATGTAGTTCGGTTCATCCTTATCCGCCAAAACAATCAACATCATGGGAGCGCCGTAAAACGGATCTTTGTATTCGCCGATGCCGGCAATCTCGGCATTTACCTTTCTCAACTTTTCAATAATTTCGCTGTTTTTAAGACAAATAATTATCGACGGCTGTTTATTTTTGCCGCTCGCCGCCATGAGCCCCGCCTTGATTACGACGGCTATTTCTTCATCCGTCGGCATTTGTTTTTTATAGCTTCTTATGCTCCTTCTGTCGAGAAGAGTCTTAATGCTTTCATTCATGTGGATTAACCTCCTTACTAAAAAATAATATCATACTTGCCGTCGCCTTTTCCTACAACGGATGACGAAAAAAACCTCTCCGACAATTTAACCAAATAATTTGTATCCTTCACACCGGCAGTTTCACAGGCGGAGTGCATAGCAAGCTGTGCAAGACCGATATCGACCGTATTCAGTGAAATCTGCATCTGTGATATGTTTCCAAGCGTCGAGCCTCCCGGCATATCGGACCGGTTGGCAAATGTCTGATACGGAACGCCGGTTTCTTCGCAGAATTTTCTGAATATCGCTCCGGATATCGCGTCTGTCGTGTAAAGCTGATTTGCGCTGTACTTGATAACTATGCCTTCATTGATTTTCGGGCGATTCGTAGGGTCAGTCTTATCCATATGATTCGGGTGCACGGCGTGTGCATTGTCGGCTGATATCATAAAGCTCGATGTCAAGGTTCTCAAATAATCTTCATTCGTTTTTCCGAGTGAATCATTTATTCTCTTAAGCACATCCTTAAGGAATGTCCCTGCAGCACCCTGTTTGGTTTCCGAACCCACTTCTTCATTATCCGCAACATAGTGAACCGCAACACTGTTGACAGGCTTCGACTTGATGAAGCCTACGAAAGTTGCGAAAGCACACTGAAGGTCATCCAACCTCGGACTTAGGACGAAATCATCGTCAATTCCGACGAAACAACCCTTATGCCTATTGTAAAGGTAAAGGTCGGCATCTAAAATGTCCGAAGGATCCACACCCGCATCTTCGGCTATAACTCGCATAAAGGCACCCTTGTTGCCTGTAGAGTCGAGCAGAGGGAGCATGTCAACCTGAGCATTGAAGGAATAGCCTTCATTCACATTTCTGTTCATGTGAATCGAGAGATTGGGAATTATCATAATATCCTTATCAATATTTATCAACTTGGTTTCAACGCCGCTTTCTGTGGAAACTGCCAATCTTCCGGCTACCGAAAGCGGTCTGTCAAGCCACGAAGAAAAAATCGCTGAACCGTATTTTTCAACATTCAGCTTAGTGTATTTATCCTCCGCGACAATTTCACAGTTCGGTTTTACCTTAAGAGACGGTGAATCCGAATGCGACGCCATAATCTGAAAGCCGATATAGTCTTCTCTCGGTAAAATAAAGGAAATAACAGACGAGTCGTTTCTTGTAACATAGTACTTTCCTCCGGCTTCCAAAATCCATTTTTCACCCTCGAACAGCTGTCTTGCACCCTCTATTCTCAACATTTCACAGAAGTTCTTTACTGCAAAAAAAGAGTTGGGGCTCTCGTCTAAAAACGAAATCAGCGCCTGATTGATGTTTTTCTCGTCCATTTGCTCCTCCTGAAATTTCACAAAGACGTTAATTGTATCCGTGTGATAATTATTGCATGAAATTATTTGCTTTTATTATTATAGCATAAATATGGGCTCGACGAGTGATTTTACAGCAATTTAACTGGTTTTTTTGCATCTACGTGATATAATTAAGCTGTGAAAAATAATAAGGAAAGAAAAAAATGACGAAAGCGAGGCTTTTGAATGGCTAAATTTAATGAAATTGACTTTAATAAGATGACCGGTTTTATGTGCGATATGGACGGTGTAATATATCGCGGCAACCAGATTCTTCCGGGAGTACCGGAATTTCTTGATTGGCTCCGAAGAGAAAACAAACAATACCTTTTTTTAACAAATAACAGCGGGTTCTCCCCACGCGAGCTTCACCTCAAACTTGCCCGCATGGGACTTGACGTACCCGAAAAACATTTCTATACGAGCGCACTTGCTACGGCAGATTTTATCAAGACGCAATCACCGGGATGCTCGGTCTTTGCGATAGGCGAAACCGGTCTTTTGAACGCCCTATATGATGCGGGAATTACCATGAACGATGTCGACCCCGAATATGTGGTCGTAGGTGAAAGCCGTTCCTATACTCTTGAAACACTCACGAAGGCGACCAGCCTCGTGCTCGCAGGGGCGAAACTCATCGGTGCCAACTCCGATGTTACGGGGCCCACCGAAAACGGGATTGCACCGGCTTGTCGTGCACTTATCGCTCCTATAGAATTAGCCACGGGCAAGCAGGCATATTTTTGCGGCAAACCTAATCCGCTTATGATGCGCACAGGTCTTAAGCTTCTCGGTTGCCACTCGGGTGATGCCGTTATGATAGGTGACAGGATGGATACGGATATAATATCAGGACTCGAAAGCGGCATGACGACCGTTCTTGTACTGTCAGGCGTTTCAACTAAAAAGACGATAAGAACCTTTGCATACAGACCTTCCATAGTATTGGAGGGCGTCGGCGATATAGTCAATTTAGCTCAAGCAGCCAAATAATAGAAAAGAAATATTAAAATGACAGGTAAAGAAGCATATGAACTTGCTGAAACATTAAATATTATGTATGACCTCGTGAGATTCGTCGATGTTTCCACACTTGAAGTTTGTTATTTCGACGAAGAAGGCAATATGATTAAAGAGCCGAGAAAATGCAGTGCGATATGGTCAAAAGGCGGAAGATGCGAAAACTGTATATCCTCTAAAGTTTATAGTGACGGAAGTAAGAAGGGAAAAATTCGAATTCGCTGATAAAACCGTACATCATGTGACCAGCCAAAGAGTCGAAATCGACGGCAAATACTATGCTTTGGAAGGTGCAACAGGTGTGCAGGAGGAAACCGTGTTTACCGCCATCGACAAGGGTCACTTCATACGAGCCATCACTGAAAACAACAAAAAACTCTACATCGATCCTCTTACCGACGCATATAGCAGACGTTTTTTTGACGAACAGCTATCTTAGATTGACAATGAAAGTGCACTTGCAATTATAGATATAGACAGGTTTAAGGACATTAATGACAGATTCGGGCATATAGCAGGCGATAATGTTCTGAAAGAAGTTGTCAATGTTTGTAAGTCAAACATAAGAAAAGAAGATGCCGTAGTAAGATACGGCGGAGATGAATTTGTTATAATTTTCATGCAGATACCGGCCGATATTTTTGTGTGCAAGCTCGAAGACATCAGAAAAGCAGTTGAAAGTCTGACATTCCAATCCGAGTCCGGTGATTTTAAGGTAACATTAAGCATAGGCGGTAAATCCGGAAATGCACTGAATATTGACTTGTTAAAAGAAGCCGACAAGCTTCTATATAAAGCAAAAGAAAAAAGAAATACCGTCGTCACGGGATGATTCTTCGATAGAATCGTATTCCGGCTCTATATTCTGCCCTGCTCTCTAAGCCATTCCACAGTATCCTTCAGGGTTTCTCTAATATCGCGAGTCGTGTAACCGAGTTCTCTTGTAGCTTTGTCGTGAGAGAAGAGTGAATTCGAGGTCAAAGTATATATCGAATACGGTGTAAATAACGGAGTTTGCTTTCGTATCTTATAGTACAGCTCCGCAATCGGCGAAATTGCCTTGATAAAGCCTATCGGAAGATAGGTTTTTATTTTTTTCTTTCCTGTAACCTCGTGCAATATATCAAGTATCTCTTTTATGAAAAAATATCTGTTGGACAGTATATAGCACTCGCCCTTTCTTCCCCTTTCGGCAGCGGCAATTATACCGTCGGCGACATCTCTGACATCGACAAAGTCATAGCCGCCGTCCAACCCCACGCCGAGCCTGCCGTTAGAGTAGTCTTCAACAAGCGTGGTTAAATGCCCCCTGCCGAAGTCATTCGGGCCGATAATTCCGGATGGATGAATTATAACCGAATCAAGACCTGATTCAACCGATTCAAGCACATATGCGGATGCTTCCGACTTGGTCTTTGCATAGCCACCTATAACCTCGTCGGGCTTAAAAACCGAAATCTCGGTCATGATTTCACCCTGCCTCTTTTCAGGTATGGCGTGAACGGTGCTGATATAGACAAGTCTGTTTACTCTCGTTTCAAGACATAAATCCGCAATGTTTTTTGTGCCTTTAACATTTACTTCCCGTAGAAGCTCTCCTGTTTTTGTGGCTATGGAAACAATACCTGCACAGTGAATAACAATCGTTTGTTTGTTCTCAATTCCGCTGAAAAACGGTATCAAACTATCCTTATCGCAGATGTCGGCGAAAAAAACTTCTACACCCTCCGGAACATTTTTTTCTCCGGGTATAGCAAGGGCTCTCACCGAATCACCTCTCTGCAGGAGTTTTTTTGTTATTACGCTTCCCAGATGGCCGGCTGCGCCTGTTACCAAGTATAACATTCTATCGGCACCTCCTTGTCAGAGTCATTTTGGTTACGATTATACTACATTGCCAAAGACATTTATATTAATCATATATCGTTTTTAATCGTACATTTTTCGATAAAACTTTTTACGATTGAACTTTTTATATGCCAATCAGTGCCTGTTTCTTGCGCTCTTTAGTGAGCTTGTCGAGATATTGAACCCAACTCACCGTCACTATCCTGTCCGGCTCCGGATAGAAATAGTAAAGAATACGGTTTGAATAAAGAGATATATGGTCATTTACCGAAGCGGGAAATGCAGTTATTACAGAGGTGCTTTCGGTAAATTCGAGCGGTCTGCCGTTCACCTCACCTTTGAAGCATATTTCTTCCCTGTTTACTTTGAGATGACCCTTGCCTGCATTCTTGTCCAAATCGCCGTTTTCGTCCGGAGTTCCCACGGTCACCACGCTATCAATGTATTTATCGAGGTCAATCTCATCTTCCTGCCAATCATACCAGGCGTTGATGCTGTTAAAAATATCGCCGTGCAGAACATATTTTTCGTCGAGCGTCCATTCGGCACCGCATTCACCGCAAAAAATCCTGTTGCCTTCCGCCTTCATTTCAAAAAGACTTCGACATTTAGGACATTTATACAATATGCCGTTTAAGCCGACAGCGGTTTCATCACATCTATATCTCACATCGGTAAGCACTTTTTCTTCATCGTGCAATATCGCTTTTTCGAGTCCGTCGTTTATCTCTGCTGCAGTCAGCTCTTTTATCCGCTCCGCGCTGAAAACCTTGAAGCCGTGCACGTGTACCTTTCCCTTGCGGATTTTGAACTTCGACCACTTAGGCAGGCTCTTGTATGCCCCGTCCTGCTTAATACAGTAAACCGGGATGCCCAACTTCTTAACAAGCTCCGCCGTGCCTTCCGTTACATACAATGAATGCCCTGCACATGTCAGCCTGCCCTCAGGATAAATAACGATAATCTGACCTGCTTCTTTCGCCCTGATGATACTGATTATGGTACTTACATCGGCACAAAACATCTTCTTCGGTATCACATGAGCCTTGCTCAAGATCCTTCGTGTTTTAGGATTCACCATAAAATGATGGCTCCCCACGAATGTAACCTGATTAGGTGCAAGGGCTGCGGCAGCAAACAAAAAGTCGAGGTTGGATACATGCGGTGACACCACTAAAGCCGGGCCGCCGTTTCTCTTTATCTCCTCAAATCCCGAATAGTCATACTCGGTATTTAGAAAGAGCTTGAGAATTATGCGTACTAAAATAAGACAAAGCGCATAAAGAAAACCGTTAGCCTTTTGAAATTTTTTCATGCTTCTTTTTTTTGCGGTTTGTTTTGACATAGCTTAATCACCTTTTTTTTAATAGCAGTTTACCTGTTTGAATTCCAGTTTTTTTGCTGCATCTATCGCTGCCTGTTCAGCCGGTGTTCTCTCAAGCTCGGTTCTGAGCCTGACAAGCCTGCGGGTCAGTTTATTAACATGGTATATTCTCTCGGTAACCGTTACGGAATTCTCTTCCTTATAGAAGAATACCGATTTTACCGTCTGCTCAAGCTCTGTAAAAATATCCTCAACGGCGTCTATGAAATCCTGCGAAATGTCACGTTTCCCGTCTTCTTCGACCTTGCCGCCTCGCCAAAAATCCACCGTAGAAATATCGTAATAATAGTCTATTCTGAAAAGCATCGATACTCTGTCGGACAATCTGTTTTTTATGTCGTTCAGCTGTGCTTCAAGCATTCTCGGATTATGTTTGAACTGCATGGCAAAGCTTCTCGCTTCTTCCCTCAATTCACTAAAGCATCGCTCAAGCTCATCAAATGTTTCATTGAACTGTTTGCCTGTCATCTGCAAAGTTGTCCTGTAAAGCATGATCTGGGAGAGCGCCGAAGCACCTATATCCTTCATTTTCAACTTGGCGGACTGCTCTATTATTTCCCTGACGGTAGTTTCACAGTCATGCTTTATCACGTATTTCAGTTCATCTACGCCCATGCCGGTCTTTGCGCTGACGCTGAACAGCTGTATGTCATCAACTTCCATCAGGCCTCTTATGAGCCCTCTGCAGTAGCTCAAATATTCACCGAGATCATCTTCGTCTATAGTATCAATCTTATTTACGACAAAATAAAACTTCGAGGCGTATTCTTTGGCATTTTTCAAAAAATCCACCTCAATACTGTTTATCGGGCTGTCAACCGAAAGCATGAAGATTACGGCATCGGATTCTTTAACAAATGCATATGCCTCATCTGTATTCTTTTGATGAACCGAGCCTACTCCGGGAGTGTCTACGAAAGTCATACCGCCTTCCAGAAAATCGGAGGGTGAATAAACCGTTACCTGTCTTACTCCCAAATGATTGTTGCTGTTTTCCTGCTCGTTGATGTATTTTTTTAATTCATCAAATTCAACGCCCTTCACTATTCCGTTCTCGAATCTTACAATCGCGGCACTTTCCCCGTGCTCTATTGTCGTGACAACGGCCGTAACCGGCACTATACCTATCGGAAGCACATTTTCACCTATCATGGCGTTTACAAGCATGCTTTTGCCGCGCTTGAACTGCCCTATTACAGATACGGTAATTTTCTTATTCTCTATCTTGTCTATCAGTTCCTCCGTCCTTGCGAACTCTTTTTTAGTAAGCTCATATTCCGCAAAGATGTCTCTCATTTCTTTCGTTATTTCTATTATCGGTCTTAACATTGTTTACTCTTTTCTCTTTTTTTCAAAAATATTTTTTGTGAAACGGATTCAAAAGCCGCGATGTAAATATTATACTAAAATAAGTCGACATTTTCAATGCCGACTTATTTGTCAACTTTTGTATCCCTATGAAACTCCTCTTTCTTTCAAAGATTATTCCGAATACCGTATTACAAATTAAAGATTACTCTATATCCATAACCTTATAATCAAGGTCTTCTATGACATTCCTCAGGATTTCCGCAGGTACTTCTTTATCGAGAGCCACCTGTACTTCCGCTGTCTTGTGGTCAGGAGCGGCACTCTCCACCCCGTCTATCGCCTCAAGCGCCTTTTTTACCGCGGCTTCGCAATGCCTGCACATCATACCTTCTACTTTCAGTGTCTTTTTCATTTTTTCCCCCTCCGTATTAATTGTGTTATCTATATCCATCTGTGTTGTCTTCGTATAATTTATTGTGTTTATATCCTTATGTATTTCCTCATAATTGCTTATTTTATTTATATCAGATATTTTTACACTCATAATTTTATCTTTTGAAGAATCATATATTCTTGCAAAATTAAGTCTCAATGCATTCATACAAACCGAAAAACTCGAAATACTCATTGCCGCGGCACCGTAAACCGGCTTCATCGCTATACCTAAAAGGCCGATTGCAAGCGGGATACAAACTATATTATAGATAAATGCCCAAAACAGATTTTCGTGAATATTTCTTATCGTCGCCCTGCTCAGCCTCACAGCAGCAACCAAATCGGTCAGTCGACTCTTCATGATGACTATATCCGCAGCATCGATTGCTATGTCCGAGCCTGCACCTATTGCTATTCCCGTATCGGCAACCGTTAATGCAGGCGCATCATTTATTCCGTCACCGACCATTGCGGTTTCACCGCGATTCATGAGGCTTTTTATTATCTCCGCTTTATCGTCGGGAAGCAATCCCGCGACTATTTCATCAACACCGACGATTTTCCCTATCGAATCGGCGGTTTTTTCATTGTCACCCGTAAGCATAACTGTATGAATGCCCATGGATTTAAGTTCGGATATTGCGATGGCGGAGTCCTCTTTTATTGTATCGGCAACCGCTATGATGCCGATAAGTTCACATTTCCCGGCATTGCTTTCTGCTCGAGGGATTTCGGGTTTTCCTGCAACAGCTTCTTTTTCGACGGCTTCAACTTCTCCTGCATTGCCTTTTTCTGCGCTTTGCCGAACATCCCCGTCAATTTCTTCTTTTTTTGCCAATAAAATAGGTGTTTTCCCTTCGTCAGAGAGTCTGTCAATAATGTTTTTCACATATTCCGGAATATCTGCTATTGAAGATATAAACCTGAAGCTTCCCGCAAAAACCTCAATTTCCTTATTTTTTTCAGGCTTACTTCCCGCTTCTATATCCGCGTTGATTTTGCCTTCCCTCGCAATCTCCTCTACGCAAGTCCCGTTTTTCTCTGCATCTGATAGCGCTTCAGTCGCCATCCTGCCTTTAAGTCCGTTACCCGGCAGTGCCGTGAAGTCCGCAAGCTCTCCTATATACAGTTCTTCCTGCGAGAAACGTTCCTCTGCCATTTTGACGACAGCTTTAGCAAGCGGATGTTCGCTTCTCTTTTCCAAAAGATATGCTGTTTTTATTAACTCGGCTTCATCCGCTTCACCGGTCGGCAGCACATCCGTAACTTCAGGTTCTCCATTGGTAACGGTTCCCGTCTTATCGAGTGCGACTATTCTTGTCCTTCCAAGAGACTCAAGTGAAGCAGCCGTCTTATATAAAATACCGTTTTTTGCTCCTACCCCGCTGCCGACCATTATGGCTACGGGCGTTGCGAGTCCGAGAGCACACGGACAGCTTATTACAAGCACGGAAATCGCTCTTGCTATCGCAAAACCGAAGGTCTTTCCTGCAATCATCCAACCGGCTAAGGTGATGAGCGATATGCCTATCACGACAGGAACGAAGATTCCCGACACCCTGTCTGCAATCCTTGCAATAGGAGCCTTGGTTGCAGCTGCATCGCTTACAGTCTTAATCACCTGCGCGAGCGTAGTGTCTTCACCTACTCTGACCGCTGTACACCGGATGAATCCTTCCTGATTAATGGTTGCCGCCGATACGAAATCGCCTATGCCTTTATCTACCGGGAGGCTTTCTCCTGTGAGAGCCGCCTCATTTACGGAAGTGCTTCCTTCTATTATCCGAGCATCAACAGGTATGCTCCCGCCGGGCTTAACAATGAATATATCTCCGACCTTCACCTCAGCGATATCTATGAGCCGCTCTCTCCCGTCTATTTCAATTAAAGCCGTTTTAGGTGCAAGCCTCATTAGGCTTTTTAACGCATCTGTAGTCTTTCCCTTTGAGATTGACTCGAGCAATTTACCTACAGTAATGAGTGTGGGAATCATTGCGGCGGAATCAAAATAAAAGTTTATTCCGTATAGCATAGTGTTGTAATACCCGTTGTCAACCTGCATAAGTATAACCATGAGAAGCGCCGCAATCGAATAACCGAATGACGCCGCAGAGCCAAGTGCTACCAGGGTATCCATATTAGGTGCGCCGCTTAATAGCGACCTGATTCCCGATGTGAAAAACTTACCGTTTATAACCATTACGACTATAGCCGTAAGCATCTCAAATGTTCCAAGAAATACTAAATTATCAAATATGGCAGGTGCCGGAAAGCCGAACATCACATGCCCCGTTGAAAAATACATAAGCACGACAAGAACCGCAACAGACCGTATAAGTCTCTTTTTTAAGATGGGAGTTTCCCTGTCAATCAGGATATCGTCAGCACCGTTTATATATGTCGATTCTGCATCTGCTACACTGTCTTGTATGTTTTTTGGACCGGTGCATGCAGCACCGATGTCAATGTTTCGCAGACTGTCGCTCCTATCACGTGATATACTCGGTCTTTTTTTCGGTTTTGCACTATATCCTGCCTTAGTCACAGCAGCCATTATGGAGCTTTCGTCCGCATTTCCCTCAACGCCCATTGAATTTGTAAGCAGACTGACAGAGCAGGATGTAACTCCGGGAACCATCGATACCGCCTTTTCTATCCTTGTGCTACATGCGGCACAACTCATACCTTCAATATTAAATTGCTTCATTTGATCAGTTTTCTTATCCATAAGCAGTTAACCCTGTCACTTCGTCAATAACTTAAATGTCAATTAATTTGCCGCTTCGGCTCTTTTCTTCTCACTTCATCAGTCGCTTCAATATCTCCGTGAGCTTCCTCTGTTGCCTATGCCTTACCGGACGTCCTGATCGCGCGTGAGGCATTGAGCGTAGCGATAACCATTACACCCACATCCGCAAATACCGCCGCTTCCATGCCGGCAAGACCGATTGTAGCCAGTCCGAGCACCGCTAATTTAACCGCTATCGAAAATACGATATTTTGTTTGGAAATGCCTATCGTCTTGCGTGATATATTAACCGCTTCGACGAGTTTTGAAAGCTTATCGTCCATAAGAACTATATCCGCCGCCTCGATTGCGGCATCAGAACCTATGGCTCCCATTGCTATTCCGACATCAGCCGTTGCAAGAACGGGAGCATCGTTCATCCCGTCGCCTACAAAGATTGTTCTATGCTTATCTTCTGTCTCTTCTTGAATTTTTTTGACATGCTCCACCTTATCCTGCGGCAAAAGCTCCGCAAAATATCTGTCAATTCCTATGGCGTTCTTAACACTCTCCGCCACATCAGCTCTGTCGCCCGTCAGCATTACGGTTTCTCTGAGCCCAAGTGTCTTTAATTTTTCAACGGTGTATTTGGAATCCTCTTTCAATGCGTCCGATACGACAATATGACCGATATATTCACCGTTTTTAGCCACATGCACTATGGTACCCGTATGCTCACATATGTCAAACGAGATTCCCGCTTCTGACATCATTTTCATGTTACCGGCGAGGATTTCGTCTCCGTTTACCTTTGCTTTGACGCCGTAACCGGTCAATTCCTCAATATCGCCGACCTGTCCTTCTACTGTTTCCGCTCCGGTTTCAGCCTTATGATATTCCCTGAGCGAGTTCGCTATCGGATGAAGCGAGGCACTTTCGGCAAGCACCGCAAGTCTTATAAGCTCATCCTCCGAAATATTGCTCGGATGAACGGCGGTAACTTCAAAATTGCCTTTTGTAAGTGTGCCTGTCTTGTCAAATATTACAGTTCCGGCGTTTGCGAGAGCCTCCATATATTGTCCGCCCTTGATTAAAATTCCCTTGGCGGATGCACCGCCGATGCCCCCGAAAAATGTAAGCGGTACCGATATTACAAGCGCGCAAGGGCATGAAACGACTAAAAATGTAAGTGCACGAATTAACCATGTTGATATGTTCCCCGCAAAATCACCTGATAAAATCGGCGGTATAAGTGCCAATATAACCGCAAGCCCCACCACTATAGGAGTATATACGACTGCAAACTTTCTTATGAATGTTTCGCTCTTTGACTTCCCATGAGATGCGTTCTCGACAAGCTCAAGTATTTTCATTGCGGTGGATTCGCTGTATTCTTTTTTTACTTCAATCTTAATAAGACCGTATATATTTATGCTGCCTGAATATACCTCATCACCCTCCGAGACATCTTGAGGCACGCTCTCGCCTGTAAGCATGGAAGCATCAATCGATGTCCTTCCCTCCGATACGATTCCGTCCAAGGGAACCCTTTCACCCGGCTTGACTATTATTATCTCGCCGACTTTAACATCGGACGGATTGACTGTAATTACCTCGCCGTTCACAACGACAGAAGCCGTATCGGGTCTTATATCCATAAGCGCCTCTATCGAATCCCTGCTCTTATCTTCAGCCGCATGCTCGAATAATTCACCTACCTGAAAAAGCAGCATAACGAGCACTCCCTCTGTGAACTGCGGCTCTGTACTCGGAAAAAATCCGATACACAAAGCACCTACCGTCGCTATCCCCATAAGGAAACTCTCATTTAGAGCCTCCCCTTCCGTAAGCCCCTCTATTGCCTCATGAAGCACGTCATATCCCACTATAAGATATGGAATTAAATACATCATAAATAATTGCCACGTTGGCAACCGATAAACATATTCAACATATTTCAAAATAATAAGCAGCACGATAGCTGCGGCAATTCTTATTATTTTTAACTTAGCCTCTTTTTCCATTGCCTTACCTCGTTTTTATTTCAAATTTCAATAATATTCCCGGTCACTCTAAATTTTCTTGTGATTTATAATTCTTGATGTAAAAAAGTCTGCTGACGCAGCAGCTCCGTTAAACAATTAAACAATCGTTTAATTATTGTTATCATTATACATCTAAGGGTCGGTTTTTGTCAATACATATCGTATATTTTCATTTTTAAGGATTTGCTTTTATCAATACATATCGTATATTTCCCTTTTACAGTTGACATGCATATCATATTTTATCTTTTTATGTTCTTTTAATTATTCATTCGTGCGGTTTCAAATTATACTTTCTTGTATTTTCCATTAAAATATTGTAGAATTAAGCTATCATAAATTACGAAATAAAAAATAAGCGGCCATAAGGCCATAAGTATGATATTTCAGAATCAAGTTACTTACATATAATATTGCAGAATGAATAACATATATAGAGGTGAATTGCCATGGCCAAAACCGTCATTCTCCCTCATGACCATGGGGAAAGCAACGATTTAATTGATAATATGCCGGAAATCGAAACTATCAAGTCCGTTTCGGATGCCATGAAGCTGCTTGGAGACCCGTCAAGGCTCAGGATTTTTTGGATACTGTGTCATGCGACCGAATGTGTGCAAAATATCGCCGCCCTAACGGATATGTCCAGTCCGGCAGTATCGCATCACCTCAAACTCCTGAGGTCCGGAGGTCTCATTATTTCGAAAAGGCACGGTAAAGAAGTCCATTATAGTGCAGCCGAAACTGCGCTTGTTGATTCGCTTCACCAAGTCATAGAGGATATTGCGGACATATCCTGTCCTTGAAATTATTTTTATTTTTAGCTTGACATCCTCAATGGATTTATTGTATAATTTTGCTGTTGTCGATTGGGCAGCAAGCATTCCGGAGTAGCTCAATGGCGGAGCAGGCGGCTGTTAACCGCAAGGTTGTGAGTTCGAGTCTCACCTCTGGAGCCATTCATTGTTCCGCATGCGTCATGTGTGCGGACTTTTTGCCGGAGTGGCGGAATTGGCAGACGCACAGGACTTAAAATCCTGCGATCCTTACAGATCGTACCGGTTCGATCCCGGTTTCCGGCACCACAATCCCAGCTTATATGAGTTGGTTTTTGACAGGGCACAGCGTATGTGTTACAATAATATTATAATGACGCGGAGTAGAGCAAATGGTAGCTCGTCGGGCTCATAACCCGGAGGTTGGTGGTTCAAGTCCGCCCTCCGCAACCACAAAACAACCGAAAGGTTGATACAATGAAAAACCCTTGAAATCAAGGGTTTTTTGCATTATACGGGGGTTTTGAGAGTGATATTTTATCGCTCTTTTTTCGTGTTTGAAGAATTTTTCTGCAAGGGGGGTCGTGAGTTTTGACCCCCCGACCCCCCTGTTGAACCTTTTGGCAAATTGACTTAGAGTATCCCATGTGGTAAAATTTTTTTAGCAATCTATTTGTGTTTCTTTTTAGCTATGCAAGCAAATAATAAAGGTTGCGTTTCCATTTAAATGATCAAAATATAACAAAATTTAAAAGGAAAAAATCGACACATTCATTTATACAGATTACGTTGAGTGTATAGTTCTGCTATAACGAAAAGGACAATGCACAGGAGATGAGTAGAACTGCA
>CAYFQR010000009.1:0-18754 GCA_964345365.1 uncultured Oscillospiraceae bacterium
AAACGGATTTAGTTCTTCGCGGTCTTACGATTGACCGGAAACCGCTGAAAGACCATATGGAGGCGGTCGGTCATAAAGAGGCATTTGATTTTGTGAGTGAACTGGTAAAAGATAATGTCCCGATTAGCGAAAGCATTATCAAAAAGATTCATTATCTCGTTCTTGCAGATAAGAAGGAAGACCGTGGTGTTTACCGTAGAATTCCGGTTCGTATCATGGGCGCACGGCATGAACCCGTGCAGCCGTATCTTATTGAGCCGAAGATGGAACAGTTACTATATGATTTTGCGGCAAGCACAGAGCATATCGTGACAAAACTTGCTCGTTTTCACATCGAGTTTGAGAGCATCCACCCTTTCATCGATGGCAATGGCAGAACCGGAAGACTGCTTGTGAATTTTGAGTTAATGAAAGCCGGATATCCACCTATTGACATTAAGTTTACCGATAGAATTGCCTACTATAATGCATTTGATAAATATTATGCAAATCACAATCTTTCGGGAATGGAAAACCTGTTTGCAGGATATATCAATGCAAGATTGGATATGTATTTAGACATGTTGCAGGATTAAACGAAATACGCAATCTGCTGTAAAATTAACGGTTGAATTTTACAGCAGATTCTTTTATAATAAGTGTACGAAACAAGAGGAAGGAGGCGAAAGCTATGCCTAATATTAAACCGATTTCAGATTTGCGCAACTATTCGGAGGTTCTTAACGATGTTGCCGCAGGTAATCCTGTTTTTTTAACAAAAAACGGGCGAGGTGTATATGCTATTTTAGATATAAAAGACTACGAAAAAATTCAGGCTACATTGAGGCTCATGAATGAGCTTGCTTTGGGTAAAAAATCGGGTGAAACTGAAGGTTGGCTGTTCGCAGATGAGGTGAGAGCCCATTTCGGAGAACTTCGAAATGAAAAATAATATTCATTACTCGATGCAGGCTGTCCGCGATTTGGATGAGATTCGGGAATATATCTCAACTGAATTGTCCAACGAGTCTGCAGCAGACAGTATAGTAAACATGATACTTGATAGAATCGAAATATTGTCTGATTTTTCGGGAATCGGTGTTCGATTAAGTCCGGTCGTCGAACTGAAAAATGACTATCGTTTTCTAGTTTGTGGTAACTACTTGGCTTTTTATAGAGTAGAGCAGACCGATGTTTATGTTGACCGTATTTTATACGGGAAAATGAACTACATGAAAATTTTATTTGATGGTAACGCCCCCAATTATATAAGCGAAAGACTTTGGTATCCGGAACCGTGAATATAGGGACACATGTTTTGAAATGAGGCACATTCTTGATGCCTTTTTTCCTTGCATATTGAGTATATTTGTGGTAATATAATCATCTGAACTGAAAAGTTGGAGAACGAAAATGAATCTAAAAATGAAGCTGAATGAACATCCGGGCAAATTATTTATAATTTCGGGACCGTCAGGCGCGGGTAAGGGGACTATCGCGAACAGAATCCTTGAAGAAACCGACCTTGCGTTCTCCGTTTCGATGACGACGAGAGCGCCGCGCGAGGGAGAGATTGACGGTGTGCATTATTTTTTTGTTTCTGAAGAGGAATTTCAAAAAAATGTCGAAGCGGACGGTTTTCTTGAACATGCAAACGTCTACGGCAGACGCTACGGTACTCCTAAGGCGCCTATACTTGAGAAGCTGAAAAACGGTACAGATGTTCTTCTTGACATCGAGATGCAGGGTGCACTCCAAATAAAAGAAAATTACCCTGACGGTGTATTCATTTTTATCCTGCCGCCGTCAATGAGCGAACTCAGAAAGAGGCTCACGGGACGCGGCACGGAAACTCAGGAAGCTATTGAGATGAGACTGAGCAATACCCTTAAGGAACTGTCCTATGTCGAAAAGTACGACTACCTTGTTGTAAACGGAGAACTCGACGAAGCGGTTAACAGGGTTAAGGCGATAATAATCGCCGAACATTCTAAGGTAACGATGACGGCTGATGAGCTCGTAAGAGAATATACCGAGTAGAGAGTTTTTTCTTGCGGTGCTAATCACGAAAGGTAAGACGCCGTTATGAACGGATTTGTCTTTTACATTATGCGGTGACAAGTGCCGCAGCGCCGTCTCTAACAAAAGTAAGCATACAAGGAAGGTGAAAATATGTTATATCCATCCATTAACGAAATCAGAAAAAAAGCCGACTCGAGATATACGATTGTGATTCTTGCGGCGAAGAGGGCAAGACATATAATTGAAGGCAAGCCTGTCTTATTAGAATGCGAAAACGAAAGACCCGTATCTATTGCGGCTAACGAGATTGCTGAAGATTTAATTACATACAGAAGAGAAGAAAACTAAAAAAATGACCAAACACTGATAATGACGATGCGGCAATCAGCCGGAGCATCGGAGCAACGTGTTAAAAACAAAATACAGACGATGAAGGAACCGGTAGCGTAGGCTAATATCCTTACAGAGAGTTGCCGCGTTCGCAGGAGCATATGCTTTGCGGGGGCTGAGACGGCAGCGGTGAAACTACAGCGAATATCACTCCGGAGTCTGACCAAGCTATGAGAGGCGGCCTTGATAGAGGCTCGCAAGTAGGGTGGTACCGCGGTTTAATAAATCGTCCCTAAATAAAAAAATATATTTAGGGATTTTTGTTGGATAAAAATCCCGAGAGAGGAAAGATAATGTTTAACAAGTTAAACGACAGGCCTGTTGCTGAAGTGCAGAACGAACAGAACGAAAATTGGAAAAAAATCGACTTGCTACACAAGTGCGAGAGCGTGAGAGAAGGAGCACCTCAATTCGTATTTTACGAAGGCCCGCCGACCGCAAACGGCAAGCCGGGCATCCATCACGTAATGGCGAGAACCCTCAAGGATTCGGTTAACCGCTATAAGACCATGAAGGGTTTTCAGGTTAAGAGAAAGGGCGGCTGGGACACACACGGTCTTCCGGTCGAAATTGAAGTTGAGAAACAGCTTGGGTTCAGCGGCAAGCAGGACATCGAGGAATACGGAATCGGTGAATTCAACGCAAGATGCCGCGAATCCGTTTTCAAATATACGGAAATGTGGACGGATATGTCTGACCGTATGGCATATATGGCTGACATGGACAACCCCTATATAACACTTGATAACGACTATATCGAAACAGGCTGGTGGATAATGAAAACCGCCTTTGACAAGGGCTTGGTGTACGAGGGGCATAAGATTCTACCATATTGCCCGCGCTGCGGCACAGGTCTCGCCTCGCATGAGGTTGCTCAGGGCTACAAGATGGTCAAGGTAAACACCATCACATGTAAGTTTAAAAGAAAGGATGCCGAAAACGAGTATTTCCTTGCATGGACGACTACGCCGTGGACTCTCGCATCCAATATAGCCCTCACCGTCGGCCCTGATGTAGACTATGTCAAGGTCCTCATGAAATCGGGCAAGGACAAAGGAAATATCTTTTATCTCGCAAAGAATCTTACCGAGAAAGTACTCGGAAGTGACGAGTATGAAGTTCTCGAGGAGATGAAGGGGAAAGACCTTGAGTACATCGAGTACGAGCAGCTTATACCGTTCGTGGAGAAACCCGAAGGAAAAGCCGGCTTCATACTTACATGTATGGATTACGTCAGCATTGAGGACGGTACAGGAATAGTCCACACCGCACCTGCATTCGGTGAGGACGACTATAACTGCGGACGCAAGTACGACCTTGCGGTGCTTCAACCGGTTGATGAAAAAGGTGAGTTCACCGAAACACCTTGGAAGGGTCACTTCGTAATGGAGGACGGCCTCGATGTCGAAATCATGAAGTGGCTCGGTGACAAGATATACAAAAAAGAAAAGATGGAGCACAACTATCCTCATTGCTGGAGATGCGACACTCCTCTCGTTTACTATGCGAAAAAATCATGGTACATCGAGATGTCAAAGTTAAAAGACCTGCTTGTTGCAAATAACGAAACAGTTAACTGGTATCCTTCATATGTCGGCGAAAAGAGATTCGGAAACTGGCTCGAAGAAGTCAAGGACTGGGCAATTTCGAGGGCAAGGTACTGGGGTTCACCGCTTCCGATTTGGAAATGCGAATGCGGCCATTTAGAGTGTATCGGCTCGAGAAAAGAGCTTATTGAAAAGGCCGAGCAAAAAATCGACGAGACCATAGAACTTCATAAGCCGTATGTGGACGATGTGACTATAAAATGCACTAAGTGCGGCAAGACAATGTATAGAGAACCGGACGTAATGGACTGCTGGTTCGACTCGGGTTCAATGCCTTTCGCACAATGGCACTATCCGTTTGAACACAAGGACGATTTCGATAAGCTTTTTCCTGCCGACTTCATCTGCGAAGGTATCGACCAGACGAGAGGCTGGTTCTATTCGCTCATGGCGATATCGACAATAGTAATGGAGAAGGCACCTTATAAGAACGTCCTTGTAAACGACCTCATCCTCGACAAAGAAGGAAAGAAGATGTCTAAGCATAAGGGAAATACCGTTTCACCTTTTGAGATGATAGACAAATACGGAGCTGACGCTACACGTTGGTATCTGCTTTTCTCTTCGCCCGCATGGACGCCGACGAAGTTCGATGAAGAAGGACTTAAAGACGTAGTATCCAAGTTCTTCGGCACCCTAAAAAACACATATAATTTTTTCGTGCTATATGCCAATATGGACGACATAGACCCGAGAGAATTCAATGTGCCGTATGCCGAAAGACCTGAATTGGACAGGTGGATACTCAGCAAATATAACAGATTGATAGGCGACGTTACTGCATATATGGACGAATATGACCACATGAAAACGGTCAGAGCAATAACCGATTTCGTTGCGGAAGACTTATCGAACTGGTACATAAGAAGAGCCAGAAGAAGATTCTTTGCTGAGGAACTTTCGGAAGACAAAAAATCCGCTTACGCGACAACTTACGAGGTTCTGGTAGGGGTATCCAAGCTGATAGCTCCGATAGCTCCGTTCATAAGTGACGAGATTTATACCGCGCTCACGGGTGAAGAAACGGTGCATATCGCATTATTCCCCGAAGTGAATGCCGACCTTATTGACAAAGATGCGGAAGAGAGGATGGATATTGTTCGTACTCTCGTTTCACTCGGACGCGGAATCCGTGAAAAAGAAAAAATCAAGGTTCGCCAGCCATTAAGCGAGATCCTTGTTGACGGCGAATATGAAGAAAAGATATCCGACCTTGCTCCGCTGATATTAGAGGAACTTAATGTTAAATCGGTAAAGTTTGAAAATGAGTTGGAACGCTATATGAATTTCACAATTAAGCCTAATTTCAGGGCGGCGGGCCCTGTACTTGGGGCTAAGGTTAAGGAATTCGGGAACTATATGGCATCCGTGGAGCCTAAGGCGGTAATCGCTGAAATCGAGTCGAAAGGCGAGATGAAAATTGAGCTTTCGGGTGAAGAATTTATCATTACAAAGGACTTCCTCGACATCAGAATAGATGCCAAAGAGGGCTTCGCGGTAGCTATGGAAAACAATGTTTTCGCAATACTCGATACATCTCTCAATCAGGAGCTCATAGACGAGGGACTCGCAAGAGAGCTCATCTCAAAAGTGCAGCAGATGAGAAAGGCCGCCGACTATGAGATGATGGATAACATTGAGATATTCATAAATGCAGACAGCGACGTGAGTGAAGCGGTTAGGAAGCATAGGGACTATATTATGTCGGAAACGCTCGCCCTATCACTTGAAACAGAAGACGGACTTGACGAAGATTTCGACTTGAACGGCCATAAAACGGGTATCAGAGTAAAGAAAATCTAAAAAACATCACAAAATCTTCATAATTTCAAGTGTTAACAGCGAGAAATCAGGGTATATTCATACTGTTAGGTTGATACCGAATAAGTTTTTAATAAATAGGAGGCAAAGAAATGGCTGAATTAGTAATTACGAAAGAAAATTTTGAAAAAGAAGTATTAAACTCTGATATCCCTGTACTCATTGATTTTTGGGCGGCATGGTGCGCGCCGTGCAGGATGCTTGCACCTACTATTGAGGGAATTGCCAAGGATTACGAAGGCAAGGTAAAGGTCGGCAAGATTAACGTTGACGAGCAGCCGGAGCTTGCCGGAAGATACGGCATAATGAGCATTCCGACGGTTGTCGTGTTTAAGGACGGTAAGCCTGCGGCCCAATCGGTAGGCTTCGTTCCTAAGGAAAAGCTCGTATCAATGCTGTAATCCATACTGAAAAATGTGCGCATCTCGTAAGTACGAGGTGCGTTTTTCCGTTTTTTGTGGTAATATAGCAACGAGTCGGTATATACGAGATGCATACGACGGTTGTCGCTGCGCTTTCTTTTCGCAGCGAGGCTATAACTCTCGGCGCAGCGAGCATTGTATGCTTTAGTAAATGACACGGAGGCAAACATGAACATTTTAGATTACGGGCTCGCAGAGCTTGAAAATATAATAACTGCTGCAGGCTTCCCGAAGTTCAGGGCGAAGCAGATTTTCATGTGGGCTGCTAAAGGCGTTTCCGACATAAGTGAAATGAAAAATGTTCCTGATGAGGTTTTCGAAAAAACCGGACTTCACATCATGCTTCCCGCCATTCTTAAAATGCAGGAATCAGAGCTCGACGGTACGAGAAAGTACCTATATGCCTTTGAAGACGGTAAGACCATAGAGTCGGTATTCATGCGATATAAATTCGGGAACTCAATCTGTGTTTCCTCGCAGGCGGGATGCAGGATGGGATGTAAGTTTTGTGCTTCCGGATTATCGGGTCTCGAGAGAAATCTTACGGCAGGTGAGATATATGGGCAGATACTTGCTGCCGAAAGGGATACGGGAGAGAAGATTTCACATATTGTCGTTATGGGCACGGGCGAGCCTTTCGACAATTACGAAAACCTCTCCAAGTTCATCGGAATAGTGAACGATAAGAACGGACTGAACATAGGTATGAGAAATATCACGGTCAGCACTTGCGGCATAGTGCCGATGATAGAGAGATTTGCGGAGGATTTCACCCAAGTTAATTTGGCGATATCACTCCACGGTTCCACTGATGAAGAACGTTCCGAACTCATGCCGATAAACAAGGTATATCCGATAGCAAAACTTCTTGAAGCGTGCCGGAAATATATCGAAAAAACTTCACGCAGGATAACCTTTGAATACACACTGGTAAAAGGCAAAAACGATGATGAAAAACACGCCGAAAGCCTCGCAAAGCTCCTAAGAGGCATGCTTTGTCATGTGAACCTGATTCCTTTGAATACGGTAGACGAAACGGGGTTTTTTGCGAGTTCCGGAAAGACGGCATCCGAATTCAGAAGTATACTCGAAAAAAGAGGAATACCTGCTACCGTCAGGAGAGAATTAGGTGACGATATAGATGCGGCTTGCGGCCAGCTCAGGCTCAACTCCGAACAGCTATGAATCTTTCAGCGGGATTTCAATTCAAAAGGAGCATCCGAATTTCAGTATATTTTTTGCTTGTATGTAAAAAAATACAAGACTTTACCTACAATCAGCTTTAATTCAACCTTGAAAAAGATACTGCTATATTGTATAATTATTTTTAATACACAGGGTGAAATATTAAGCAAATTATCAAAAACAGGGAGGTACATCGCCATGGTTAAGTTATTAGTAGGACATAAGGGAACAGGTAAGACTAAACAGATGGTCGATCTTGCGAACGAGTCCGTGGAGCATGCTAACGGCAGTATTATTTTTATCAACACAAATCACAGATTAATGTATGACCTCAAGTACAGAATAAGGGTTATATGCATGGAGGATTTCGAGCATGTCACTAATTGTGACGAATATATAGGTTTTCTGTACGGAATTATCAGCTCCGACCATGACATCGAAATCATTTTTATAGACAGCATACTCAGGCATGCGGATTTCAAGCTCAGCAATCTTCCTGAGTTTATTGATAGATTAAAGGATATCTCAAAAAACTACGGCATGGACTTTGTCGTGTCAATCAGCGCAGACATAGACGAAATGATAGGTGTGGATTTTACAAACTGCGAAATATTGAACTAAATTTGCTTTTTAATATCAGACGGCCGTGCGCCGTCTTTTTATATAGGGAGATACCCGTTTGAGTGCAAAACATGAATTTTACCGGGTTTAATTGCAGTAAATCAGGCTGCAAAAGGAGTTATCATATTATAGTTTAAGAAGAGAGAAAAATATGAGTAATTTAATAAAAAAACTTGCAAATAAATTAAAAGACAGGCCTGTCGGCGTGGTCGGAGAAAGAAAGGAATTCTCAGTGCTCATTCCTTTAATACAGGATGAGGAGAGCGTTCTTTTCGAAGTGAGAGGCAGCGATATAAGACAGGCGGGAGATGTTTGTTTTCCGGGAGGCAGAATCGAAGAAGGCGAAACTCCGATTGAAGCGGCATTAAGAGAAACTGAGGAAGAAATAGGAATCCCGCGAGAAGAAATTAAAATACTCGGGAGATTCGACTCCGTCCTTGAGGTTAACAGGATAAGGATGAATACGGTTGTCGGCGTGCTGCCGAAGGACTATAAAGATAAACTGAAATTGGCGGAAAATGAGGTTTCCGAGGTTTTCACGGTTCCAATGTCTTTCTTTTTGGAAAACGAACCCGATTATTTTAAGGGTGAGATAATACAGGATGATACCGGATTCCCGTATTCAAAGCATAATATCAATCCGGAATATAAGTGGAGAAAAGCTTATCAGGACATATATTTTTGGCATTTTGACGGACAAGTGATATGGGGCCTCACGGCGGTCGTAATGGAGTGGTTTATTAAGAAACTTATAAGGGATTGAATCGATTGTGTCATTTTCGTGAAAAAGTTCACTAAAAATACAAAAAAGACTTTAATATTGCTGCGAAATAGTTTATAATAAAATAACAATATTGCTTATTTCATTTAGGAGGGAAAAAATGAAAAGATTATTAGCATTACTATTATGCTTGACTGTAGTATTCACTTTCTCCGCTTGCGGCGGCGATACTGCAGGTACGGAAGGTGGAGATGACACCACAACAGCAGTTTCTTTTGATGATATTGATGATAACTGCGAATCGGAAGACGGAACTTACCAGATTGCCATGGTAACGGACGTAGGTCAGTTAAAGGACGGTTCATTCAACCAGTTTACCTGGAACGGCTGCAAGATGTATGCTCACGAAAACGGTAAGACATACAAGTATTATCAGCCTGCAAACGGTTCAAACGCAACTGACGAAGACAGAATCAAAGCTATGACTGACGCTTGTGAAGCAGGCGCAGAGGCGATTGTTGCTCCGGGATTCTTGCAGATAACAGCCATTTCAACGGTTTCTCCTTTATATCCTGACGTACAGTTCATATTCATCGACGGTTGGGATACCGGACTTCCTAACGTCATCGGCGTATCATATCAGGAAGAGCAGGCAGGCTATCTTGCAGGCTATGCTACTGTTATGGACGGCTACACCAAGCTCGGATTCTCAGGCGGTGGCGGCGGTTCAAACCCTGCTTGCAACAAGTACGGATACGGATTCTGCCAGGGTGCTAACGATGCCGCAGCAGATAAGGGCGTGACAGTAGAAATGAGATATTCCTGGGAATACGGCTCACAGTTCAGCGCATCCGATGACTTACAGGCTATGCTTGCAGGCTGGTACAATGCAGGAACGGAAGCTATATTTGTTTGCGGCGGTACAATGAGTAACTCCGGTTTCGCTGCTGCAGAAGCTGCAGACGGCAAGATAATAGGCGTTGACACAGACCAGTCAGGACTTTCCGGCACTGTTATCACTTCCGCTACCAAAGGACTTGCACAGTCCGTTCAGCTTTCACTTGCAGACTTCTATGCAAACGGAATGCTCAGCGGCAGCAAGGTTTACGGAGCTGCTGATGACGCGGTTGGAATCCCTACGGACCCTTGGACTCTTGAAACATGGACTCTCGATGAATACAACGCGCTCTTCGATAAAGTTATGAACGGCGAAGTTACAATCGACAATAACCCTGAAATCAGTGACCCAAGCACGGCAGGTCTCGCAAATATGACTTTTGTCAGCTAATTTAACAGCTAAAAAGACAGGACGGTTAAAGATTTTAACCTTCTTAATAAGGGGGAAGCGATTCCCCCTTATTTTTACAATTATTAACAAGAAGGATAGATTATGTCGGATTATGTAATTGAAATGAACCACATTCGCAAAGAATTCCCGGGAATTGTTGCGAATGATGACATTACGCTTCAATTAAAAAAAGGTGAGATTCACGCACTCCTCGGAGAAAACGGCGCGGGAAAATCCACCTTGATGAGTGTACTGTTCGGGCTTTATCAGCCGGAGCAGGGGGAAATAAAAAAAGAAGGACAGGTCGTTAATATAAATAACCCCAACGATGCCAACGCACTCGGAATCGGGATGGTGCATCAGCACTTTAAGTTGGTTGATGTTTTTACGGTACTTGATAATATCATATTGGGTGCGGAGACGACCGGAAAATTAGGTTTCCTAAAGAAAAAAGAGGCGAGAGACAAGGTGCTCGCACTTTCAAAAAAATACGGGCTGAATGTAAATGTAGATGCCAAGATAGAGGATATTACAGTTGGAATGCAGCAGAGGGTAGAGATACTGAAGATGCTTTACAGAGATAACGAAATCCTTATCTTTGACGAACCTACAGCCGTACTTACTCCGCAGGAAATCGATGAACTCATGGAAATAATGAGGGGATTTGCACGTGAGGGCAAGTCGATCCTTTTCATCACACATAAATTAAACGAAATCATGGCTGTTTCCGACAGGGTAACGGTTCTTCGCAAGGGCAAGTACGTAGGAACCGTAGAGACCAAGTCCACAAACAAACAGGAACTTTCAAACATGATGGTGGGAAGACCTGTTCAGCTTGAAATCATCAAAGATGATGTCGAGCCGGGAGAAACGGTTCTTAAGGTAGAAGGACTTACCGTCCCGTCAAAACTCCAAAAGAATGATGCGGTAAAGAACGTATCATTTGAAGTAAGGAGCGGTGAGATAGTTTGCATTGCGGGAATAGACGGAAACGGTCAAACCGAGCTTGTGTTCGGTCTGTCGGGACTTGAAAAAGCGAGTGCCGGTAAAATCGAGCTCATGGGACAGGATATTTCAAAAGCCTCCGTAAGAAAAAGGTCGCTTGCCGGTATGTCGCATATACCTGAAGACAGACATAAACACGGACTTATTTTAGGATATACCTTAGAACAAAACCTGGTTCTCCAGAAATATAATGAGCCGCGTTTTCAGAATGCCGGATTTATCAGATTTGACGAAGTTCGAAAGTATGCAAACAAGCTCATAGACGAATATGACATCCGTTCGGGTCAGGGCCCCGTTACCATGACGCGTTCCATGTCGGGAGGCAACCAGCAAAAAGCCATCATAGCAAGAGAACTCGATAGAAACGAGCCGCTTCTCATAGCGGTACAGCCTACGAGAGGACTTGATGTCGGTGCGATAGAATATATACATAAGAAGCTTATCGAAGATAGAGACAAGGGGCACGCAGTCCTTCTGGTGTCGCTTGAACTTGATGAGGTTATAGGTCTGAGCGACAGAATACTTGTCATGTATGAAGGCGAGATAGTAGGGGAACTCGACCCGAAAAAAACTACGCCTGATGAACTCGGGCTTTATATGTCCGGTGCAAAACGTCAGGAAAAGGAGGACATATAATATGCTGAGATTAGAGCCGGGTACCGGTAAAACAAAATGGTACAAAAGTGACGGTGCAATCGGTGTATATTCCGCCCTCATTTCCATCCTGATAGGTATGGCGGTCGGTGCGCTTCTGATCGTAATCGTCGGTCTTGTTAAAACCAATATTTCAACGAAGGGGATATGGGACGGTGTGAGACTCGTAATGCTCGGGGTTCTTTCCACAGGCAGAGACGGAGGCGATTTATCATTCGGATTCAATGCCGTGAACATGGGAAATATGCTTTTCCGTGCGGTGCCCCTTATAATGACGGGACTTTCTGTCGCTGTTGCTTTTAAGACAGGTCTGTTTAATATAGGAGCTGCCGGTCAGTATCTTATGGGAACGGCGGGCACTCTTTCAGTCGGGCTTTGGCTCGGCCGGGCGGGGGTTCATCCGTTTATTGCCTGGATAGCGGCATTTCTTACCGGTATGATTTTAGGAGGACTCTGGGGAGCGATACCGGGAATATTTAAGGCGCTTCTAAACATAAACGAAGTTATCACATGCATAATGACGAATTGGATAGCTGCAAACCTTGTGACCTGGTGGTTCGATAACCATGACACATTTAAGAACTCCGCCGAGGGGGGCAAGATAGGCTATATCATCCCGTTAAAAAATGTAGGCGTTGTAACCCCTAAATTATTTACGGATGTCATCTTTCCCAAATCACAGGCAAACGGCGGTATATGGATAGCATGTATAATAGCGGTGCTCATGTGGGTGATGATGACAAAGACCACCTTCGGATATGAACTCAGAGCCTGCGGTACCAACAGACACTCGGCTAAATATGCCGGAATAAACGATAAGAGAAACATAGTTCTGTCAATGGTTATAGCAGGATGCTTGGCAGCTGCGGGAGCTTCACTCTACTACCTCTCCGGAAATACCGAGTTCTACTGGTCGACATACCAGAGGCTCCCGGCAGAAGGCTTTAACGGTATCCCTGTAGCACTGCTCGCAACGAATCATCCGATAGGCGTGGTATTCACCGGAATTTTTATGTCGATGCTGAATATTTCCGGATTGCAGCTAAAATACCTGACCGCATATAATGAATATATTTCCGATATAATCATAGCGGTAATAGTTTATCTCTCGGCGTTCTCAATGCTGTTCAGAGGTATGCTCGCCAAGAGGATAAAATCAAGAGACAACAGCGCGGTTAATGCTAACGAAGAATCTGACAATGTTGACGGAGAACCCGTAAAAATATTTAATACTGTAGAACAGGAAGGAGGAAGTGAAGGATGACATTTTTAATTCAGCAGACAATGCTATATGCGGTACCGCTTATGATTGTAGCGCTCGCCGGAGTCTGTTCGGAGCGCTCGGGAACCATCAACCTCGCTCTTGAAGGAATCATGATATTCGGAGCTTTCACCGGAGTGATTTTCGTAAGGATGTTTCAGGATATGGGCATGACGGAGGGACAGGGACAGATTATAATGCTGCTCTCATTATTCCTTTCAGGTATATGCGGGACACTGTTCTCAATGCTTCTGGCCTTTTCCGCTATAACACTTAAAGCCGACCAGACAATAGGCGGAACCGCATTAAACATGATTGCACCTGCAGCGGTAATGTTCTTCATATACATGATAGCTCAGCAGAGTACTCTCGGAATGTCAAAGGGAGGAGCTGCAGGCTGGTTTATGATTAAGCCGTCGACTTTCGGACTCCCGAAAGATCACAGCTGGGGAATCTTTGACCTTTTCATAAACAAAGTATATCCTGTAACCTATGTATGCATCATAATCTTTATTATTGTTTCGATATTTCTCTATAAGACCAAGACGGGACTTAGACTCAGATCATGCGGTGAGAATCCTCATGCCGCCGACTCGCTCGGAATCAATGTCTACAAGATGAGATACTTGGGAGTTGCACTTTCCGGGTTTTTGGCAGGCGTTGGAGGATTTACTTTCGCACTTACCGTATCGAACATGTCTTCAACGGGAGAAGTTGCAGGTTACGGTTTCCTTGCTCTTGCCGTAATGATATTCGGTAACTGGACACCGCTTAATATTGCAGCCGGCTCGATAATCTTCGGTCTATTCAAGTGTACAGCAGCGGTTTATGCGACGCTCGACATAAACGGGGACGGCAGATATATGCTTTCCGAAATCGGAGTAAGTCCGTATGTATATCGAATACTTCCATATCTCATCACCTTGATAGTTCTGGCATTCACCTCAAAGAACTCCAGAGTTCCGAAGGCGGAAGGAATACCTTACGACAAGGGACAGAGATAGCAATAAAAAACCTCTCGCGGAAATGGGCTGACCTTAAAATATCGGACGCTTTTTGGGGTAACTGTGCGAGAGGTTTTTTCATTTATCCCAGGGCAACATCAAGTACCATCATAATAACGAAACCGAGCGCTGCGGCAATAGTTCCGATATTGCTGTGCGGCTCAGCCTGTGCTTCAGGTATGAGCTCCTCGATTACCACATATATCATCGCACCTGCAGCAAATGCGAGGAGATAAGGAAGGACGGCTATGGCATATCCCGCGAAAAGTACGGTAAGGAAGGCGGCGACCGGCTCCACCGCACCCGAGAGGGTTCCAAATATGAAAGCTTTAAATTTGCTCATGCCTTCCGCTTTGAGCGGCATTGAGATTATCGCACCCTCAGGGAAGTTCTGCATTGCGATTCCAAGAGACAGCGCGAGTGCGGCGGTCGCACTCATGCCGAAGCCTCCGGAAGAAGCACCCGCGAATGCTACGCCGACCGCCATACCTTCGGGTATGTTATGGAGCGTTACCGCAAGAAGCAGCATAGTTGACTTCGAAAGTCCGGACTTAAGTCCTTCAGGCTTTTCACTGTTGACGTGAAGGTGAGGGATAAGCTCATCCATTAAAAGCAAGAAGCCTATACCCAGCAAAAAACCGACCGCTGCGGGAACCCATGATGCGCCGCCTTGCTCCTCCGCCATTTCAAGAGAAGGGATGAGAAGACTCCAGACCGATGCGGCTATCATAACACCCGAAGCGAAGCCCAATAGGGCTTTTTGTGTTTTTTGCGGTATGCTGCCCTTTAGAAAGAATACCGATGCCGAACCCAGCATAGTGCCGAAAAAAGGTATCATTAAAGTAATTAACTGTTCCATGTATGTAATTTCCTTTCGAAAAACGTTTTAACTATATTATTTACATATATACCACAGCACCCTATGGTTGTAAACATAGGAGAAATGTGTGTAATCAAAAAATATGGAAAACATTTTGGATTCTGTATTGACAAAAACTGTATTATTGGAGTGATACAGTTTGCGGAATAGGGGTTTTGATATATATGAGGAATAAGAAATGATTGAATTCACGGACTTCAAAATTGAAGAGGGAATACCGGTTTACCTTCAGATAATATACTATCTGAAGCGGCAAATTGCCTCGGGGCTTATAAGGGACGGCGACGAACTTCCGTCGAGAAGAATGCTTTCTGCACTTCTCGGCATCAATCCGAATACGGTTCAGAAAGCATTCAAGGTTCTTGAGGATGAGGGGGTTGTTATCTCAAGCATGGGGGCAAAGAGTTTGATTAAGGTTACGGAAGAGAAAAGAGCAGAGCTTAAGAGAGAAATCGTCGAAGAACACATAGGCTATATAGTGAAATCTGTAAGACAAATGGGGTTGTCACTTGAGGACACGAAGAGATTAATCGAAAAGTATTGGGGGAATGTATTATGAAAAACGATTATTTATCCGTGCTTACATTGTATATAAGGCTGACATTCAAAAAGATTTTAGCGGTGCTTTTAATTATGGCGACAGTCCAAGCAGTACTTAATTTGTTTGTAGGTGGATTTTTGAGAGCGGCCTTTGTATTTAAGGACGGGAAGCTCGGAGCATGTACTAATTATCTCAGCATCTCGGAAGACGGCGGAAATGAAAATTTTATCGGTATTTACGATAAAGACGGTCTCAGATATTTAGGAAAAATAAGAAGTTCTTTGCTATCATCCTGTTTCGTCTATGACATAAGCGCTGACGGATATGATGTTAAACTGTCGCTCCGCTAATCTACTTGCGGAGCGCTTTTTTCAAGTGTATAATAAAAATATGTTTTTACCTATAAATATGAAAGATGTGAAACAGAGGGGCTGGGAGGAGGTCGATTTCGTCATAGTCACAGGAGACGCTTACGTTGACCATCATTCTTTCGGTACGGCTATAATAGGAAGGCTTCTCGAAAGATACGGCTACAAGGTCGCCATACTCGCTCGCCCTGACTACAGGTCTGCCGATGATTTCAGAAGATTCGGGAGGCCGCGTTTGGGTTTTTTGATTAACTCGGGAGTTGTGGACTCGATGGTAAACAACTATTCCGTTTTTAAGAAAAAGAGAAGGGTTGACGAATACGGGCCGGGCGGCAAAACGGGGGAGCGTCCCGACAGGGCGGTCATAGTTTATTCAAATCGCGCGAAAGAAGCGTACAAGGGCGTTCCCGTTATAATCGGAGGCCTTGAGGCATCGCTAAGACGCCTTGCGCACTATGACTATTGGTCCGACAGCGTCAGGCGCTCTGTACTCCTTGACTCCAAGGCGGACCTCCTCATGTACGGCATGGGCGAGAGGGCCGTGCTCGAGATTGCGGAAGCGCTCGACAGCGGTATAGATGTAAAGGATATCACATGGATTAGAGGAACCTGCTACTCTACGGACAAGAACCGTTTAGACAGTGTTTTTTCACCTGCCGACCCCGAAATAAAAAAACACCTCATTCATCTCCCTTCATACGATGAAATATGTGTCTCGAAGAAGGCTTATGCACATTCATTCAGGCTTCAACACGAGAATATGGATGCTTTGAGTGCGAAGACTCTCGTGGAAAAATATACGGATACTGTATACGTGGTCCAGAATCCTATTCAGCCGCCTCTTGAGAGGGAAGAACTTGATGACATATATGGACTTTCTTTTGAAGGGGAGTGGCATCCTTCTTATGATGAGGCAGGCGGAATCCCGGCGTTTAAGGAGATTAAGTTCAGTGTGGTAAGCTCGAGAGGATGTTTCGGAGGTTGCAGCTTTTGTGCAATTACCTACCATCAGGGAAGGCAGCTACGCTCACGCTCGATAGACAGCATAGTCAAGGAATGTGAGAATCTTACTAAAAAAAATGATTTCAAGGGATATATTCATGATGTCGGAGGGCCGACTGCCAACTTCAGACATCCGAGCTGCGAGAAACAGCTGACTAAAGGCATATGTGCTGATAAGGACTGTATGTATCCTGATGTCTGCAAAGCTATGACTGTAGACCACAGTGATTACCTGAGGCTTCTCAGAGCAGTCAGGGGAATCAAGGGAGTTAAAAAAGTTTTCATACGCTCCGGTATAAGATATGACTATCTCATGGCGGATAAAAACGCAGACGGTTTCATTGAGGAGCTCTGTAAATATCATGTTTCGGGCACACTAAAAGTTGCTCCGGAGCATATATCGGATAAGGTTCTCTATTACATGAGGAAACCTGAAAAGAGCGTGTTTATGGGCTTCGTCGACAAGTACGAAAAGATGAATAAGAGGCTCGGTCTTAAGCAATATCTGATACCGTACCTTATATCTTCACATCCGGGTTCGACACTCACTGATGCCGTTGACTTGGCGCTGTTTCTAAAGGAATACGGCTTTGTGCCCGATCAGGTTCAGGATTTCTATCCTACTCCGGGAACGATGTCAACCTGCATGTATTACACGGGATTAGACCCGTTAACTATGAAAGAAGTCTATGTGCCTAAGGATATTGAAGAAAAGAGGATGCAGCGGGCTCTGATGCATTTCAATAAGCCTGAGAACAGAAAAATTGTTATAAAGGCGCTCGAAAAAGCGGAAAGAAAAGATTTGATACCGGTACTGGTAGGCAGGAGGAGGCACAAATGAGTTTACTTAGGAACTTCGGTAAGATAATTACCGCATCAAAAAGAGAATACAACAAAAAAAGATTTCTTCTACCTGAATGTTTTGACAAGCTCAGCACGGAGGGCGGGAGGCTGTTTTTCGGTGATAATCGTGATGTGATGAAATATCTTCTTAAAGATGAGGATATGGCCGGAAAGATTGACCAAATATATATAGACCCTCCTTTTTTCTCAAAAGCCAATTATGATGCGATTATCAAGGTAAAAGATGAATCGGGAAGTGAACAAAAAGTTAAGAAGCGGGCATACGAAGACGTTTGGAATGAGGGTATGGGAGAGTATCTCACGATGCTCGGAACGAGGCTTATGCTTATGCGTGATTTGCTTTCGGACAAGGGAACGATTTGGGTGCATTTAGATTGGCACGGAGTCCATTACGTCAAGGTGCTGCTGGATGAGATATTCAGCGAGAAGAACTTCGTAAACGAGATAATTTGGAATTATAAGTCGGGCGGTTCATCAAAATCACATTTTGCGAGGAAACACGACACGATTTTGTTATACGCGAAGACGAGCAAGTACTATATAGATGTACCTAAAGAGAAGTCATACAATCGTGAATTCAAGCCTTATAGATTTAAGGGTGTCAAGGAATATCAGGATGAGCTGGGCTGGTACACCATGGTGAATATGAAGGACGTATGGCGGATAGATATGGTCGGACGCACATCAAGAGAGCGAACCGGTTATGCTACACAGAAACCGGAGGCGCTCCTTGAAAGAATAGTGCTTGCAGGTTCACAGGAAGGGGATACTGTAGCGGATTTCTTCTGCGGCTCCGCTACTCTCGCGGCTGTATGCGAGCGAAACCGCAGGAAATGGATATGTGCGGACAGCAGTGAAGTTGCCATAGAGAGCGCTAAAACACGTCTTGAAAACAAGCAGTTCTCTATGATATAATGATTGCATCGCTTTGCTCTGCAATCATTACATGAAATCATATCGCCGTGCGACATTTGCTTTCGCAAGCTCAGCAAAATCGCACATGGCTGAATTATATCATGTAAACATGATATAATGATTGCATCGCTTTGCTCTGCAATCATTATATGAAATCATATCGCCGTGCGACATTTGCTTTCGCAAGCTCAGCAAAATCGCACA
>CAYFQR010000009.1:18854-44355 GCA_964345365.1 uncultured Oscillospiraceae bacterium
TGGCTGAATTATATCATGTAAACATGATATAATAATTGCATCGCTTTGCTCTGCAATCCTTATATGAAATCAGCTGCTCCTGCATATGTGTCCCATTAGCTCAACGGATAGAGTATCAGATTCCGAATCTGAAGACAAGGGTTCAACTCCCTTATGGGATACCAATTTTAGTTATAGTAAACATTTAATTCACTTTTAATTCGTGATATAACGGAGGGGAAATTATGAGAAAGAAACATATAGGATTCAGCATTTTACTTTCGGCACTGCTTGTTTTTTCTACAATTGGATTTGCCGGTGCGGAAACACTTACCGACGGCAGTCCGGCAACGGGAACAGACGTAGAACAGGTTGATGAGGGGTTGCTTCCGGACATGAAGCTTGTTGTTCCGCTCGGAAGTGCGGAAGCGCTCGGGCTTACTGAGGAACATGCCAACAACTACATAATTGATTCAAGCAATACGGAGATAGCTGAAGTTAAGCTCCACGGAGAAGCCGAAAAAGAATATTTTGTATACGGCAAAAAATCCGGCAAAACCAAAATTAACATAAAAAATATTTTGGGTGAAGTAATTGAGAGCAGGGAAGTGGAGGTAAGTCGCGAAGCCGCTATCCGAGCGAAACTTTTAATCCCGAAACTCGAGGCAAAACTTACAACGTCCTCGACTGTGCTGAAGCTTATGTGGGAGAAGGTTGAGGATGTTGACGGATACAGAATCTACAAATGGAACAGCGCCAAACGTAAGTATGTTTTAATTAAAACCATAACGGGAAACGATGTAACGGTTTGGAGAGACAGGAAACTTACCCCTGATAAAAAATACACATATAAGATTGCTACATATATCAATTCGGACGGTAAAACATATATAGGCCAAAAGAGTGAAAAGACAGCTACGTTCCTCACTGCAAACGCCAGAGTATATACACCGGAGGTTGAATATACCGACAGCGCCGAAGGGGAACTTCGCTTGCTGGATAAGAGCCTTGGCTACAAGGACGGCAAGCTTTACTATGAAGCTGTTATTGTAAACGACAATGAGCTTTACACGGAGAGTTTTAAGCTCATAACTATCTCGGTTTCGGTGAACGGAAAATTAGTCGCCAAACAGGATTTCATAGATACTAAAATAAATCTTGACGCTTTTTCAAGCAAATCAATTACTTTCAACTTTGATACCGGCACGAAAAAAGTAGTAAATCTAAGAGATGGTGAAATTAAAGTTTCTTTTGACGGAATATATAAGTACGCTGAACTTAAAATAAAGGAATTTTAAGAGATGGATAAAAAAGAATTGCCAAGGGTAGAAGGAAAGCTCAGGTCGAAATATCTCGAAATGCCCAAGGAAATATATAAATCAAGGGGCATCGTTGTCATGGGACGTAGAATCAAGTCGTTGATTTTCACCACCGATATTGCTATAATCAGAAGCTGTAATGCTGACGCCGTACTTGCGGTATACCCTTTTACACCTCAACAGATTATAACGCAATCATTAATTAATGTTGCACCAATGCCCGTATTCGCGGGAGTAGGCGGAGGTATCACCGCAGGCGCCAGGTCGGCCGCAATAGCAAAGGACGCCGAAGCGACAGGTGCATGGGGCGTGGTTGTCAATGCACCCGTTACCAACGAAAACATAAGTATGATAGCGGAAGCTGTGGATATACCTATCGTTGCGACTGTTGTCGGCGATAATGTAGATATAGGAGCAAGGCTTGCGGCAGGTGCGAATATTTTGAATATATCCGCATCGGTGAAAACACCGGAAATAGTAAGGCATATCAAAGAAACGTACAAAAATGTTCCTATTATAGCAACCGGCGGGCCGACCGCGGAGACGATATTAAGAACGATTGAAGCGGGAGCTGACTGCATAAGCTATACTCCGCCGTCGACCGCAGAGATATTTGCCGACATAATGAAAAAGTATCGCAACGAAGCCGACAGCGAAAAATCTGCCGATGAGGAGATAACGATACTCGACGCTATGCAAAACATTTAATAGACAAAAACCGAAATGCTTTTACATTCATGATTGTCGAAAATACAGTGCAATCGAATTTTGTCATTGTGCTGAAAAGGATATTTCTATATGATAATATGATATTGGGAGATTTTGATGAGTATTGTAGTTGGAATTGATATTGGAGGAAGTACTACTAAGATAGTCGGCTTCAGAGGTGGAGAAATGCTTATACCGGTTCAGATTGTGGCAAGCAACCCGATTGCTTCACTCTTTGGGGCCTTCGGTAAATTTCTCTATGATAATAAACTTGAGTTATCAGATGTACAGCAGGTAAATCTTACCGGCGTAGGTTCATCACAGGTAAGCCAACCGATTTACGGACTTCCTACTTACAAGGTGGACGAGTTTACTGCAAACGGCCTCGGAGGCGGATATTTTGCAGGCGATATCGATGAATTTATGGTAATAAGTATGGGTACCGGCACATCTTATGTAGGTGTTAAAAACGGCAAACCTCAGCATCTCGGCGGCATAGGTATAGGAGGCGGCACGATTATCGGGCTTTCTAAAATAATGCTGTCCACAAACGATATCGACAAGATTCAGGAACTGGCCGCACAAGGCGATGTCGGGAATGTCGATTTAAGGGTAGGAGACATATCCTCAGGGCCGAGACCCGGCCTTGATGCTTCAGTCACCGCATCCAATTTCGGTAAAATATCATCAAGAGCATCTTCTGAGGACAAGGCTGCGGGCATAGTCCACATGGTTATCGAAGCCACATGCCAGACAGGTGCTTTGATTGCTCACAAGTCGTCTATCAAGGACTTTGTTCTGATAGGTGCTCTCACGAATGACCCTGAGTGTGTAACGGTTACGGAGATGATAAAAGGCATGTACGAAGAATATAATTTTATCATTCCGGAACAAGGAGAATACGGCACGGCAATCGGCTCGGCACTTGCCGAGAGATGTAAATTAAGACAGATAGAATGAGCCGAAAATAAACCTTACCGAGCGGGACAGGACTAAATAAACTGTGAGCTCGGTTAATAATGAGCCGAATAATTAATAAATGAGCTGAAAGCCTCTTTTGAGTACTGAAATTTAAGTATTAGAAGGGGCTTTTAATATGGCAACAAGTGGCGAGGAGTGAAAAATGAAGGAGACAGGAAAAGGATTTAATTTTGCCGATTTTTTGAAAGAGCCCGATTTTGTCGATGTTCCGTTAAAAGAAAATAATGTGACAGGCGGCGAAAGTAGAGCTTGTCCGAATCAAAACAGCATGAAAAATATGGACAGGGTTCGCCCTTATCTCGAAAACCTTTCAAACGGCGATATTCACTTTATTGATAAGACGCCGATTATTGTTGGGGCTTCGGTGAATTGCGATTTAGTAATTGGAGATGAAGAAAGCAGCAGCTATATATCAAGAAATCACGCCGTAATCGACATCATAGACGGACAATACGCTCTAAAAGACATATCCACAAACGGCAGCTTTTTTCTAAATGAAGACGGCAGGAACCCCACGCTTATCAGGCTGCCCAAGGACAGTTTCACTGAATTGAAACACAGACAAATAATCAGGTTTGCCAATAGAAATTATCGCTTCATGAACGGCGGAGAATGACCTTGACACATAACCTGAGTGTATATGCATATTGGCCGGAATACGCGTAACATATTATCTGAGGTGAACCGTCAATATATTATCAGCAGTATGCTTTTATACGGTGGAGGTTAACGATGGATTTGAGGACGATGGTAGAGTGTAGGTACTCGCCGGTCAGGCTCATAGGAAGCGGCGGAATCGGCAGGGTATATCTCGTAAGAGAAAAGGAGACCGGCGTTAAATATGCATTAAAAGAAGTATATTCGGGCAGTAACAACAATATAGCTGCATGGAGAAAAAAGCTTGTTAACGAGGGCGAAATTCTTAAAATCCTGAATCATCCGAACATCCCCAAGTTTCACAAACTTTTGGAAGATAAGGAGAGAATTGTTCTTATAACGGAATATATTGCCGGCATAACTTTATGGGAGGAAACCGTGAGGAAAGGCGGGATTGATGAAGCGACACTTATAGATGTGATGATCAAGCTTTGCTCGACGCTTGAATATCTTCATAACAGAAGCGAAACCATAGTATACCGCGATATCAAACCGAGCAATATCATGCTGAGAGGAAACGGTGAAATAAGTCTCCTTGACTTCGGGTCTGCTGTATACCGAAGCTCCGATTATATTTCTGAGGGTACGGGCTATTATGCTTCGCCTGAACATTTCAAGGGAAGAGTAGATTGCAGAAGCGATATATATTCACTTGGGAAAACCGCATTAAGAGCGTCGAAACTTTTCGGAGGAGGTTTAATATCGAGGGATTTCAGTATGATACTGAGAAAGGCCGTTGAGAAGGAACCCTTGATGAGGTATCAAAATGTAACTGGAATGAAAAATGCGTTGCTTTATTTGAGAAATAAGCGGAATTTAACGGAATTGAAAGATGCACTGCTTAATCTGAGAAATAAGCGGAAGGTATAGCAAACGCTGAGTTTTAAAATACATGGCGAATAATTGACATATATTGCATAGGTGCATTAAATACAAATATATCTTGAAGAGAGGAAATCGAATGAAACAATACATAATGCTGGGCATAATTGCTGCCGGTATCATAATACTTGCAGTTTTTTTATTTGCTTCAATGAAGAAAAAAGGAGATAAGAGTAAACCGGAACTTCAGGAGTCCGTTTTTCCTTACATTAAAAAAAATAATATGGAATTTCCTGAAGATTACAGGACGGAGATATTGGAGGCTGAAGATAAGGAATTCGGGGGAGGATATGAAGAATCTTCAGGGGAAGAATTTAATGAAAGGTCGGAGATAATAAGAGAAGAGACCGATTCTGCAGAAAGACCGGAATATGGAGATGTAACTGAAAAAAGGGCAGAAGCCATAACAGTCGGAAATGAATGCTGCATAGGTGAAAGCTGCAAAAAGAACAGCGAGGCGGATTGGTTTGAGAAGTCTGTAGAGAAAACGGACGGATATTCTATCTTGAACTGCAATATAAAAAGTCTAACAATAGACGAGAATTTTTTGGAAAAAATCACTATGAACTTTTGCAGCATAGAAAATATATGTATTGTCACGGCAGATAAAAAAAGAGGAGAAGTCGAAATATGAAAAAAACGGTCATAGGCATTTTTGTAATGATAACAGCTATAAGCGGCATCATATATTGGGAAACGCTCGGCAGGGAAAAGCTGCTGTTTTCGGATATATTGGTGCTCAACAGGGATGTTCGGCCGCATACGGAGATTACTTCCGATATGCTTTCGAAAAAGAGTGTGTATCTGCCGAATATGGATGCCATGTCTCTGCAGCAGGCGGAGAATCTTGCAGGAATGGTGAGCGTGCAGTATATACATGCGGATACGGAGCTCTTCGGAGAATATTTTTTGCGGGAAGAAGAGGGTGTTGATGAAGAGTCGGGAGAGTTTGTTTTTTCACTGGAAACGAACAAACTCGCGGCTTATCCGAGATCGATTAAAAAAGGTGACAGGATTTATATATATGCAGGGGATTCATGCGTCTTGGATACAGTTGTCCTTAGGACGATGGATGGAACGAGAGAAACGGCAGCAGGCTGCGAAGATTTTGAAGAGGAAACAGGAGCTCGCATCGAAACCATAGAGATAAAGTTAAACGAAACGGAAATAATTAAACTATCTCAATTCTTATCGGAAAATGAGGGGCTGACCGTCGCATATAATTGAGATACCGGGAAGTGAGAGGCAGGTTAAGCTATGAAAGTGATTACTTTTTTCGGGGCGGAAGCGAAAGTCGGCACGACTATGATTGCACAGAGCGTGGCGGAAGAGCTTGTTCAGAGAGGGATTCGAGTTCTCACGGTATTTGCGTCCTCCGAGATGTTTGATTGCTATGTTCAGGGCTCTGATACAGTAAAAGCCGGAATCGATGACCTTATAGATATAGGAGACTTCGATGAAAAAGATATAAAACATGTGGTTTCAAAAGAGGGCGGACTCAGTTACATCAAGGGTATAATGAGGCCGCTTAGAATCAAGAGACTCCTGAACCCCAAAGGATTTTTTGACAGACTGATTGAGCTGACAAAAAAAGACTATGATTACATGATAATAGACGGAGGACATAATTATCAGTATCCGCTTCCCGTCGGAGCATTGCTCGCTGCGGAGAAATGTTTTTTCCTGCTGACCCCGAAAGCAAGGGCTTTTTCAAGGTTCGGCGTCCTTTCGGAGATACTCCTTGTAACCATCTCGGGAGCTATGTGTGAAGACAGAGAAATAATACTGAACAAGGTGAACGGCAGAGAAAATGCATATAACATAAATAACACAAGAGAATTGTTCGGAATGGAAGTTAGCCGGATACACGAGGCGGCTTCAGGCTCCGCATGCGAAGTCATGAATCAGACATTGAGCAAGGTTAGCCGGACTTTCAAGAAAGAGATAGCGCAAATAACAGACAGACTGATGTGACGTTAATTGATGAAATTTATGTTGCATTTATTGTTCTATATGGTTTTATTGACGGATTGAATAAACATAGACAGGTAGGATAAATATAGATAACAGATAGTTGATATTACAGATGGCTGATATGGCGGGTGGAGATATGTATCTATATGAAAAAAACAGGCAAGTCGAATTATATGAGGACGAAGACAAAATAACGAATGCCGGAGAATTCTATATCGATGATTTTCTGAGCGAATTTCGCGGTACTTTACAGAGCAAAGAATATAATAATATCAGTGTAATACAGCAAAGGATGACGGAACAAACAGAAAGTGAATGCGGCGCAGAAATGCAGCTTACAGCAGGAAACAACAAGGAGCAATTCAGGGAAGTACTTGAAAAGGTGAAGAGGCATTTAGACGGGGAGTTTGAAAAACTCAGCGATGCGGAAAAAACACGGGAGACTGAAGTACAGAAAAAAGCGATAATCGGAGAGTACAGTTATGTGAAACTCTATAAGGAGAAGATAAAATCCGCACTCGGCAGATTGAACCTTCTCTATGCGGACTATCCGGAATACTACAGGGATATAGGGGATGCGGTTTTTTCGGAGCTTTACGGATTCGCGGGGCTGACCCCTTGGGTTAACGATTACACGGAGGAGTATCGTGCTTCGTCTTCTCTTAAGGTGATAGGGGATGAAATATATTGCCTGATAGACGGGAAGTCGGTCAAACAGCCTCAGAGTATAACTTTAGAGAGGAGAGAACAGCTTAGGAGAAACCTTCTGATGAGCTATCCTAAGGAGAGGCTTGAGGCGGGGCATAACGAAGTATATATGCTGCGCGAGGACGGCAAACACATAAGGGCTACTCTTATGAGCGGCGACTTTACATATCCGGGGCAGGATGTCCTTGTGTTCCGTAAATACCTTCTGTCCGAACCGGAAAACCTGACGTTTGAGAGGTTGGCATCATACGGGACCTTCCCTCATGAATGCTGCGAGATGTTCAGACTGCTTGTGGAACTGGGACCGAATATATTCTTTTGCGGGGAGGTTCGTTCGGGCAAATCGACTTTTTTGCAGGTATGGCAAAGGTATGAAGACCCTACGCTTGAGGGGACGACCGTTTCGTCTGACGAGGAGACGAATTATGCCGATATAACAGACGGCCCGCTTATTCAAATAATTGCGGACGAAAACAGATTGGAACAAGCCGAAAAAAGCCTAAAGAGGCTCGACTCGAATTACATCATACTGTCCGAGGTCAGGAGCGCGGCGGAATATAAGTTTTTTCTCGGAATCACCAATATGGGAACGAGGCGTTGCAAGTGTACAATACATGACAATTCAGCAATCAACTTTCCGTACAAAATGGCGACGGAAATTGTGACAAAATACGGCGGTGACCAAAATGCGACGATATCGCAGCTGTACAGCAATATAGACTATGTCTTCGAACTCTATGAGGTTCCGACAGACAGGGCGAAGAAGAAGCTCAAGGGCATAGTTGAATTGAGATATGACCCGATTGAAGACGTTTGCTCCGCACATAGAATTTGCAAATATGATGCCGAGAAGGACAGCTGGAAATGGAAGTGCGACATAGGGAAGGACAAAGCAGCTCTCGCTATGGGCAAAGAAAAAGAGTTTTTAAGGTTTACCGAGATGCTAAAAAAACTTGAAGAGGCAAATCCGATTTTAGAGGATAATGTCATATGTCCGTCATACTATAAGGGCAATGTATTATATAGCCGGAAACATTTATAATGCAGCCGGGAAGACTCGCGACTTAAGCCGTGAAAGATTCAAATCTCAGGCTGCGAGAGATTCGTCTTGGGCTGTTATTCGTCTCAAGTTGTAAGATACTAATCGAAAGCGAGGTGATGTTAAAATGATTGATAAAATAGCGAACTATGTGCTTTATCTTTTGCTTCTTGCAGGCTTTTTTATATCTTTTTCCGAAAACTTTGCCAAGAGCATTGAGCTTTACAGAGCAAAAAAGAAAGTCAGGGTAAGCATCAAGCTGTCGAAGGGAAGAGAACAGAGAGACGGTACAGGTGTGAAAATCTCGGATTATATTTCAGACATGCTCACAGTGGTCAAGGGGAAACAATCGATAGAAAACGTTGTGGTTTTTTATGAAGTTTCCGTAGGATTATCGCTTCTTTTCGGGGTGATGTCGTTTATGCTTATGACACCAAAGGTGAGTTTTTTTGCGGCGGTAATCGGACTGTTCACGCCGTTCTTATATTACCGAACAAGGCTTCAGGAGATAAGGAACTTGAGCTCACGTGAGGGAAGAATACTCACAAGCGAGCTTCTCAACAATTATAAGATATATCACTTCAATATATTCGAGGCGATAAGGATTTCCGCAGAGTCCATATCTGAGGAAGCCCCTCACACAGGAAAGTTACTGCTCACGCTTTCATATGAGCTTAATACGGTTTCTACGAAAGAAGATGTTAAGCGGGCAGTGGACAGATTTAAGTTCGGAATAGACACGAGATGGGCGGACATGCTCGCTGCGGATATAGAACTCGCACAGACGGAGGGAGTTAACATAGCTTCGGCGCTGGATGATTTGATAACTTCTGTCGCCAAGGCCGGAAAAGCGATGGAAGAAACCAAAAGGCAGGGCTCGGAGGGCGTAAGGATGCTAAAATATCTTGTGCCGGTGATATATGTTCTTACAATATTCGCATCGGTTAATTTTTTCGGGATGACAATTAACGAATTCTACTATAATCAGTTCAAAACGGAAATCGGCTCCACATGGTTCATGCTCGTCTGCCTGTCATATATAGCTTCGATTCTTCTCGTTAATTTGATTAATAAGAGCAGGATGGATATATAATGAGTGGAGGATAAATAATGAACGGCTATTTGGGAATATATAGGGATATAATCTGCGAACATCAGGAAATACCCGTATACTTATTGCTTTTCGTATTAACAGTAGGCATATTCTATGCTTTTTTCTCGGATTTTGAATCGGATTATTCGGAGCATCTTACCGCTTATTTGAAACAGCCCAAGCAAGAAGATATTTTTTTTATAAGAGCGGGAATTAAGCTCAGTGCAAATCAATATAGGCTCTTACTCTTTGGGTTTACAATAACTATATTTTTGTTAAACGGGTTCAGAGCAGTATCCGTAGGCTCATATTCGGGACTGATTAAATCTGCAGCATATTCGCTGCTTTTTTTATATCTGTTTATGCCGAGAATCTATCTGTATAAAGGAATCCGCTCTCCTTTCATCATTATAATCGACTATATTGCCTTGCAAAGAAGTAAAGAGATGGATTACGAAATATACAGCTCGGTAACTATGCTTAAGAATCTGGCAACAGCACAGGAGAAGCACCCTCTGTCATTTGACTTGATGATGGAAAGGCTCATGGAAAGCTCAAGAAAACTAAAATCTATCTATCAGAGGACTCTCGGCATATACAGAGCTGATAACTTGGAAAAGGCGATGAGGCATTTTACCGATGCCGTCGGCACAAAAAACGCTAAAAGCTTTGCACTTATCCTTGAGAAAATTGACAAGATAAACCCGACTGAACTCAAGAATCAGGTTTCGGTATTTCAAGAAACATTGTCGGAAGAAATGTTTACAAGAGGTCTTGAAAAGGCGGAGGGTAGGGGCACGATTGTCTATGCGCTTGCAACTATGGTGAGCTTCATCTGTCTTCTGAACTTTATATTCGTATCGGTTCTTATGGATACTTTAGAAACCCTCGGAGATATATTTTGAACAATTTCACGGGCTTTCATGCCTTTTTGTACATATACATAAAAATCTTAAAAAACAAGATGGATAATTCCTTACCGGTCGTAGGGGATATTAACCATAAATATATCGTAACAGAAAGGAGTATGAAAATGAAAGATTTCATCGTGCTTATTGCCGTAATCGTTCTGGGGCTTTTCATTGGAGGAATTGTACTTAACTTTAGAGGAAAAGCAACGGCACTGGGCGGAAAGGCAACCACTGCAATAGACGGTTTCACAAACAGCCTATAGTAGTTCGTGATTAGGTCTGCCGTAATTTTTTATGTGCGGCAGACCTGTAAACAGTGTTGGAATTCAAGTTAAAGGCACATCCGGAGTATAACCTCGACAGTGCGGCAGACCTGTAAACAGTGTGGAATTCAAGTGTGTTTAAGATTTATAACTGTTTTATGATACTGTGAAAATTGCAGTAGACCTATGCGGCAAGGAGAGAAAACATGAAAGATTTTATCGTTTTAATAGCATTCATCGCCCTTGGGTGCTTAATCGCAGCCTTAATCATAGGAAACGATAACAGCTTAAAAACTGCGACAAAAGGCTTTATGCTAAAACAGGTTGACGTTTTAAGCGACTGAACCTGCTCTTGTAAAATATTCCTGAAATTGCTCGTAGCTTAAGTTGTGAGCGGTTCACATAAAAAATGCTCATCCGAGTAAGGAATTAGAGGGAAGCAGATTGAAGTGCTCGGTATGTTAAAAAACAGAAAAAATTGTACTTTTTCAAAAACTATGTGCATTTTGGCGATGATTTAGCTATAAAATATTCGAACAGAGTAAAAAACAAAAATAAACCGTTATAACCATTAAAATTATTCAAAATATTAAAAAAAAGGAGAGATTATTTATGAAAAAGAGTATTTCAGTAATGCTGTCTTTTATACTCATACTGACAATGTGCCTCGGTACATCGGGAGTTGCTGATGCTGCTATAATCTTAAAAGATGCAAGCACCTATCCTGAAAACTTCCAACACGGAACGCTCCTTCCTGATGATCGCTTAGATGAAATAACTAAAATAGATAACACCAATGTGTTTTGGGAATATAAGGACGGAACTTTAACAATATCGGGCAAGGGTCCTATGAACGACTATGAGTTCGACGACCTCGAAAAAGCATATATATATTCAGCTAAAAAAAAGCAGTACCGTATCCCTTGGCAAAACTATCAGTATGAAATAAATAAAATCGTCGTAAAGCCGGGAATAACCCACATAGGAAACTTTAGCTTCGGGTTCCTGAAGACTCTTAAAAAAGTAGAAATAGCAGACTCTGTTACCGACATAGGAGAGGCTGCTTTTTTAGACTCAGGTCTTGAGGAGATTAAGATTCCGGATAATGTGAAGGTCATAAAAAGGCAGACATTCCAGGGCTGCACATCCCTTAAAAAGGTTGACTTAAATAATACGGAAGTGATTCGTGAATCGGCGTTTGCCCACTGTGTTTCCTTAAGGAGCGTCACAATTCCTGAATCGGTGAAAGAAATAAGCACAGGATACACTTTCAGTGAAACACCTATAATCAAGGTTAAGAGTAAAACTCCGCCTGAAATAACTCCGTATGTAGACCGTGCAGGCAGAAAAAAAATGAGCCGCCTTACCGTTCTCAACAGCCAAACAATCCTCATCCCGAAGGGTGCTGACTCAAAAGCCTTTATGAGCGAAATCGCAAGAACTGAGGATTGGGATAAAACGACTTGGACGATAAGGGAATATGACGATTCACCTTTAGTTGAAATCGCGGATAACGCATCCGCAAGCTTTAAGATAAAGAAGCTTAAGAAGGGTTTCAGAATAACCGTAAGCTCTAAGGATGACGCTCTTAAAAACATGGGACTTGAAGGCTCCGAATTAAAGGCAACATATAAATATTACCGCTCCACTAAGAAAAACTCAGGATACAAACTGATGAAGGAGACAACTAAGCCTACATACAAGAACACAAAGGTTAAGAAAGGTAAGAGATACTACTACAAAGTAACCGTAACCATCTCAATCGTTCCGGGCGGAATCGTATTCGGAGACGAAGAGGGAGAGGATATCAGAACTTTAAGTCTACCTGCAAAGAGAACGAAAAAATAACGAATATATAATTAAGTTAAGATAAAGCCCGCAGAAAATCTGCGGGTTTTTAATATCCGCATTTAAGGCTGTTTAGCCTTAAAAAAATCTTAAATAAGGAGGTTTAACTTAAATGAGTATTAAACTAAAGAGAGTCTTAAGCTTTCTTCTTGTTTTTGTTTTTACTCTGACATTCTCTTTTAATCCGGGTACCTGCTTCTCATACGCTGCGGAAACCCCGCTTGAAAAAGCGGAAGCCGCAGCAAAAGAAGCGATAGAGGAAGCTGCAAGATTAACCGAGGAAGCGGAAGAGAAGACGAGAATAGCACTCGATGCCCACGCCCTATATAACGAGCTATATCAAAAAGCCGTTTTCGCCGGGACAAGGGACTCCGAGGGTAAATATACCTACCCCGGATTGAAAGATGCGTTAAATGAAATGCGTGCTACTCACAAGATAGCCAAAAAGTATAAAAAAGATGTAGCGGCATCGGTAAAAGTGATGAACTCCGCTATCGAGAAAAGAGCGGAAGAAAGAGATAAATCCGTAAAGGATAAAATACTTGTAGGCTCAGGAGACGGCTTGACATCACCTGAAGGCTATACGGCAGCAGAGATGAGAGCCAAGTTTAAGTATGTGGTAACAGGAGCTGACGGTAAGCTTCACGGCTCAAACCAAAACGTCTGGCAGGCATATCAATACGGAGTGGCGGGAGCACAGTCAGCTTATGCTACGCAAAACCAGCTTCAGCATAACGATGAGCAGGGAGATGTATATAAGACTGTGGGATATACTCCTCCGGGAAAAGATGAGGTTTACGGATTAGGTAGGGATTACGATTCAGATACTACAATCAAAAAAGGTCTGATGAAGCTCGGCTATCTTGACGGATATAAAGACCCCTCTGATGTTCCATTATCCGCTATGACTGCGGCACTCGGTAATTGGAAGAGAGCAAACGGAAACGATAACGACTATGTATCGACAATAGGTAGAAGTAACTTCGAGTTCTTTGAAGACCTGTCGCATGACTATGATAACGATAACCCGCCTATTCCGCCTGAACCTGAGTGGAATATAACTATAATCGGTCTTACCGTTCCGACGGAGTTCATACACGGCGTTGCCCTTACTAAACCGAATAAGGACGGTAAATACAGAAGCGACACGAAAATAGAGTTTGAAGTTCTAAGTGAAGTTCAAGGCTCCCTTGAACAGATTTCCTATTATAACGGTGAAACCCATATAGGTTCCGTGATAAATCATGAGCCTGATTGGAACGAAGTCGCATCGACCCTGGTATTCAAAAAAGGACTTCCTGAAGGCGAAAAGAAACTCCCTGAAAAGATAGACGGCGTGAATTGGATAAATGCAGGTGAGTTTTCATACGAAAAAACGGAGAGGAAAAAAGTAGGTGGCGAGTGGGGTTATTTCCATACACCGTATTACAAGGCGGAAAAGCTTCCAAACGGCTACACCAACCTGTATAACGGCTGTCATGTGGAGTTCGATGCGGATAAATTTGAATCCGGAAAGTACACTGCATATTTTGCTAATAAGTTCGGCGGCGTGCTTGCTAAATACCCGTTTGAAGTAATGGGAGATAAAATAAGGCTGATAAGCTATGAGATGCTTTCTGCTCCTGATGACGGTAACGCATACTGCCTAAACGAAGAAATTAAGTACAGGGTAAGGTTCGAGTGTGACGATATAAATAACCTTTTAAGCTTTAACGATACGGAAATATTTACGCTTTTCAAAAACGGAAATACTTGGTATGACGACCCGTATAAGCAGTATCGAAACCTATATAATGAACGCTTGGCGAACAGACTGCTTCCAAGAGACATGGGATATAAAATGTATAGCCTTTCTATGAGAGAACAGATTAGAAAAAGCGGAAATACGGACCCGTTCACAGACCAAACATATAACAAAGTCAATTACAAGATAACCCGAAAACCTGTTATTAAAGGAAATACTCTTACATGGGATATAGGCTTTGTTCCGATGGAAAAAGGCTTCGCAAACGAAAACGGAAGAAAGAAAGTGTCTTATCAGCCGTTAACTCCCGAAAACTTAAACAAAAACTTCCCTGTTAACGAATACGGAATAAATCTTTCGGGCGGATTTTTTGAAAGTAAAAGAGATATAAACGGCTACTATGAAGGCACACACAAACCTCTTAACGAAATACTCCCGTATAAGATAAAGAACGAGTTCAATAAAAACGCCATTCTCATCCATGCGAAGATTACATCCAAGCCGAAAGACGGAGTAGCTTACGGCAAAAGCGAAACGGTAACCTATGAAGTTAAGTATAAGGTATTCGATGTAAATGACTATAAAGAGGATAATCTCCTTAAGAAAGTCACTATCGACAGCAGCAAGAGCTATAATGCTGGAACCCCGAAGATAAGTGCTAAAGATAAGACGATTACCTATACGGGAAGCTTCCCTGTGAGCGGACTTAAGAAAGGTGACAGAGTCCTTAACTTCATAAGTAAAAAGGATAAGAAAATCGCCAAGGATAATTTTAAGGTAAAATCAGGAACAAGCGAGATTGTTTCGATAAAGATAATTTCAACCCCGGAAAGCGGAGACGCATATACTACGGACGAAACGGTTGTATTTGAAATAAAGTATAAGACGGAAGATGCGGATGACTTCGAGCCGAAGATAACAAAGACAGTAACCGACAAGACGAAGACAAAAAATATAAGCGTAGTACCTGAAAAGAAGGGTGAAAGCGGGAATATAATAACCTACACGGGCAGCATCCCTCTTGACGGCTTCGATGACGGGACGCATACAATCAAGTTCAATGATAAGGACGGGAACACGATTGACACAAGAGACTTCCCTGTGGAAGATGCTGGACTGATACCTCCGGGAAATGAGTATAACATTGGAGAGGGAGATTCATATAAGGTTGTGGACCATGCGGACAAGTGGAGAGAAAACCTTAAGACATATAACGCCGCTACAAAGAAAAACCGTAAGTATAACACCTTCTGGATCGGCGAAAAGATTGTAACGAATCTTTGGTATAAGGGCTTGACGGCAAAGAACACTCCGAAGATAGCGGCAAGCAAGGTAAGCCTCTATAAGTGCAAGAAAACCGACACCCTTAAAAACCACATCTACACCAAGAACCTCAAAGACCCTGTAAAGGGCAAAAACGGTGCTATGACCATGTTTAAGCAAAGAACGGACCTGATGCCCGACCCTTCAAAATTAGGGAACGGCACGTACACTCTCGTATTTAAGAATGATAAAAAAGAAGTCTTGAGAGTTGAGATAGTCTTTGACAGCACGGTTGAATACTACTTGCTACATAGAAACTGATAGCACGGCTTACGCCGGCGAAACTCGTTTTTTGCGAAAAATACTAAAAAATGTAAAATATCAAACATCTAACTGATGATATTTTCTATGAAAAGGGCGGGGCATACCTCGCCCTTTTGACACTTTTACTTAATAAAACTAAAAAACAGGAGGAAAGGCATAGGATGCCGAAAAGTACAGATGAAAGAATTTATGACCGGAATAGCGATGCTGATAATTCTATGTGTATTCCTTACACAGTTCACGGTAAATCAAGTCGTTCAAAACAAGGTCATCCTTGCCGAGAACGATATAAACACCTTTGTCGAAGACATAAGGCGTGACGGATATGTGACGGACGCTGCAAAGACTGAATTGAAAGCTCGCCTTAAAACCGTCCTGAAGCTTCCCGACGATTCTGAAATCGTAGTGGAAGGAACACCGATTTCGCAGAGAAAAAAGAGAAGCTTCAGCTCATCATACGAGGATTCGCTTATTTATTACAGAATAGAGTACCCGATTAAAAATGTGATAGGTGCAAGCGAGTTTTTAGGCATATCCGATAGTGAAAATGAGGCTATCAGGATAAGAGAGGGTAAAACCGCAAGCGAATATATCGAATGGTAAAGGGGAATTAAGACATGAAAAACTTTATAATGGGAGTTGCGATGGTTCTCCTTCTCACATTCTTCCTTTCGTTTCAAGCAGATGTAAACGCCATGCAGGTGCAGGGCGTTCGTCTTAGAAATACCGCAAACGAAGCTGCAAGGAGTGCAGCACTTAAGCTCGACATGACCGCATTTTCGGAAGGGTTTATCGTATTTCACGAGCAGGATAGCGTAACCGCTTCGAGAGAGCTTCTCAAAAAGAACCTTAAATTAAACGGAGCGGATTCGGAACTTAAATACTTTAAGGACAGCATAATCACGTACTACATTTGCACATTCAATCAGACGGCGGAAACACCCGGAGAGCAGGCTCTTGTTCCTAAGCTCGGTAAGTACTATATCTATAAAAACGGAAACGCCGCCCCGATATTTACAGGGACATATCAGAAAGGGAATAAAGCCTCTGAATATATAAATCCGCACATAAAGCTACCTAAAAACTTCGATCCGGTTCTAAACAGCCCGTCGGTTGTATGCGTAATAGATACAGGACACCCGAAGATACTCACGGCTGAAATCTCAAGCAAAGCTATCTTAAGAAAAGCCGGGATATATGAATATGTATTGGGCGGCTAAATATATAAAATATTCATTTCAGGAAGTCTTGACGTATATATCCATCAGTGATATACTTAGTATGCAAAGTAATGGACTGAGTTAACATGGTAAAATACTAAGTATAATAAGTGAAATACTAAGTATATAAGGGAGGATATAATTATGTCTGAAAAAGTAACTTGCTCTTTCGTTATGGATAGAGAAACCTATAATGCCTACAAAAGTATCGTCGCAAGTTACGGCGAAAATGTTAAGGGGAATCTTGTAAGATATATGAAGAATGTAATCGAATATGAAACGCCAAATGCAGAAACTCTTAGAGCAATCGCAGAAGTACAGAGAATGAAAGAAGACCCTACACTCTATAGAACTTACGAAAGCGTAGATGAGATGATGGAGGAATTGCTTGATGTATAAAATAAGACCATCAACTAAATTTAAAAGTGATTTGAGGCGAATGAAAAAAAGGGGCTATGATATCTCCTTACTGACTAATGTTCTCAAGATTTTAGCAAAAGGAGAAGATCTCCCTGCAAAATATAAAGACCATCAGCTGTCGGGAAAACTTAATTTCTGTAGAGAATGTCACATAACGCCGGATTGGCTTCTTGTATATGAAATAAGGGATAAAGAACTTTTTCTATATCTGACAAGAACCGGTATGCATAGTGACCTCTTTAGAAATAAAAATTGAAAAAGGCAATTAAAGGCAATAGTCGTGAGAAGTGATACTAAAATAAAAAAAATGTTCGACAGGGAATTTAATTCCCCGAAACTCTATATGCTTAGAGCAGAGTTCACGAAGGATAATAAAATAAACGCGAAAGGAAGAGTGCAGCTAAGAAATGCGCTCTTTTTTATTTCTATGATGTTTTTGATAGATGACAGCGAAAACTGTATTGAGGCTCTAATGCTCATATCACTTCTTTGGCTGACAGTACCCGCAGCTCTTACTCTTGCAGGACCGCTTGCCAAGAAAATGATAGAAAATGAGTATAACCTGTATGACATACTCGCAGGTATAGGCACATACATCATATTCGGACTGCCGTTAATTGTAGGGGAGTTCTTCCTAATGAGGTATCTACCGAACGAAATACCCGAAATGTTTGAGGGAATAAATTATATAACAGGCTTAATAACGGCTTTGGCCATACTTGTATATGTAGTCGATATTTGGATTATGCTGAAGGAAAAGAAAAAGAATTGACAAATACGTATTAAATGCGTGTAATAATGAAAGGAATAAGTAATGAAAACGAAATAAAAAGAGGGTGTATTATGAAAAACACATATCCTATAATTATCAGTCCCGGAGTGGAATATATGGTAGTATCAATACCTGACTTTAATATAAATACGCAGGGAAAGGATATAACCGAAGCCATTGAAATGGCAAGAGATGCTATCGGAATAGTCGGTATTGATATGGAAGATGAAGGGGAAGAGTTGCCGACTCCTACAGAACTTAATTTGATTAATAGAGATAATATTGAAGATATAGTAACCCTTGTGGATGTAGATTTTGATAAATATAGAATGATGAATGCCTTAAAAAGCATAAGAAAGAATTGCACTATACCTTCATGGCTTAATTTTGAAGCGGAAAAAGCCGGGATAAATTTTTCCGCAGTGCTTCAATCTGCATTGAAACAGGAACTCGGACTATACGAATATGAAAAAAATTAAAAGCACCTCTGCCACAAAAAGAACAGAAGTGCCGGTATATCTTCAAGAAAATATAAATATTATAATTCAAAATTATAATATTTATATAATCATTTCTGCAGTTAAAAAAGTTTAGTTTTGAAAACATTTTTGAGATAACTCACACATTAAACAGGAATGTAATTATATCGCCGTCATTCACCACATATTCTTTGCCTTCCGACTTGAGAAGGCCTTTTTCTTTTGCGGCTGCAATGGAACATCCGACTTCAACGAATTTATCATACGGAATAGTTTCTGCTCTTATGAAGCCGCGCTCGAAGTCGGTGTGGATTTTACCGGCAGCCTGCGGTGCTTTGGTGCCGCGTTTGATTGTCCATGCTCTGCATTCATCTTGTCCTGCAGTCAAGAAGGATATTAAATCAAGCAGAGCATAAGAAGCCTTGACTAATTTATCAAGACCGGATTCACTGATTCCTAAATCCTCTAAAAACATCTGCTTTTCTTCATCGTCCAAATCGGCGATTTCAGACTCTATCGACGCACAGATTACTACGCATTTTGCATGCTCACTATCTGCGACTTCCATTACGGTTTTGACAAACTCGTTTGACGAATAGTCCGCAACTTCGCTCTCGTCCACATTTGCGACATAGATAATAGGCTTATATGAAAGGAGCCCGAGCGACTTGACATATTCAGCGTCATCTTCGTCAATATCCATAGAGCGAACGTTTTTACCGTCGGAGAGCCAAGCATATATGCTTTTGAGGAGCTCAAGCTCCGCAGCCGCATTTTTGTCATGCTTCGCATTCTTCTCGGTCTTTTGAATCCTTCTTTCCAGAATTTCGATGTCGCTTAAAATAAGCTCGGTGTTTATCGTTTCAATATCCGAAAGAGGGTCTATCTTACCGTCCACATGGACGATGTTGTCGTTCTCAAAGCAGCGAACCACATGAACTATCGCCTCAACCTCTCTGATATGTCCCAAAAATTTATTGCCGAGTCCTTCTCCTTTTGAAGCACCTTTTACAAGTCCCGCAATATCACAGAATTCGATTGTCGCATAGACGGTTTTCCGGGAATTAAATACCTCATGCAGCTTCGTAATCCTTTCATCAGGCACTGTAACTATACCGATATTCGGCTCAATCGTGCAGAACGGGTAGTTTGCAGCCTCGGCACCCGCCTTGGTGATTGCATTGAATAATGTACTTTTACCTACATTCGGAAGTCCGACAATTCCTAATTTCATTTTATCTTATACCTTTTTGGAAACCCTTGAACACAAGGGAGAACCACCTTTCGTAAATTTTATATATTGAATTTTTTATTTGGATTCAATTATATCACTTCTGCAACCGTCTTCTATATCACTTTCACAACCGGCTTCCGCTTTTTCTAAAGGCAGAGGCATGATTTTCCTGAAGACGAAATAAAGTACGATACCTCCGACGAACAGCACAAGGCTTAGCACCTGTGCCTGCCTTAACGAACCGAGCATAAGGCTGTCCGTCCTGAGCCCTTCAACAAAAAATCTCTCAAACGAATAAAGTATGAAATACAGACAGGTTATCTGCCCTCTGAACTTTCTCTTGTTTCCGACAAAATATAGGAAAACGAAGATAAGAACACACCATAGCGATTCATAGAGAAATGTCGGATGATATCCGGTTCCGTCGATTATTTGCGCCCATGGGAGCGAAGTCTCCACTCCGTGAGCCTCCTCGTTAAAGAAGTTGCCCCAGCGACCGATAGCCTGTGCGAGTGCAAGGTGAGCAGCCGCCAAATCCATGAGGTCGAGAGGGTGCTCTTTTTTTATTTTGCAAACGATATAGGCAGTAATAACACCCATAATTACTCCGCCGTGGATGGCGAGTCCGCCGCTTCTCGTATTAAAAATATCCGCAATAGAGCCCGCGGAATATGCATCCCAGTTGAACAGCACATAATATGCACGCGCACCGATTATTGAAGCGGGTATAAGAAAGATGACAAAATCAAGCACATGGTCGGGTTTTACACCGAACTTGGGTGCTCTTAGATATGAGAGCAGCGCAGCCACAACAAAACCTGCGCCTATCAACATTCCATACCACATTATGTCAATACCGAAAACGGTGAAAAGAATTCTTCCCGGTGAAACCATGAACAAAATACTCCTTACTGAAAAAATACTATAAAATATTATACATTTTATTCTTCAAATTGTCACTATTCTTTGGTATAATTTGTGAAATAAAAAAAACATTAAAAAAGGTGGTACAATGTGAGAAATAAACTTACCGGTCGTAGGACAAAAAACATTATAATTATAGTTATGACAGTTATTCTGGTTATAACATCCGTCACTCTTTCGGGTTGCGACAAGACGGTCAACACTCCCAAGGAATATAAAGAATATGAGATGGATGTCAGGGGGGTAACCAATATCATATTAAAGGAAGTTAAATTTGAATCGGAAATGTTTCAGGTAAATAATGATACAATTTCTACATTTATTGAGCTTCCCGAGATTGAACAGGGCTATATGTTTCTCGGAAACGGCACCAAGTCGGATTGCTTCGGCGTGTTCAAGCTGGCACCTGAGTCGGAGATGACGGAGGCTGTTGAGGCGGCAGAGATTTTTTTGTCGGATTTTGCGGAGTCATACAGGGCATATATACCTGCCGAAACAGAAAAAATCGAAAACCATTCATTTATACTTGAGCGGGGCAGCTATCTTGTATTTGCGGTAACCAACGATGATGAGAACGCAAAAAAGATAATTGATGCCAATATAACCGAAACCGTAAAGGATGAGGACGGCAATATAATATCCACGCATATCGGGTTGAGGAGCGATGAGGAGGACGGAGCAGGGAATGAGACTGATAGCGTTAGTGCGGACGGAGAAAAGACGGATAGCGATGGAAAAAGCGGCATAATAACAGATGAGAACCCTGTGACTTCGGCAAATGATATAGAAACCGATAACAATGCAGGAACGGACTCCAATGTAATCAGCTCCGACGGCATGTCGGACGCAAGTCAAGAAGAAGTCATACTTCTTAACGAGGCAGGCTATCCTGCCATTGAAACCGAAGCCAAGCTGAAAGACCACGGCGGAATCATAGTGATAGGTAAGTCAGCCTATGAGATGTACAGCTATGTCGAAAAAACCGCAAAGAATTTCACGCGAGTGATAAACTATGCCGCAAATAAGCTTGAAGGCAAGACGGATGTGTACAGCATGGTCGTACCGCTTTCATTCGGGGTTACCTTGCCGGACAAATATTGGGGCAAGATAAACTCATCAAACGAAAAAGACAGTTTGGACAAGCTTTACGGTAAATTCAACGACAAAGTTATTTCTGTTAATCCTTATGAAAATCTGATGAAACACAGAAACGAATACATTTACTACAGGACTGACCATCACTGGACGAGCCTCGGCGCTTACTATGCCTATGAGACATGGTGTGAAACCAAAGGTTTGCTTCCTATATCACCGGATAGGAGAGAAAAAAAGAACTACGGCAATTTCTTAGGCAGTCTATATTACGATACTAAAGAAGCCGCACTTAAGAAAAAACCGGACAAGCTCATAGCATATTTTCCGATAGGCGGCGCATATATAGGCAAGAAAGACGGCAGCAAAAAAGATGTCATAACGGATGTCAGCGACTATCCGATTTCCCTGAAATATAATGCTTTTATTGGCGGCGACAATGCCAAGACCGTAATACATAACGATAACATCAATACAAAATCCGTCTGCGTCGTGGTAAAGGAATCATTCGGCAATGCCTTCGTTCCTTACTTGACCGACCATTACAGCAAGGTAATTGTCCTTGACTACAGATACTTTGAAGGTAACATCATAGACTTCTGCAAAAAAAACAAAGCTGATGACCTCATATTTATAAACAACATAGGTATGACGAGGTCAAGCTATCTGGTCGGCAAACTCCGGGAAGCTGTCAAAGATTAAAATCGGCAAGCTGGCGATATGGTGCTTGAGAAAATGCCTTGAACTTATGCCGACCCTTACGGCGACTTACAGAAAGAGGTGAATTCATAAAGCGAGTTCTATCTGCGCGGCAGTTGTTTTGACCCTGTAAATGCTAAAAAACTTTCAAAAAAGGTTGACAAGAGCATCGTATTTTGATAATATAACTTTTGCGGTTCATTTGAGCCGCAAAAAATGTGGCGGCGTAGCTCAGTTGGCTAGAGCATTCGGTTCATACCCGGAGTGTCACTGGTTCAAATCCAGTCGCCGCTACCACAACTGCGCGTGCGTTTTGTTTCAATTCGTGCGTGCGGTTATTTATATACTTCTGTACTCGGATATGGCGCCGCGCACGAAAATGCGCGGCGCTTTTGCTTTGAAAGAGGGTCTGCCTTGCCGTATTCCGTTTACTTTTTCGCTTCCCTGTGCGGGATGAGGTGATTTTTTGCGAGCCAATGCACCATATCGTCCAGCGTATCCGAAAGGCTGCGCGGGCGGTATCCCCACGCGGCGGTAGCCTTTTCGTGCGAAAAGTGCGCATTGCTCCCGAGCGTATAGGCGGAATATGGCGTCAAAAACAGCGGCTTTTTATGCAGAACGCAGTGCCATTCCCAAAACGGTGCGATGCACTTCACGAGCCAGAGCGGCAGGTATCGCGGCTCTCTGCCGCAGCCGATGCGGCTCAGGTAGCCTAAAATATCGCTCAGCAGTACGTATTGCCCCGACAGGATGTAGCACTCGCCCTTTTCCCCGTTTTCGCTGCACGAGATGATGCCCTCCGCGACATCGCGCACATCCACAAAGTCGTACCCGCCCTTGACCGCGATCGGCAGCTTCTTTTTGCAGAAGGAAATGACGGTCGAGGTGACGTTGCCCTTCCCCGTGTCGTATGGCCCGATGATGCCCGAGGGGTGCACGATGCAGGCATTTAAGCCCCGCTCGATCGCGGAAAGCACCGCGTTCGTCCCCGCCGCCTTGCTCTTTGCGTAGCTCCCGATCACGGTTTTTTCGGAAAAATTGCGAATCTCCCGCATGATTTGCCCGTGCGGCTTTTCGGGAATCGCGTGCACGGAGCTGATGTGGACGACTTTTGCGACCCCGTGCTCCAAACACAGTTCCATGATGTTTTTCGTGCCCTCGACGTTTACGGCGCGCAGTTTCGGGTTCCGCCGCGTAGCGATGGAGATAATGCCCGCGCCGTGGATGAGGCACGCCTCCCGAAGATCCCCTTTGAAAAATTCCGCGAGGGATGCCTTGTCGTCCACCCTGCCATAGACGAGCTCCACGCCCTTGGGCAGTTCCCCCGTCGCGGGGTCGTTCGGCAAAACGAGCGCGCGCACGCGCTTTCCCCTGTCTGAGAGCTGCTTTATAAGCACCTTTCCGAGGAAGCCCGTAGCGCCCGTGACCAAATACAAATCAAATTCTCTCCCCATAGTCTCCCTCCTTTCGCACCGATAGTATACCACGTTTTTCACCCCGAAACAATCCAAGGCGCCGCATTATTTCCGATTTTGGAGCGCGCCTCAGTTTGTGATAATTTTGTAAAGTGCTTTTCATATTCCGGCGTCTCTGCTATAATATAGAGTAGCTATCTACGTGTCTTTTGGGCGCGTGTGTGAATCATTGAATTGGGGGAGTTACCAGATGAAAGACTATCAGACCTCGAAGATCCGAAACATCGCCGTAGTCGGACACGGTTCCGAGGGAAAAACCACGCTGGTTGAGGCGCTGCTTTTCGCCACGGGCACCATCGACCGTCAGGGTCGCGTCGAAGACGGTTCCACCACGACCGACTTCGATCCCGAGGAGATTCGCCGCCAAATTTCCATCAGCGCATCCATAGCGCCGCTCGAGTACAAAGAGAAAAAAATCAATTTCATCGACGTACCCGGCTTCTTCGATTTCGCAGGCGAAATGATGGGGCCGCTCGCGGTGTGCGAGGGCGCGCTCATCACCGTGGGCGCGGTTTCCGGTCTCTCCGTCGGCGCGGAAAAGGCGTGGGCGCAGTGCGATAAGAACGGCAACGCCCGCATGATCGTCATCAACCAGATGGATCGCGAGAACGCCAACTTCGAAAAAGCGCTGTCCTCCATCATCGAAAAATACGGCACGCACATCGCGCCGATCGAGGTTCCGATCATCGAAAAAGGGCAGTTTGTCGGCGTTGCGTGCGTCCTCGAAAACAAGGCGTACACCGGCGAGGGCAAGACCTTAAAGGAAATCCCGATCCCCGACAGCGTGGCGGACGAAGTCGCCGCGGCGCGCGAGGCCATCATGGAGGCCGCCGCCGGCGCCGATGAGGAGCTCATGGAGCGCTTCTTTGAAAACATGGAGCTGTCGCCGGAAGATACGATGCTGGGGCTGCGCAAGGGCATCTGCGAAGGCACGGTCGTTCCCGTCGTATGCTGCTCCGGACTCAGCCGCGTGGGCATCGCAAAGCTCATCGACAACCTGATCGACCTGATGCCCTCCCCCGCCGGCCGCGAGATAAGCGGCGTCAACCCCAAGAGCGGTGAAACCGAACAGCGCGTTTGCGCCGAGGACCAGCCGTTCTCCGCGCGCGTGTTTAAGACGCTGGCCGACCCCTACGTCGGCAAGCTGTCGCTGGTCAAGGTGACTTCCGGCGTACTTTCATCGGACACATCGATCTACAACGCCTCTTCTTCCTCCGCGGCAAAAAGCAGACCGCCGCCACCAAGGTCGTCGCCGGCGACATCTGCGCGCTTTCAAAATTGCAGACCGTCAACACCGGCAACACGCTGTGCGAAGCGGCCAAGCCCATCCGGTTTGCGGATTTCAGCTTCCCCCAGCCCGCCGTTTCAATGGCCGTCTATGCAAAGAAGGCGGGCGATGAGGACAAAATCTTCTCCGGCCTTAACCGGCTGATGGAGGAAGACCCCACCATCCGCGTGGAAAAAGACCCGGAGACGACCGAATCCATCCTCTC
>CAYFQR010000010.1:0-42908 GCA_964345365.1 uncultured Oscillospiraceae bacterium
TTATAGTATTGCAAGCCCAAAAATGTGGTATAATAGCTGCGTATGCAGCTATTATTATGAAATCATAAGCTGACGAGCGATAAGTGCTGCCGAGGCTTTGCTTCCGCAGCGAATGCGCAATTGTCTGTGAAGAGAGCTTTGAAATCATCAAGTCCTCACAAGTGTTTGAGGGCGCAGCCCGAGTTCTTTAGAGGACATGATTTCATGCGAGCGAACAGTAACAATTGCATGAAGTGAGGACTTAAAAGACCGGCAGCAGCTTATCGCTCATAGCACATGGTATAATGATTAAATCGCTTTGCTCTGCAATCATTATACGGGATAATATTTGCGTAGCCATAAAAAGAATACTACATGGAGAAATTAGACGAATGAATTTAGGAATATGTACCCTTGCATCATCAAGCTCGGGGAATTGTTATATTATAAAAAGTGAAAACACCGTTCTTCTTTTGGACATAGGAATAACGGCAAAAAAACTTGAGACGGACATGGCGAGATTGGGACTCGGCACGAAAGATATCGACGGAGTGCTTATAACACACGAGCATACAGACCACGTTAAAGGGTTAAAAACCTTGATGAATCGCACAACCTGTCCGGTGTTCATGACAGAAGGGACAAAAACGGCATATATTAAAAAGAATCAAACAATTTCTTATCAAAGAATTAACACAATCATAGCGGGCAAACGGTATATAATAAATGATATTGAGGTAACACCGTTTAGCGTATCACACGATGCAGCAGAACCGGTTGCTTTTGCGTTCAAAAAAGACGGCGCCAAGATAGCGGTATTGACCGATACGGGCTATATTACCGAAGAAATATTTAACAATATTAAGGATGCCGATATCTTAGCGATAGAAGCTAATCACGAGCGAAATATACTTTTGTATGGAAGATATCCATACTCCCTGAAATACAGGATACTTTCGGACGAGGGACATCTTTCCAATGAAGCCTGTGCCGGTTGTATAGTAAGGCTTCTAAAGGAGAATGCCTCCTGCCCGACCGTTATGCTCGCTCACTTGAGCAGAGAAAACAATTCGCCCGCACAAGCCCTGATAACAATCAGAAACGAGATTGAAGAGAACGGGTTTTTTGTCGGAACGGATTTGGAACTTTCGGTATTGGAACCTGAGACCATGTCGGAAGTAGCGGTTATATGAAAAAAAGTATAATCAATAGCCATAGCCGAATCGATAAATACAGTAAATATGTATGACAGACAGGTATAACGAATAAATCAAAAACCTACGAGGAGAAAACAAAAATGGACAAACGAAAACGCAAGACGATGCTAATCATCTTCGGCTGCATCGCGGCAGTGCTTCTTGCAGGAATATTTCTTACTATAGACGACACGGGGCATGATGAAAGCATTCAGGTATTGATGCGGGACGCAGTGCTCCATGATGTAAACAGAATAAACTTTTTCGGAATTGACTCAAGCCCCGGACTTGTAGCGGGTTATGTGGTAACCGGCATAATCACCGTATTTGCGATATTTATCAGAATCTTTTTTATACCGAAATTCAAAACGATACCGGGTAGAGTGCAATCAATTATTGAAATGCTGGTGGGGACTTTTGATAGGATGAGTATCAATTCCGGAACGAAGAGCACAGGCCTGCTCGGTGCATATATATTTGCGGCGGGCGTTTATATTTTTACCGGAACGATGGGAGAGCTCTTCGGGATTCAGGTAATCGCTACAAACGGCAATTCGGTATCGCTTCCCGCGCCGCTTTCGGACATAAACGGGGCGATAATGATGGGTTGTACTTCTTATCTGTTCATAATGCTCGGCGGCATACTGAACAACGGGCCGAGAGGAATACTTCTCACGATAAAAGAATTTTCGCTTCCCGTTTCGATGAGTTTCAGGTTGTTCGGTGCGCTTCTTTCAGGAGCACTTGTAACAGAACTTGTGTATCATTACACGCAGCTCAGTTTCGTTTTGCCTGTGCTTGTGGCCATAATGTTTACCTGCTTGCATGCATTGATACAGGCATATGTGCTGACCATGCTCGTTTCACTGTTTTTCGGAGAGGTATCAAAACCGAAAGAGAAACGTATACCGAAACGCATGGAGCATATAAACGTATAATCACGAAAATACAAAAAATATTTATAGACACTTGGAGGATTCTCAAAATGAAAACATTAAAAACACTTGCTGCAATTTTATTTGTAATGATGATTATATTCGTTGTTATGACGCCTACTTTCGCATTTGCGGAAAACGGAGAGCAGGTAGCTTCAGAGGACGGCAAATATATAAAAACCATCGCCGTAGCCATCGCAATCGGTCTTACTGCAGGATGCGGAGCAATCGCCATGGGACTTGCCACCGGGAAAACCAATGAGGCGATATCCAGGCAGCCTGAGGCGAAGAACGATATAAGGTCTTCATTCATGCTCGGACTTGTATTCATAGAGACAGCTATCATTTATGCACTTCTTGCAGCAATACTCATCATATTCGTAATGTAAAGGAGGTCTGCTATGACTAATTTACCGCTTAACATTAACATTACACAGATAATGCTGCATCTTTTGAATTTTTTAATTCTGTTTGCGGTGCTGTATTTTTTGCTGTATAAGCCTGTTAAGAACTTTATGGAAAAAAGAGATAATGAATACAGGGAAATGGATGAAAAGGCGAGAGAAAATCTTGCAGCTACAGAATCCGTACGTCAGGATTATGAGCAAAAAATCTATAACTTTGAGCAGGAAGTGACGGAGATACGCGAAAAAGCACGCAAGGACACCGAACGCATCAATGCCAAGAGAATTCAGGATGCACATGAAACAGCGGCTAAGATAATTTCCGATGCAAAGAAAGAGGCGCTGAGGGAAAAACAAAAGATAATAGCCGAAGCGCAGGCGGATATATCCGACATGGTTACGGATGCTATTGAGAAACTCGCACTTGAAAACACCACTTCTGAAGTCTACGACCAATTCCTTGATGCTGTAGAGTTCCTTGACGAAAGAGGTTCCAAGCATGAACAATAACGAAAAAAACAAAGCGAAACGTGCGGTCCTTTACTCATCCGAACAGCCGAATGAAATTCAGACGGAACGTTTCAAAGCGTTTATAGCAAAAAAATACGGGGAAAAGGTCGAATTCGTTTGGGAAGAAAACAAGGCGTTTCCGGAAGGCTTCAGACTCGAAGTCGGCTCCGAAATATATGACTGGTCTGTCGGAGGCAGATTCAGACAGCTCAGGGATACACTTGTCAAGGTTCCGACCGAGAACGGCAACATCATTCCTCTACTAAAAGAAACCGTAAGACAGTGGACGCCGGAAGCGCTCGCACAGGAAATAGGTGCCGTAACGACAATCGGTGACGGAATTGCGACGGTCGAGGGGCTCGACGGTGCGACATACGGTGAGATTTTACTTTTTTCCGACGGTGTCAGAGGAATGGTTCAGGACATAAGAGCCAATGAAATCGGCTGCATACTCTTTGACGACGATGAAAGCGTCATAGAAGGCAGCGCGGTGCTTCGTACAGATAAAACAGCGGGAGTACCGGTCGGAGAGGATTATCTGGGAAGAGTAGTAGACGCACTGGGAGTTCCCATAGACGGACTTGGCGAAATAAGTGCGGACGGTTATTACCCTATCGAAAGGCAGGCTCCGGGAATAATCGAAAGACAACCTGTAGACACTCCGCTCGAAACGGGGATACTTGCGATAGATGCGATGTTTCCTATAGGGCGCGGACAGAGAGAACTCATCATCGGCGACAGGCAAACCGGTAAAACGGCGATTGCACTTGATGCTATAATAAACCAAAAAGGAAAAGACTGCATATGCATCTACGTCGCCATCGGACAAAAAACCGGCTCCGTTGTACAGGTTGCGGAAACCTTGAAGAAATACGGTGCACTTGAATATTCCGTAATTGTATGCGCTACGGCTTCCGACAGTGCTCCGCTTCAATATGTAGCTCCGTATTCGGGTTGTGCAATAGGCGAATATTTTATGAACAAGGGCAAGGATGTGCTCATAATCTATGATGACCTTTCCAAACACGCCGTAGCGTACAGAACACTTTCATTGCTTTTAGGAAGACCGCCGGGACGAGAAGCTTATCCGGGGGACGTATTTTATTTGCACTCAAGACTGCTCGAGAGGGCGGCAAGGCTTTCGGACGAAATCGGAGGCGGATCTATTACGGCGCTTCCGATAGTAGAAACCCAAGCGGGTGACGTAAGCGCTTACATACCTACAAACATCATTTCGATAACGGACGGACAGATATTCTTGGAGAGCGATCTTTTCTTCTCGGGTCAGCGTCCGGCTGTCAATGTCGGACTTTCCGTATCCAGAGTCGGAGGAGACGCACAGACGAAAGCGATGAAAAAAGCTGCGGGAACACTTAGACTTGACCTTGCACAGTATAGAGAAATGGAAGTGTTTACACAGTTTGCGTCCGACTTGGATGATGCAACTCGTGATCAGCTTGTGTACGGTCAAGGATTAATGAGACTTTTAAGGCAGGGTCAATACAGGCCTTGGAAACAGCACGAACAGGTAATAATGCTTGTAGCTGCGCTTTCACATGCTATTCAGTCAATAAAAGCTGAAGAAATCAACATATTTATAAGAGATATGTTGGACTATTTCGATGCGAAATTCCCTGAAATCGGTGATGAAATCACACAGCATGCTGTGCTCACCGATGAACTCAGGCAGAATATAATAAACACAGCTAAAGAATTTGCAAATGGCTACCACCAAAGAACTTAAAAACAGAATAAACAGCGTTAAGGACACACAGAAGATTACGAATGCTATGTATCTCATCTCCTCGACAAAGATGAGAAAAGCAAAAAAGGAACTCGAGCTTACGAGACCTTTTTTTGACATGCTCAAAAGTCAGCTGGTCAGTATGGTAAATATTTCCGAGAATGTCAGGTCTAAATTCATCAGAAAAACTGATGAACCGGCTCGAAACGGCAAGAAAGTCGGCACTCCCGGCTATCTTGTGGTAACGGCAGACAAGGGACTTGCGGGGCCATATAACCAAAATGTAATCAAAAAGGCAATGGCGCTTATAAAAAAATCAGATGATTATAAACTGTTTGTAGTCGGAGAATACGGCAGACATTTTTTTGAGGCACATGGTTTAGAAATTGAAGAAAGCTTCCTCTATACTGCACAGAACCCTACTCTTAGGAGAGCGAGGGAAATCACGGCACTTCTTTTAGATACATTTGTGAGAGGTGAGATATCCAAGATATTCGTTGTATATACCGACTTCACAAACGGACTTTCGGGCGGAGTTCCGACATTTACGGAACTTGTGCCGTTCGACAGAAGCGAATTCGCCATTTCCGATTTGTCGGAGGCGGCTTTCGACCCTATGCAGTTTGAGTATGAGCCCGATATAGAAACGGTTATAGACAATATAATCCCGAGCTACGTTACGGGCTACATATACGGTGTGCTTGTAAACAGCTTTTGCTCCGAACAGAATGCGAGGATGTTGGCCATGGATTCTGCAAACAAAAATGCCGAGGAGCTTTTGGATTTTTTGAACCTTCAGTACAACCGTGTTCGCCAAAGTGCGATTACACAGGAAATAACTGAGGTTACGGCGGGTTCAAGAGGACAGAAGGAGCAGCAAAAGAAGAAAAAAAGAGAGGAGAATCTCTAACGATGATAGGAAATATAGTTCAGATATCAGGTTCCGTAGTCGATGTCAAATTCGACCAGGGACATCTTCCGAGAATCAAAGAAGCCATAAAAGTAAATCTCGCTGACGGCGAAGAGGGCGTAATGGAAGTAGCGCAGCATATAGGAAATGATACCGTCAGGTGCATCATGCTTGCTTCATCCATGGGTCTTTATAAGGGCATGGAAGTTGAGTCTACAGGAGGCAACATTAAGGTTCCGGTGGGTGCAGCTACACTCGGCCGTATGTTTAACGTGCTCGGGAAACCGATAGACGGCGGCGAAGACATACCTTCCTCGAACGAGAGATGGAGCATACACAGAAAGGCACCTTCATTTGAAGACCAATCACCTGCAGTAGAGATGCTCGAAACCGGAATCAAAGTAATAGACTTGCTTGAACCGTTCCCTAAGGGAGGCAAAATCGGCTTATTCGGAGGAGCAGGTGTCGGCAAGACCGTACTTATTCAGGAGCTTATACATAATGTAGCCTTGGAACACGGCGGATATTCCATATTTACCGGAGTAGGTGAGCGTTCGAGAGAAGGAAACGACCTTTGGAAAGAGATGAGAGAAGCCGGAGTCATGGACAAGACGGCTATGGTATTCGGCCAGATGAACGAAGCGCCCGGAGTGAGAATGAGAGTAGGGCTTTCAGGACTCACTATGGCGGAATATTTCAGAGATATTCAGAACAAAGACGTACTTCTCTTCATAGATAACATATTCAGATTCGTGCAGGCGGGCTCGGAAGTATCGACGCTGCTCGGACGTATGCCTTCAGCGGTAGGCTATCAGCCGACGCTCGCTGAGGAAATGGGAGCGCTCCAGGAGAGAATAACCTCTACAAAGTCAGGTTCGATAACTTCCGTTCAGGCGGTATATGTGCCCGCGGACGACCTTACCGACCCAGCACCTGCGACGACATTCTCTCACCTTGACGCCACAACGGTACTATCGAGAAAAATAGCGGAGCAGGGACTGTATCCTGCAGTTGACCCGCTTGAATCCACATCCAGAATCTTGGAAGCGGATATAGTCGGCGAAGAACACTATTTTGTAGCCAGAAAAGTTCAGGAGATACTTCAGAAATATTCCGAACTTCAGGACATAATCGCCATACTCGGCATGGACGAGCTGAGTGAAGAGGATAAGCTCACAGTGTGGCGTGCGCGAAAGATACAGAGATTCCTCGCACAGCCTACTCATGTGGCTGAAAAATTCACCGGCATGCCGGGAATCTATGTGCCTATCGAAGAAACGGTCAAGGGATTTAAGGCTATAATCGAAGGTGAGATGGATGAATATCCTGAAATGGCGTTCTTTAATGTAGGCACGATTGATGATGTAATTGCAAAAGCGAGGGGGAAAAGATGAACACCTTTAGTCTGCAAATATTAGCGGCGGGCAGGCCGTTTTATCAGGGAGAATGTGAATCGCTTGTTCTGCCTCTTACTGTCGGACAGTACGGTATTAAGGCGGATCATTCCAATGTGATTGCAGGCATAGTCCCGGGGCTTCTGATGTATAGAGATGAACTGGGGAACGAAGTACAGGCGGAAGTATCGGACGGAATGGTAAAAGTAGACCATAATGAAGTCCTCGTGCTTGTGGAGACGGTGGAGCTTCCTGAGGAAATAGACGCACATCGAGCAGAGCTTGCGGCGGAGCGGGCGAGGGAAGAGCTTCTTCAAAAACGCAGTCGGCAGGAATACCTGCTTGCACAAGCGGGACTTGCCCGAGCGACATCAAGACTCAAAGTATCAAAGATGAGAAAATAAAGATATGAAAGAAATCTAAAATCGGGAAAATAAGGTTTCCAATAAGAGTAATTAATCGGAACAAGATGATTATCCAAAAAACCCTCCTAAATCAGACAAGGCAAATGCCGAAATCCGTTTAAGAGAGTTTTTTATTTGGATACAGGATAAATGTCAACAACAGATGTTATTTTACATAATTTTTTCATTGATTTGATTGACAATATGGGGCTTTTTATGGATAATGGATAATAGGATACTGGTATTCTGTTCGAAAAAAACAGAAAAAACCTCAAAAGTGTTGCAAAAGCAACAGTTTTTAACCATATATTTGATATAATATTAAAGATTATGCAATTTACATAATTGCAAAAAATATTAAACCCATTTTTACGATAATATCAGTCAATATTAAATTAAAAACTCCTACTAAAAAATAGTGAAAATATTAAATGGAGGCAACTTTATGAAAGAGCGTTTTCAGTAATACCGCCGGAAAATTCCGAACTTGCTAATTTAACGTAGACTCAAGAATATTGATACAATCTAAGCTGTCGCTTAGTCAAATATTAACAAAGGAATTTTTATTATATAGGTGGGAATACTCATGTCACAGACCATGAGTGTTTTCTCCTGTATCATGAACGGATTTTTGGGATATCCGGAAAGGAAAAACATGAGACAGATGAGAAGAATCAAGCAGCTTCTTTCAGAGGCGGATAATCGTGAAGTTCTAAAAAGAGGTACAATAGGTGTGCTTTCGGTCATTGCGGATGATGACTACCCTTATGGAGTTCCACTCAACTATTATTACGATGACTTGCTGAATCGCATTTACACACACGGCGCTAAAGAAGGCATGAGGGTTGACTATGTGAGAAAAAATCCGAAAGTTTCATTCACGGTAGTTGATAAAAACGATAACGACCCCGAAAATTACAGTACTAACTTCAGGTCTGTAATCGCTTACGGCAGAGCGAGAATTGTTGATGATGAAACTGAAATTGATAAAGCCATGTTTGACTTATCCAAAAAATACGTCGAAGGTGTTCATTCGGACGAGGATATAAAAGAAAAAGTTGAGAGCCAAAAAAAATTCTTTATGGTGACCGCCATTGATATCGACATGATGACGGGGAAAGAAGCGATTGAACTTGTTCAAGCTAAAGAAGTTATGAAGAGGATGTTCGTAAAAGAAGAAACTAAATAGTGCGGGTAGATGCCGCCGTTGCATTTTCTCGTTCGGACAACTCATAGCGGCTTGCTCGTTCAAAAAAATGGACTCTGAAAGAAAGAAGAACGCCTCGCTCCATTATTGAAGCGAGGCGATTGATTTAGCCATTAGGTTAGCTTAAGCCGGGCTCTTATTTATTTCGCCGACAGGTATTCATGTATGGATGCAGCGGCTGTTTTGCCCGCGCCCATAGCTTTGATTACCGTAGCGGCGCCTGTTACGGCGTCACCGCCTGCGAAGATTCCTTCGCGGTTTGTAGCGGCATCATCGTCAGTGCCGATTCCGCCTCTGTCGTTAGCCGCGAGGTTTTCGGTGGTATCTAAGATAAGTGTATTTAACTTAGTGCCGATTGACATTATTACCATGTCTGTAGGGATTTCGAAGTTTGAACCCGGTTTCTCGACAGGTCGGCATCTGCCGGACGCATCAGGTGTTCCCAGTTCCATTTCAACGCATTCGATTGCTCTTACGTTGCCGTTTTCATTGCCTAAGATTTGGACAGGGTTTGTGAGGAGCCTGAACTCGATGCCTTCTTCCATAGCGTGATGAACTTCTTCCGCTCTTGCAGGAAGCTCATTCATGGACCTGCGGTAAACGATAGTAACGTCCGAACCCATTCTCTTGGCGCATCTTGCAGCGTCCATGGCAACGTTTCCTCCGCCTACAACCACTACCTTGTCTGCAAGCATTATAGGGGTATCGTACTCAGGAAGATATGCCTTCATGAGATTGATACGTGTGAGGTATTCGTTTGCAGAGCATACTCCGATGAGGTTTTCGCCCGGAATATTCATAAATGAAGGAAGTCCCGCTCCGGTACCGATAAATACGGATTCGAAGCCTTCTTCTTTTATGAGTTCGTCGATTGACATTGCACGACCTACAACTGCGTCCGTGATGAACTTAACTCCCTTGGCTTCGAGTTTCGATACCTCGAGAGCAACTATATCCTTAGGGAGACGGAATTCAGGGATACCGTAAACGAGTACGCCGCCTGTCTTATGGAGAGCCTCGAAAACGGTAACTTCATAGCCTTTGTTTACGAGGTCGCCTGCACATGCAAGTCCTGCAGGGCCTGCACCGATTATAGCTACCTTATGTCCGTTTGATGGAGCAGGAGCGATTTCTACGTCGCCGAAGTTGGCAGCATGCCAGTCGGCTACGAATCTCTCTAAGCGTCCTATCGCCACTGATTCGCCTCTTGTTTCATGAACACATCTGCCCTGACATTGTGTTTCCTGAGGGCAAACACGTCCGCAAATAGCAGGGAGCGAGCTGTCCTGAGCGATAATATCGTATGCCGCTTCAAAGTCGCCTTCTGCAACCTTTGCGATGAACTCAGGAATTTGGATATTAACAGGGCAACCGCTGACGCAAGGTTTTTTGCGGCATTTAAGGCAACGCATAGCCTCGTTTATAGCCTGTTCTTCCGTATAACCTGTACAAACTTCAAGGAAATTTTTATTTCTGCAATCAGGAGCTTGCTCAGGCATAGGGTTCTGTGAATATGTGATATTAATCATTGTAACGAACACCTCCTGTTAATTTGCACACGTGAGCTCTGTCTTCGGCCTCTTGAACATGATAGTAGTTTGATCTCTTCATGAGGTCATCCCAGTCAACGAGCGCTCCGTCAAACTCAGGGCCGTCTACGCATACGAACTTGTCCTCACCGTTGATTTTGCATCTGCAGCAGCCGCACATTCCGCTACCGTCAATCATGTATGCGGTAAGGGAAGCAACGCTGCGAATATTGTGTTTTGTCGCGATTTCGCAAACAAATTTCATCATGATAGGAGGCCCTACCGCTACGATTTCATCGAATTGTGCACCTGCTTCCAGTAATTGCTCCAGCTTCTGTGTAGTGAAAGCTTTTTCGCCGTATGAGCCGTCGTCTGTAACGATATGGAGTTCGTCAACGCCTGCTCTGAACTCGTCTTCTAAGATAACGAGGTCTTTTGTTTTGAAGCCTGCAATCATAGTGGTGTGAACACCGGCATTTTTCATGCCGATTGCGAGAGGGTAAGCGAGTGCGTTACCTGTACCGCCTCCGACTACGCAGACGGTTTTTAGACCTTCCATATTGGTCGGCTTGCCGAGAGGGCCTACGATGTCTGCAAAACATTCGCCCACTTCAATCTGATCCATGAGCATGGTGGTTCTTCCGACTGCAGCATAGATTAAATCTATGGTTCCTGCTTCGGAATCGTGTCCTGCCATAGTGAGAGGAATTCTTTCACCGTATTCGTCTGTGCGAAGGATGATGAATTGTCCCGGCTTCGCGTGTTTTGCTACCATAGGGGCATAGATTTTTAGCCATACCATGTTGTCATTGAGTCTTTTTTTCCAAGTTACTTCAAATCTTTTCATTTTTGTCATCCTCCTTTCTTATTCTTCCGAAGCATCGAAACTGTCTTGACGACTCTTGAGTTCAGCATATCTCTCATGAGCGAACTTCTCTCCTCTTGAGAACAGGTCTTGTGCTCTTTCAGGGAAGTTGAGTTTAAGTGAATTATATCTTACCTCACCCATGATGAAGTCTTTGTATGATTCGGTCGGTTCTGCAGAGTCGATTGAAAGAGGATTTTCTCCGTTTAATGCCTTTTCAGGATTAAATCTGAGGAGATTCCAATATCCCGCTCTTACAGCTTTTTTCATTTCAAGCATGGATTTGTTCATACCTGACTTGATACCGTGGTTGATGCATGGTGCGTAAGCTATGATTAGCGAAGGGCCGTCATATGCTTCGGCTTCTCTGATTGCACGGAGTGTCTGTTCAGGGTTTGCACCCATAGCCACCTGTGCTACGTACACATAACCGTATGCCATAGCTATCTGTGCTAAATCTTTTTTCTTAACCGATTTACCGGCGGCGGCAAACTTGGCAACAGCTCCCATAGGGGTGGCCTTTGAGGACTGTCCGCCCGTGTTGGAGTAAACTTCCGTGTCGAATACGAAGATGTTTACGTTTTCGCCGGAAGCGAGTACGTGGTCAAGTCCACCGTATCCGATGTCGTATGCCCAGCCGTCACCTCCGAATATCCACATTGAAGGTTTGGTGAGAACATCTGCATTCTCTACAACATATTCGGCATCTTCGGTATCGAGAGCTTTGCATGCTTCAACGAGTGCGTCGCCTGTTTTTCTTGAGCCTTCGGCGTCATTCATTTCGGCGAGCCATGCTTTAGCTTGGAACATTCCGGTGTCCGCAAGTCTTTCCGCGACGGTTTTCATTGCCGCTCTTCTTGCGTTCATTGCGGTCGCCATACCGAATCCGAATTCCGCATTGTCTTCAAAGAGGGAGTTGGCCCATGCAGGCCCCTTGCCTTCTTTGTTTACGGTGTACGGGGTGGCAGGCGCGGATGCTCCCCAAATTGACGAGCAGCCTGTAGCGTTAGCTATGAACATTCTGTCCCCGAAGAGCTGAGTTATTAGCTTTGCATAAGGGGACTCGCCGCAGCCCGGGCATGCTCCCGAGAATTCGAGAAGCGGAGTCTTGAACTGTGCGCCCTTAACGGTGTCTTCTTTGAACGGGGTTTCTTTTTCGTCTATATTCTCATAAAGGTAGTCGAACTTTTTCTGGTTCTGCTCCATGAAGTCCTCATGTGCAGGTTCCATCTCGATTGCTTTTTTCCTTGCAGGGCATACGTCTGCGCAGGAACCGCAGCCGGTGCAGTCCATAAGAGACCAACCGAGTGTGAACTGATGACCCTTATTGCCCTTCATAGGGAGTATCGCCTCGCAGTTGTCGCCGCAACCCATGTGGGCCTTAACGTCTTCCGCTTCTTTGTCAGTCAATACGAAAGGACGAACTACGGCGTGAGGACAAACGGTAGCACACCAGTTACACTGCATACAGTTCTTAGGATTCCAGTGCGGAAGGTCGGCAGCAATACCGCGTTTTTCGTATGCTGCGGTTCCGTTAGGCATCATGCCGTTTACGGTTGAGATGAACTTAGAAACCGGAACTCTGTCTGCTGTAAGGTTCGATGTCGGAATGAGGATGTCATTCAGGAAGTCGGTCATGAGCTCATCGCACCCTACAAGCGGTGCTTCAGGAGCTTCATCAGGAACTGTCTTCCATGCTTCAGGAACTTCAACCTTGTGTATGTGGTTAAGACCGGCATCTACAGCCTTGCAGTTCATGTCAACAATTTCCTTGCCTTTTTTGCCGTAGGTGTTTCTAATCGCATCCTTCATATAACCTTCAGCTTCGTCGATAGGAATTATATTCGCTAACTTGAAGAAAGCAGCCTGGAGGATTGAGTTCGTTCTTCTTGCTCCGAGGCCGATATCTTTTGCGAGAGATACGGCGTCGCAGGTGTAGAACTGAACATCGTTATTTGCGATGTGTCTCTTAACGCTTGCAGGAAGACGTTCTTCTAATTCTTCGTCGTCCCATACGCAGTTAAGAAGGAAAAATCCGCCCGGTTTAACGTCCTCTACCATTTCATATTTGTAGAGGTATGCTGAGTTGTGGCAAGCTACGAAGTCGGCCTGCTTAACGTAATATGTCGACCTGATAGGGTCGTTACCGAATCTTAAGTGAGAAATGGTAACTCCGCCGGATTTCTTCGAGTCGTACTGGAAGTATGCCTGCGCTTTCATATCCGTGTGGTCACCGATGATTTTAACGGAGTTCTTGTTGGCACCGACAGTACCGTCAGCACCGAGTCCCCAGAACTTGCAAGCCTTGGTCCCCTTAGGAGCAACGTCAGGATTGCAGGAGCCCTGAATCGAAAGGTTCGTAACGTCGTCGAAGATAGAGAGTGTGAACTCTTTTTTAGGTTCGTCAGCCCAGAGGTTTTCGTAAACAGCGAGGATGTCTCCCGGCTGTACGTCCTTGGAACCTAAGCCGTAACGTCCGCCTGCGATGAAGCAGCTCTCGAACTCAGTGCCTCTTAGAGAAGCAACTATGTCGAGGAACAGCGGCTCGCCGAGTCCGCCCGGTTCTTTTGTCCTGTCTAATACTGCAATCTTCTTAACTGTCTTAGGAAGAACATTGAGAAGATATTTGGTCGACCAAGGTCTGTAAAGATGAACTTTTATGAGACCTACTTTTTTGCCTTGTGCATTGAGCCAGTCCACTACTTCCTCTGTGCATTCGCAAACGGAACCCATTGCTACGATGATTTCGGTAGCATCCGGTGCGCCGTAGTAGTTGAACGGCTTGTAGTCGGTGCCTATCTTGGCGTTGACTTTCTGCATATATTCGTTTACTAAATCAGGTGTAGCGGCATAGAAAGTATTACATGCTTCTCTGTGCTGGAAGAATGTTTCGGGCTGCTCTGCTGAACCTACCGTATGAGGACGATTAGGATTGAGTGCGTTAGCCTTGAATTCCTTGATGGCGTCCCAATCAACCATTTCTTTGAGGTCTTCGTAGTCCCATACTTCGATTTTTTGCTGTTCGTGTGAGGTTCTGAATCCGTCGAAGAAGTGCAGCATAGGTACGTGACCGCCGATAGCGGCAAGATGCGCTACCGCAGCTAAGTCCATGGCTTGCTGAACGGAGTTGGAAGCGAGCAGACCGAAGCCTGTCTGGCGGCATCCCATTACGTCACTGTGGTCTCCGAAGATATTAAGTGCATGTGTGGCGATACATCTCGCTGCAACGTGGAATACCGTCGGCGTCTGTTCGGCGGCTAATTTGTACATATTAGGAATCATTAAGAGCAGACCCTGTGAAGCGGTGAAGGTCGATGTGAGGGCACCTGCTGTAACGGCACCGTGAACCGCACCTGCAGCACCTGCTTCGGATTGCATCTCTACGATTTTAACTTTTTCGCCGAAAATATTTTCTCTGTCCTGGGCGGCCCAGTCGTCCATGTTTTCTGCCATAGGGGAGGAAGGTGTGATAGGGTATATCGCAGCAACCTCAGAGAACGCATATGCAACATGAGCGGCAGCGGCGTTTCCATCCATAGTCTTTAATTTTCTCATGTTTATTCTCCTTCCTTGATGCCGAGAGCTTCGCGCTGAAGGTAGATGTATTCAGGAACAACCTGTTCTTTGATAACATTTCTCGGGCATACATATTGACATACATGGCAGTTTTCACAGAGTTCAGGATCGACAACTGTGTGGGTGCCATCACCATAAATAGCGAGGTTAGGGCAGTTGTTAAAGCAGTCTTCACAGAAGAGGCAACCTGTGCCGCAGACTTTTGCCTTAGTGGCGGCGTCATCCTCGGAAGAGCAAGCAACCATTTTTTGGCCCATATATGGAACGATAGTGATAAGGTTCTGCGGGCAAGCGAAGGTGCAGTCCTTGCAGCCTACACACTTGTCAGGGTCAACCTTAGCGATACCGTTTACTACTTGAATAGCGTCATAACGGCAAACGGTGGTGCACTTACCACAACCGAAGCAGCCTGTGTGGCAGAGCTCGAGTGCGTTGAAATCGAGTTTCTTAGCCTCGTCGCACGAAGTGATTCCCATTTGTGTGAGTTTATAGTTTGTCCTGCCGTCGCCGGAACATTTCACGAATGCCACGGTAGGTTTGACTACCGAAAGGTCGTGAAGTGTATCAACGATAATCTTTTTCTTGCACTTTACCGTGCAGGCTACGCAGCCTACGCATTTATCGTAATCAATAACCGCATGGTTGTTGATTACTTTAACAGCATGCTCAGGGCAGTTCTGCTCGCATGCACCGCAAGCGATACATCCGAAACCGCACATTTCTCTTACTGTTTGGTCATCTTCCTCGGTTGATGAGCACGGGATGAAGTTTGTAGCGTCAGCAGGAATCATTCGAATCAGCTGCTGAGGGCAAACATCTTCTTTAGCGCAGTCACCGCAACCGTTACATTTTTCGCGGTCAATGACAACGATACCGTCTACTAACTTCATTGCCCCTTCCTTGCAAGACTCGATACAGGAGCCTACGCCAACGCAGCCGTCCTTACACTCGCCTCTCTGGAAACCGGACTCTAAAGCCTCTTTGCAGGATGAACAGTTTGCGAAACGTTCCTTTCCCGCAGCACTTCCGGCGCATGCGATAAAAGCGATAAGCTTTTCTTCCAATGCCGGAATTTTCTCGGTTTTCATAACAATTTTGCCTCCTTAAAAAAATTAGTATAATTATATAATTATATCTTAATAAGTTATTTTAGTCAAACATGCGGGTATTTAACAGCGAAAAAAATAAAGGGACAACACGACGAAAATTGTCGGATTCCCCCCGCAAAAACTGTGTCTAAAATATAACAATCTATACACCCTTAGTCTACTCTCTTCAGAATATAAAGTCAATCAAAAGCATGTAAAAACTGCTCTTGTATCTCAAAAAAACCACCATCGGCAAAGAAAGAAAAACAGCTGCTCGGTATAGTGGCAAGTTAACAAAAAATATGAGAAATCTTTTATGCAATCCTATGAGTAACATGTAACCAAATGTGCTAAAATACGTTTATATAGTGAAAGGGGGCGAAAAAGTGCTGAATGACCAAATGGAAAAACTGTATATTAAATATTATCGCGATGTATATCTTTATGCGCTATCTCTCTGCAAAGACCATCATTTAGCACAGGATTTGACTGCCGAAGCGTTTTACAGGGCATATCTCTCCGTTGAAGAGACAGACTACATTAAATATTGGCTATTCAGAGTATGAAAGAATTTGTATCTGGATTTTTTGAGAAAAAACCGAGAGGACAGCTATGTAGAACCGCAGGAATTGAGCATAGGGGAGGAGGGTTCTCCTCTCGAAAAGCTGCTCGCTGATGACGAGAAACGAAGGCTTTATGCGTCGATACTTAAACTCGGTGAGAGTAGCCGCGAGATTTTGATTCTATACTATTTCAACGGATATTCCGTTAGAGAAATCGCCAAGTTGAAAAAGATGACGGAGAGTGCGGTAAAAACGACACTCTTCAGGGCACGGCGGCAACTTAGAAGGGAACTGGAGGAAAAAAATGAATTATAAGGAATTGATAAAAAAATATAAGGACGGAACGGCATCCGAGAAAGAGATGCTGCTTGCTAAAAGCGAAATAGAAAAGTTCGAGGCGATAGAGGAGTTTTTGATGTCGAGTGATGAACTTGGATTTGGAATAGGAAGCGAGCAAGCCGAAGATGAAAGCATCCTTTCGGAAGAGACGAAAAAAATAAAAAGCAACGTCAATAAAAAACTGAGAAAAACTGTGATATGCTCTGTTCTTGTTGTGATGGCAATATTTGGGGGAATATTTTTTGTTGTTTCACCGATAATGGACAGCTTATATTATAATCCTGCCTCTAAAAATCTTAACCCTGAATACGACTACCAAAACATCAACTGTGATATAAATGTAATTACCGAACTCAATATGCCGGAAAAAACAGCTATAGCTGCTGATGCAGACAGGTTGGGCTTTGCGAGATATGATGTCACATATACGCTTCGTGACCCGTTTTCGGGAAAGTTCTATGATTTCCATAGTAAAATATCAAGCGGGAAGAGTACCGGCAAGTATGACTTCTATAAAAAGGCGCTTGAATATGCTGAGCAAAACAAAGTTAAATCATACGGGGTTTTGGTTTACGGAGAAGCCAAAGATATTCTTGAGTTTGCCGCAGACGAAAATGTTTACTCAATAGAAGTTCGCGATGTCAAGGTGTCGAAATTTAGTAAGTGATTTATTTAGTATATTTACAGTTTAAGTATAGCAACATTTCTTAAGCTAAAAAACTCTTATCAGCAGCATCATGCCCTCGGTGAGACTTACCTCGGCTGCTTCGCCCGGCAGAACCTCGTTGCTTATGCCGTACTGGTAGCCGGGGGTAATCGTACCGTCTGTGAGCGGAAACTTCGCATGCTTAATGCTTACGCCTTTCGCATTTCCGCCGAGGCTGATAAGGGAGAAGAACGAAAAGCGGTCGTCGATGTATTTTCTGTCGGCAGGTTTCTCGCTGCCCTTAACTATTTCATATTCGCCATAATCATCGACTGCGAGTGCTTTTTTATCTAAACCGGCAAGATAGACGAGAATCGAGATATTTGCGAGCGTGTGGTCAAGCCTCTGTCCGAAAACTCCTAAAAGCAGGAATTCGTCAAAGCCGCGTTTTACCGCCTCTTTCGCCGCAAAAAACGTGTCTGTATCGTCTTTCTCTCTCGGAAGTACGATGGTCTCAATAGCGAGCATAGGGTTTTCATAAGAGTCGAAGTCGCCGACGATGAGGTCGGGTTCCGCTCCGAGCCTTTCTCTGTATCTAAGCCCGCCGTCGCAAAAGATGTAGAAGTCGCCGGAATGCTCACAAGTCGAAAATCCTATCGAATTTATCCCGAAATCAGTGTGTTTTTCAGCCGTCTCTGCTGAATCGGAAATTTCTCCGGACTTATTACTTTCATTGGAATTTTCATCAGAATGTTTTTCAGATTTCTCAACTGAATCGGAAATTTCTTCGGACTTATTACTTTCATTAATATTTTCAGTTGAAATCATTCGGCAATTAAAATTTTGTCCCGAATCCAAGTTAAGATATGAGCGAATCTTATCGTAATTATTTATCTCCGCTGCGCCGACAATAACGCATCTTTTTTTAATCTCAGACATGGCAATATCTCCATCTTGTAACTGTTATTAATTAAATTGGGTTGCGATATGATGTCTGCCACGCTCTTAAGTCCTCGCTTCAGATAACTCTAACGGTTTGCTCGCCGTGAAAATGGTTCTCGACAAAACTCGCTTCGCTCAAACAGTTGTCGAGAGCCAAATTTTCCCGTTGCTCGCTGCACCGAGAGTTATAACTTCGCTGCGAAAGTCGAGCGTGGTAAACATCATATCGCAGTCCACACATAAAAATATATCAAACAGCTCTACAGCATATTTATATACTCCTCCGCAAATACACCCGTTAATGCGAAATTATGCATCATCGGCCCGGAACCGCTGCCGAGGTCGAGCATAGCAGCGAGTGCCCCCGAAACATATTCCTTTGCTCGAGCTACGGAATCTTCCAGTCCATAGCCTTTAGCAAGATTGGCGGCAATAGCGGATGAAAGTGTGCAGCCCGTGCCGTGAGTATTGGGATTATCTATACGTTTCCCCTCGAATTTCACAACCTCTCCTTTATCGCAAAGAATATCATTCGCATCGTTCACACTGTGACCGCCTTTAAGGAGCACCGCGCAGCCATATTTTTTATATAACGAGACAGCAACACGCTTCATGTCCCCTTCATCTCTAATTGATTCTCCCGACAGTATTTCGGCTTCGTGGATATTCGGCGTAATAACCGTAGCAACAGGTATGAGTTTATTAGAAAGCGCTTCGACCGCGCTCTCCTCAAGAAGCCTCGAACCGCTCGTTGAAACCATCACGGGGTCAACCACGATATTTCGAGCTTCATAATAAACAAGTCTCTCCGCGACTATGTCTATAATAGAAGAAGACGAAAGCATGCCGATTTTCACCGCATCGGGAAAAATATCCTCAAATACCGTATCAATCTGGTCACGCAAAAAATCCGCAGTCGACTCCTGTATGCTCCTGACGCCCAAAGTGTTTTGAGCGGTAAGCGCCGTAATCGCCGTCATGGCATATACGCCGTTCATCGTCATCGCCTTGATGTCGGCTTGAATTCCCGCGCCGCCGCTTGAATCGCTGCCGGCGATTGATAATGCTGTTTTCATTAAATAAAACCTCCTAAAAAATCGGACAAAATTTATATACTGAAGCTCACATGACTTGAGCCGCAAGTAATCTCGGATTGAACCTCACATGACCTAAGTCACAGGTGTTATCGGCTATATAATAAACTATAACTCATGGGCGAAAGCCAAAAATATGTTTATAGTTTATCGGCAAATGCCGTGAAACTGTCAATATCTCTGTAATCCGTGAGATAGAAATCAGCCGTTTCCCGCATCTTTTCCTGACGCTTTTCATCGTCGTCGCGTACACCGACAACCTTGAATCCGTCACGTTTTGCCGTACTTAATGCGAAAAATGAATCCTCGAAGACGGGCGTCAGTTCCTTTTCGGTGCAGAGATGTTTCAGCGCCTCGCGATAAATGTGCGGGCTGTCTTTAGCATAACCGACGGAAGTGCAGGTAAATATCTCGGAGAAGAAGTGACTGACACCGTTTCTTTCGAGCGCGGGCTCGACCAAATATCTGTCGGTGGCTGTTGCGATGCACATTTTCACGCCTTGATTGTGAAGCACCTCAAGGAATTCCAAAACACCTTGTTTCAGCGGAGCTTCGTTAAAATAAAAGTCCTCAACAAGGAGATTCACACCGTCCATAATCTCCTGAGCCTCCATGCCTACTCCGTACTCATCGATAAAGTGTTGTGCGGCTTGGTGCAGGCTTGATGTCATAAGAATGTCCTTAAGCCCTTCCTTCGGCTCTAAACCTATAGAGGCAAGATAGCGTTCGCCGATATCGTTCCAAATCGGATTGGAATCAAAGAGTGTACCGTCCAAATCAAAGATTGCTCCCTTAATCATAGTTAATCCGCCTTTCTGAAAATCAAAATCGTAGTTCAAGTAAATATATTTAATAATAACAAAACAGTTTGTTTTTTAGAATATCATGGCTATATTATCAATTCCTCAATAAGCTCGTTCTTTGTATTAATTCATCAGCAAGCTCACCCGTTAATAAGCCTGTCCGCCTTAAGCCTGAGTTCTGACGCCGCTTTCATAGGTTCATCGGCACTCATGATAGCGGAGACGGCACATATGCCCGCAATCGGGATACCCGTCAAAATATCAACATTATCCTTGTTCAGTCCGCCGATTGCGTTCACGGGAATCGGCACGGCTTCGCAAATATCCTCAAGAGTTTCGACAGAGGTAAGAACCGTCTTAACCTTAGTTGTGGTCGGATAAATAGCCCCCACTCCTAAGTAATCAGCACCATCGCCGTACGCAATGAGAGCCTGCTCGACCGTCTTTGCGGTAGCCCCGATTATCTTATCGGAACCTAAAAGTTTACGGGCGGTCGCAACAGGCATGTCGCTCTGCCCGAGATGGACACCTTCGGCATCTATCGCCATCGCGACATCTACGCGGTCGTCGATTATAAGCGGAACTGAATACCTCTTGGCGATTTCATGAACTTTTTCAGCGAGCTTTATATATTCTCTTGTGCTTTTGTCCTTTTCCCTGTGTTGGAGTATGGTTACCCCGCCCCTGAGAGCTTCCTCAACTCTAAACAGGAACTCACTTTCGGAGTAAGCACCGCTGTCCGTGATGAAGTATAGCTTTGTGTTCAATTTCTTCATATTTTTACAACCTCTAAATTTATGCGTTCGGAAATAGCATCACTATCCAACATAGATAACCCGTCAAAAAGATTTACCTCGAAGCTGCCATATCCTTTTTTCGTTTCCGCAAGTTCGCCGCATATTCCTAAATATGCACAGGCAGCAGCTACAAAAAGTAAGTTAACATTTTCTGACGAAGTAGGTGACGCGGCAGCCATACTCTCATCGGCGTCGAAAGTAAAAGCTGAAGTTTTATCGGTATCTTTTATTTCGATAGGCGAATCAGCCGTGCCGGTATTTGCAGCATCGGCAGGCGAATCAGCCGTGAAGATGCTCGCAGCGTCAACAGGTGACCCGACCGTGCCGCTATTTGCAGCAGCGAGGAAGCAGGCTGTGAGTGCGCCGAGCATGCAGCCCGTACCGGTTATGCATGAGAGCAGAGGAGAACCGTTCTTAACGATGATAACCGAGCTTCCGTCTGTTATTATATCGTCCTTGCCGCTTGCAAGCACGATGCTCCCCGACAGCTGAGAGAGCGAAATTGCAGAGTTTAAGGCGGTATTAAACGCTATGCGCTTATCGGAATCCACACCCTCGGAGGAATAATCCGAATCGACAAGCGCCAGAATCTCGGAGTAATTTCCCTTGATGACTCTCGGCGAATACTCCATGATAAAATCAAGAGAGTAAGCTCGCCTGAGACTTGAACAGGCAACGCCGACAGCATCAAATACGACAGGAATCGACTTCGACCGGGCGACGTCTGCGGAAATCTTCATGGATTCCATTCTGACATCCGAAATATTTCCCAAGTTAAGCATGAGCGCTGAAGCCGTGGCTGTAATCTCCGAAACCTCAAGCGGATGCTCCGCCATAATCGGCTTTGCGCCTACTGCGAGAACGGTATTGGCGCACTGATTTATAGAAATGGGATTCGTTATGCAGTGTATGAGCGGCTTTGAAACCCTGAGAGTATCAAGGGATTTCGATATGATGCCTGTTACGATTTTTGATAAATTATCGGTTTTGTCGCAAACCTCTTTACCGTTTATCGAAGTTAAATTTCCGAAAATATTTTTCATAATTACATTAGTTCCTTTATTAACTACAGTCCTTTACTACAACAATATATTTATGGCTTGTAACCCTTATATCCGATAAGGAATTGTCTGTCTTTTTAATGATTTTCATTCCTTATTTATCATTTATTTTCAAGTTTTTCTTTTTGTCTTTGCCGCTCATGCTGCGCCTGCCCGATTTTGTCACCACATAGTATATCAGTCCCGACAGCAAGAAAAACCCGAGAACTCCGTAAGGAGCATAAGACCAAGCGCGGCTTCCGTTATCAACAATTCCTGCGATGATCCTGACAAGCGCGAAGCCTATCATACCGAGTGAGGCGATGGCTGCGGCATTCGAGAAAATGCTCGAATTATCTCTGTAAGCCTGAGTGCCCAGTGACGTCTGTATCTTCGCGAGCATTCCGTTTTTTGCAAGCTTGAGAAGCATGAGATAAGCCACGCTCCCGCCGATAAGAGTCGCGAGAATGAACGAAGGCACATAAAACAGCCAGCTCAAGCCGCCTCTTCCCCAGAGAAGCGTCATGACCGGGTAAGACATTATAGCACCGATAATTCCCGTGCCGATGACCTCGCCTATAAAAGCGAAGATGAGCTTGCCCCTTGAGATTCTATATAGGAAACCCGACAAAAATGCACCGAAAACAGCACCGGTAAGCGCAAGCGGCGGAATTCCCATGGTCGTCATGCGGATAATTCCTATCATTGAGGCGCATAGCAGGGAATACCAAGGCCCCATAAACACCGAGCAGACGATGTTTACGAGGTGGGCGGTAGGACACATGCCCTCCACTCGAAGTATAGGCGAAATGACAACCCCCACCGCAATAAACATTGAAAGCACCGTCATTCTTATTAAACTCTTAGAATTACTCATAACTGCCTTCTTCCAAATCAAATAAGTTTTCTATCAAATGTAAAATGTAAATATTTACTATGCAAATGATGAACTTCTCAAGACATAAGTGAAAAGTGTTTTTTATATATTAATAAAACGGGAATAACCTGTTTGGTGATTCCCGTCAAATTGTCATATTTCAGGCATCCCTCCGTTGGCATTATCCAAATCAGGTTATCGGTCTAAAGGGCACACCTTCATCTCAGCCTGTCTGCAAGCTCCCGTCTGTAAAATATTGAGTTGGTTACAGCAAAAAATATGCTTCTAATTTCCCTCGACCGTCAACCCACGTAACCGTATCTGAAGTCCGAAGCCAGTCTCGAATAGTCTGCGTAGCTGAGCGTCTTAATCTTTTTAGCGGCTCTCGAATATCTGTAGCAGATAGGCGCTGAAGCCGGATAGTTTTCGGGATACCTCTTGTAATAGATATATTTAGAGGTAACCTTTGAAAGCTCGTAGTCCTTGCCGCTTTTTATCTTAAGGCTGAAAATCACCTTAGGCTTGCTGCCGCTGAGGTTGGCGGAATATACCTTGAAACGTGAATCGCTGATTTTGCCGTAGTAGAGTCTGCTGTCCGTGGCATAGTAACCGCGTACGGCTTTAATCTCTCTTACCCTATCATTAGTCTTCAAGCTGTGAACCCGAAGGTACAGCCTTGCTTCGTCCATACCGACATGGCTATAGATATACCTGCTCTTTGAGTTCGGCTGCGAAAAACTCGTGTGATATACGATAAGACCGGTTTCTTCAATCTTACCGTTTTCGTCCATGCGGAAGAGCCCTATGCCCTCGTTGTTAAAATATAGCTTGCCGTTGTATGTTTTGACGAGCTGCGGAAAAAACTCAATCCCGGGCACATCGAAAAGCTCATATTCGCCTGTAGCCGTATCGACTTTCATTATCATGAAGCGAATATTGTCCGATTCCGTGCCCTCGAAAGAACCTATATTGTGAAGGTCGACTGTCAGATAAAGATACTTGTCGCTGCAAAGAACAGGATCGGAAGCCGAAACCAACACAACCTCATATTTGTACTCCTCGGCGATTTTCAAAAGATTTATCTTCCATAAATCCTCGCCTTTGGTAAGAAACTCCCGCTTTGACAAATAATATCCGCCGTCATCGCTGAGTGCCTGACGCGTGCAGGCATAGTAAAAGCCGTCTCGCTTAATATAGTTGATGCCGCCCTTGCTGTAGTTGAAATGATAGAACCTGACCGTACCCTCATCATCGGCTGCACCGGATTCGGCGGTCGGATTTAGTTGAGATATAAGCAAAGGCTCATCTGCCGATTTCGTTTCGGCAGACACCGGCAAAACAAACAGCGAAGCCGTCATAACGATGACCATAAAAAGAACCGTAAATTTTTTCATTGGAAATCCCTCGATTTTCACTAAGACTTTATGGATATGGATGATAATCCGTTTTCTGAATCAAATATCAGCTTTAAGGCAAGCTGTCTTCAGCCCTTAGGGTCAAAGTAGCCGTCCCTGAAGTCACCGGAATTTATCGTGTATGTAGTGTACCCGACAGTAGTCTTCTTTTTCGTAGATCTGTTATATCTGTAGAACATAGGCATGCCGTAGTAACCTTTGTCATAAACCTTGTAATAAATGTACTTGTTTGTAACCCTCGAAAGCTCGTAATCTTTATTTTTTAATGCTTTAGTGCTGAAAATCGACTTCGGCTTGCTGCCGCTCGGGTTCGCGGAATATACTCTGAACCTTGAATCGACAACCTTGCCGTAGTAAAGCTTGCTGTCGGTAGCGGAATAGCCGCAAACGGATTTTATGGTTCTTATCCTCTTAGCCGTATCGCAGTTGAAGACATTGAGATTATACACGAAACCCATTGAACCTCTTACGCCGTACATATACTTGCTCTTTGAGGACGTTTGCGAGTAGCTCGCATCATTTAAGTTCAGCTTTACACTTGTTAATTTGCCATCCTCGTCCATGGCGGTAAGCCCGAAATCAGGAAGATTGAAATAGAGAACGCCGTTGCGTTTTTTGACCATATAAGGACAGAAATTAATGAACGGAGAGTCCAAGAACTCATATTCTCCGGTTTCTTTATCTATCTTCATTATATATGATGTCGCGTCACGATATTCCTGCCCTTCCTTATATTTATCGTACATATTGATAACGATGTAGATGTATTTATCACTGCAAAGAATGGGAGCGGGATCTACTATCTGAATAACCTCGTATTTATATTTCTCAGCGATCTTTGTTAAATCGATATGCCAAAGCTCGATTCCGTCTCCTAAATCTTTTGTCTTGGAGAAATAGTAGTTACTGTCTTCATAACTTTGCGTATTCGCACATACGTAATGGTAGCCGCTATTTTTGATATATAGGAAACCGTTATAGTACTTGAAATTATAGAATTTCACGGTACCTTCGTCTTCCGCCGCAAATGCCGGCACTGAGAAAAGTGAGGTGAACATTACAATCACCATGAGAATAATCGCTAATCTTTTCATCTAAAAACCCTCCCTTATTTTTCTTAAAACATATATGAATATTAATAAATGTCCTCCCAATAATAATACCATGACAGACCTGTTTATGCAAACAAAAAACTCGCAAATCAACCTTGAATTATATCGTGTAAAAGCATATAATGACTATGTAAACAAAATAAGGAGATGAAGATAATGTACAAAGCGGCAATGAGACCTGCATGGGCAGAAATTAACCTTACCAATTTAGAGTATAATATTGACAGAATTAAAGAGAAAATCGGCGACAGCGCATTAATCGGCGTCATCAAGGCGGACGCATACGGACACGGCTCAGTTAAGTTTGCGGAAGTTCTCCGTGCAAAAGGCTGCAAGACCTTTGCGATAGCAACTCTGCAGGAGGGCATCGTTCTTAGAGAAGCAGGTTTCAACGAAGAAATCATCATGCTCGGACTCGTTCCGAATATGTATGCGGATATAGTTGTCACGTATGATATGATACCTGCGGTATGTGATTCGAGAAACGCGACGGCGCTTAACGAAGAAGCGGCCCGTCAAGGCAAGACTTGCAATATCCTTATTGTAGCCGACACGGGAATGGGCAGAATAGGGTACCAGGCGGATGACGTGGAATACGCAATCGAAGACATCAAAAAAATACAGGAATTAAAAAACATACACATAAAGGGCATGTTCTCGCATATGTCGACAGCGGATGCTTTTGACAAGACCTACTCACACGGACAGGAAGCCAAATATAACAACTTCTACGAGAAACTCACTGAAGCGGGAATCAAAATACCTATGAGGACGCTTGCGAACTCCGCTTCCATCATGGAGCTTCCAACAGTTCATTACGATGCATGCCGTGCGGGAATCATCCTCTACGGGCTCTATCCTTCCGAGGAAGTGGACTATAATCAGCTCTCGCTTAAGCCGGTAATGTCTGTGAAGGCGAACATCATACAGCTCAAGGAAGTAGGAGAGAATTTCTCGGTAGGCTACGGACGCAAGTTCATATCCACAAGACCGTCGAAGATAGCGACTCTCGCGCTCGGATATGCTGACGGCTATCCGAGACCTTACTCGGCATTCGGTAAGGTCATAGTAAACGGAGTTGTTTGTCCTATTGCCGGAAACATATGTATGGACCAGTGCATGGTAGACGTTACCGAAGTACCTGATGTTAAAGAGGGCGATGAGGTAATCCTCATGGGCACCGACGGAATAAACACAATCTCGGCAGACGATATCGCGAGAGCGACAGGCACGATAAACTACGAAATAGCCTGCGCATTCGGGCAGAGACTTCCGAAAGTATATGTAAGATAAAGAAAAAGATTGAGAATAAACAGATTGTCGGGAAACTGCAATCTGTTTTTTATAGTATAGCCGAGAAAAGTTGTAACTTCAGCCACGAGTGCTTCAAGGGTGCCCGGGACGAATATTTTTTGTATAATAAATGTTTTTTATTAAAATATGTTTCAAAACACTAAATGTAGGTATATAATGAATAATTGACGACACCATATATCGATATATAGTAAAGGAGGACAAGGAAATGAGTGTAGCAATAACAGGAAATGCTCCCGCTAAAGAGGGCTTGGAATATGTAGATTATCTCGAAAAGAAATATAACAGGAAACTTAGGAATCTCGACATTAAGATAGACGGTGATTATGCTGAGCTTAATTATGAGTTTGAGAAAGCTCCGTTCGAGAGAATCAGGAGAATAACGGGTTACCTGGTTGGAACAATGGACCAGTGGAACAACGGCAAACGCGCCGAAGAAAGCGACAGAGTTAAACACGGCATTTCCTCGGACATGGAGAGGGTATAGGCAACCCGAAAATGAATTGCAAAAAATAATATGCAAAAAACAAACAGGAATTATAAAATTAAAAAAATAGGCGGAGAAGATTTTAACCTTTTCGGCCTATTTTTGTTCAGTCAAACCCGATTCGGTTAAGTTCAACCAAAACATCTTACGCCTATTTCAGAAGATATCTGAACATCAAAAGCAGTAAATTATTATCATAGAAATCCTGTGCATAAAACGAGCCGTTGAACCAACCGGTTATCATGGTCATGCGGGAAGGCATTAAAATACCGACAACCGGAAAAATCAGAGCGAGAAAAAGATAAACATAGAACTGCCCCGTTATGACACCGAGCGCAAGCCCTAAAAATCTGTCAAGCGTACCGCAGAAACCTTTTCTGATGCGCGATTTTCTCAGCAGAGAAGAAACAAAACCTAAGATGAACCTGAGAGAAAACAGTATCACGGCGAAACAAAGTATGGTTATAGCTATGTCCGCAAATCTCTGCGCACTGCTTGCAATGAGGCCCGAAGAAACGGAATCCGTGCCGGACTTGAAGAGGTCGGGCAGAGTTTGATATATCGGAGACGACTCGAATTTTTCCGAAAGATGCGAGCTGAATTTCAAAACTATGGCATCGCCTATAGGAGTATTGTTTATCACGTAGAGAGCAAGCGAATCGCAAAAAATATAGGCGACTATTACAGAAACGAAGCCCTTAGAAAAGTTGGCTATGCTTGCAATTAAGCCGTTTTTCATGGAGAAAAAAATTGAAAGGACGAATATCAGCATAACCGCAATATCCATTATCATATGTGTGCCCTCATTCTTTCAATCAGTAGTAGTTTTTACAGATTATGATTATAATCTTTCGGTTGCAGTGAGTGAACATCTCATAATTGGAGCCGCGAATGCACTCGGCGATGCTATTTATAATTCGAGCCGCAAATGCACTCGTTGATGCTATAAATCATATCAACAACTCACCCCTATTTTATAGTATTTTGTCGATTAAGGCAAATATATTATGAATAATGTACGAAAAATCGAACTGTATACAAAATTCATATTGAACTCGAACCGAAAATGTGGTAAAATCCACTGGTATAAACATGATAGACAATTACCGGTATGAATTATGATAGATAAATATATGAAAGAGGCTTTAAGAGAAGCCGAAATAGCCGGAAGCAAGGGTGAAATACCTGTCGGAGCAGTGATAGTCAAGGACGGAGAGATAATCGGACGCGGACATAACTCCACCGAGGGCGACGGAGACCCTACTGCGCATGCCGAGATAAATGCCATAAGAATGGCGGGCAAGAAGCTTCGTGATACGTTGGGCTGGAGAAGGCTCACCGGCTGTGATATGTATGTAACTATGGAGCCGTGCTCCATGTGTGCCGGTGCTCTTGTATGGGCGAGAATTGACAATTTATATGTCGGGGTCATGGACCCCAAGGCGGGCGGCTGCGGCTCGGTACTGAACATAATACAGGAAGAAAAGTTAAACCATCAAATAAACCTGTTCGAAATTGAAGAGAGCCCGCTAAAATGTGAATGCGGGAGAATTATACAGGACTTTTTCAAGGAGCTCAGACAACAGCAAAAAATCAAAAAATCGGAGGAAACAAACAAATGAAAAGAACAGGACGAGTATTAAGCCTGATATTAATTATTGTGTTAGCGTCAAGCATTTTTGCCTTTGCAGGAGGAACAGAAGGAGGCCTGAAGTTTTATGAAAAGGAAGAATCCTATCCTGCGAACGGTTCGAAAGGCGCTGCTATTGAAAACTTCGGTATTAAGCTGTATTTTCAGGGAGATTTAACTCAAGAAGTCCTACAAGATAAAAATAATAATTGCTTCACACTTACAGATAATGAAGGTAATAAGCTTCCGTTCTTAGTACTCTATGCACCGAAGGAAGAGGGCGTGGTAATGGTGCTCTTCGATTCCGAAAAAGAAAATTTGGATAAAGACGGCAAGCAGATAGTAATCAAGGGAGATACCGAATATACGCTTGGCATAAGCGGAGATTTTCGGGATGATGAAGGGAATACGCTCGGCAGCGATAAGACCATTAAGTTTACCACAATCAATCAAAAAAGAAACAACGTCATCAACATGCTGTTAATGTTGGTTATGTATGCAGGAATAATAATTTTCACGATGAGAAGCGCGAAGAAAAAATCTGCCGCCGAAAAATCGGAAGCCAAAGTAAACCCTTATAAAGAAGCGAAAAAGACGGGTAAATCCGTAGAAGAAATCGTAGAAAAAGACCAGCTAAAGAAACAGAGGGCCGCCGAAAAAGCGGCGAGGCTTGCCGAAAACGAAGATGAAGAGGATGACTACCTCGAGGATGGTCATTACAGAGTACGCGGCATTCGTACTATAGCAAGCGGCGGCAGCGCATATAAGACAGGCAGAAAAGCGGAAGCTGAGAGAAGGGCTGAGCTTGAAGCCAAGTGGGCAAAAGCCAAAAAAGGAAAAGGTAAGAGAAGATAAAACTGAAATCCTATGCTAAAATTAATCTTTCTCTCGATGTAATCGGGAGGAGAGATGACGGCTACCATCTGATTTCCACGGTCATGCAGCAAATCTCTTTGTACGACAATATAGAAGTCATATGGGAGGAAAGCGAAGAAGAAAAACTGAATATATCCGTCAGAACCAATAAGCCATACATTCCGACAGACGAGAGAAACCTCGCTTATAAGGCGGCACTTCTCATGAATGAGATAGCTGATAAGCGCGGCAGGCTTTCGATAGACATCCAAAAAAGGATACCGGTTGCGGCGGGGCTTGCGGGCGGTTCGGGAAATGCGGCGGCGGTCATAATAGCCCTGAATAAGATTTGGGGACTCGCAAAAAACACCTATGAGCTTTGTGAAATCGGCGGCAGGCTCGGCTCCGACATATCGTTTATGATACTGGTTCAAAACAGCAGATACAGCTGTGCGCTCGGCGAGGGAACAGGAGAAGAGCTTACCCCTTTGAGCTGCGACCTTGATATGTATTTCACGTTGACCAAGCCGAAGTTCGGAATATCCACGAAAGAAGTTTATAAAGGGATAGATTCAGTAACAGAATACAAACATCCGGATACGAAGGGGCTTGTAGCCGCCTTATCCGAAAAAAATTACGAAAAAGCTTTTTCCTGCATGGGCAATGTGCTTGAAGCATATACACTGAGCGCTTATCCTCATGTAGCGAAGCTGAAAGAAAAAGTCCTTGAGACAGAAGAAGTCAGGCATGCCATGATGAGCGGCAGCGGGCCGACCGTTATTGGCTTTTATGATAATTTCAATGATGCAAAAAAAGCGGCAGAGAGTTTGAGAGCCATAGGCTATGAAAGCTACTATGCCGGAGCTATGAAAAGAGTCAGAGGAAAGAAACTATGATTAATTTTACATTGCAGAACCATAAACCGTTGAGAGAGATAGTTTATGAAGAACTGAAAAGACAGATAATGGTAGGCGAAATTGCACCGGGAACGAGGATGATGGAAGTTGAATTGGCTGATGAAATGGGCGTGAGCCGTACTCCTGTAAGAGAGGCGATTCGTAAGCTTGAAAAAGAAGGACTCGTATCAATTGAGCTGAGACGCGGAGCTTATGCTTCCGACATTTCCATAAAGGACATGGTTGACGTACTTGAGGTCAGACAGGACTTGGAGGGAATGGCCGCGGCATTGGCGTCTGTCAGAATAACCGAGGAAGAAAAAGAAAACCTCGAGAAGATAGTTCAGGACTATACCGATGCAGTCGAAGCCGGAAAAATCAGTGAGATAATAAAACATGACGAAGCTTTTCACAAATATATAGTGAGTATAAGCGGAAACAAAACATTGGTGCAAATGGTCAGTCAGGTACAGGATTTGGCGCTGAGATTCAGATATATTTATTATGATGATTTCTCGAGATTTAAGAATCAGCCCCTGGAGCATCACCGCATAGTTGACGCAATCTTCGCGGCCGACGCGGATTTAGCAAGAGCCGAGGCGGAAAGCCATCTTGCGAAGCTCAAGGACTTTGTCATCAAAACAGGAGAAAAACGCGATAAACAGAAAAAAACAGAAGCCCTGTAAGGGCCTCTGTTTTTTAGTGTTAGTAGTATTGTTTATATTCAAAATAGAAAAGAAAGGACAGTTGTTATGATTTTGTGCTTGCCTGCTTGGATTCTTCGAGTGCAAGCTCACATTTAATGATTTCATTATTACGTACTACGGTGAAAATCACCTCGTCGCCTATTTCGTGATTCTGTATGATTGCAACTAACTGTGCAGAGCTTGTGATTTTCGTATCATCGAGATAGTAAATCAAATCGCCCTTTTCGAGTCCCGCATTCTTTGCGTTGGTGCCGGTTACATCGGAGATATAAACACCCGTGATGGTCACACCGTATTTCATCGCTGTAGAAGCGTCGGTTAAATCGATTATGGTTATACCTGCGGCAGGTCTTCCCGCCACATAGCCGTTTTCTATAAGAGACTTGGATACGGTTGCAACCTTATCGCAAGGGATTGCGAAGCCTAAACCCTCGACATCGGAGCCTGCCGATTTAGCGACTGTTATTCCGACGAGATTGCCGTATTGGTCAAACAGACCGCCACCGGAGTTTCCCGGATTGATAGAGGCCGAAGTCTGAATGAGGCTCATCTGCTTACCCTCGATAGTGATTTCTCTTTCGAGAGCACTGACGATTCCCTCGGTTGCAGTTCCTGAAAGGCTGCCGAGAGGGTTACCTATAGCTACCACTACGTCACCGACATTGACTTTTGACATGTCGCCCAAGGAAACGGTCTTCAGACCTGTAGCGTCGATTTTTATTACGGCGATGTCCGCCGCATTGTCCGCAGCAACGAGAGTTGCTTCATATTCCGTTCCGTCATAGAGAGTAACCTTCATTGAAGAGGCTCCGCTTATGACGTGGCTGTTGGTTATAATGTACCCGTCTTCGGAATAAATGACACCCGAGCCTGCACCCTTCGTAACGTATTGACCGAGCCATATATCCGTCGCGACGGATTCCGTGGAGATTGAAACGACGGCATTTTCATTTTGTGCAATTATTTCCTGGATGGAAAGCACGCTGCCGGTGGAATCACTCAGATTATAGTTGGTGGTCTTGATTGACCTGTCTATAGTGGTACCTCCAAATGTCGACATGGCGAGTGCATAAGCACCTGCGCCAATTGCGGCGGAGAACACCATACATATTATGAGTGCGACCGTCATCATCTTAGTGGTCACATATTTCGGCTCCTTCTTAGGAGTTTCATCAGTTACGAAAGTTATATTTTCATCCTGCTTTGTAAACTTATCATTATAGCAGGCGTATTCATCATCAGTATAAAACTTTTCCCAATCATCCATTAAATATAGTCTCCTTGCGTGAAATAGGCCTCTTGGCCGCTTACGAATAAATTATAGCCTTTATTTGTGATATTTATGTGTAAAAAGGGTGTGAAATATGATAAAATGAGATGACGAAGAGCGGATTGGCATGAAAAATCTAATCACAGAGGATAATAAATGATAAAAAAGAGAATTGCAATAATATTCGGCGGGAAATCATCCGAACATGAGGTTTCGCTGATGTCGGCGGCGTCGATAATACGCGTAATTGACAAAAACGAATATGAGCCGGTCTATATCGGTATAACCAAAGAAGGCGAGTGGAGAATACTCAGGGAGATAAACGGAGTTTCCGAGATGCTCGAAGACGGTTCATGGCTCAGATATGCCAAGGAATTTAATATGAGCGAGCTGAAGGACGTGGCGGATTTCGCCCTACCTATCGTACACGGCCCTTATTGTGAGGACGGTAAGCTTCAGGGATTTTTTGAAACAATCGACATTCCTTACGGGGGTTGCGGAGTTTTAGCATCGGCTATAGCTATGGATAAGCTGGCAGCTAAGGACATCTTCTCGAAGGTCGGCTTCCCTATATGTAGGTACAGAGCCGTGTTCAGACACAAATATCTTAAAGACCGCAATAAAGTGGAAGCGGATATCAATGAGAGCATAGGATATCCGTGTTTCGTCAAGCCGGCGAATATGGGTTCATCCGTGGGCATTTCCAAGGTATATAACAGAAGCGAGCTTTTTGCGGCATGTGAAAAAGCGATGAGATACGACAAGAGACTTATAGTCGAAGAGGCTGTAAATGCTCGCGAAATTGAAACCGCAATACTGGGGAACGAGAATCCGGAGGCATCGACAATCGGAGAAATCCTTCCCGCCGCGGAGTTTTATACGTACAATGATAAATATATAGACGGCGTATCGAAACTGATGATACCGGCTGAGCTCCCTCCGGAAACATGCGAAAAAATCAAAGAAATCGCCATTGGCGCCTATAAAGCGATAGATGGGGAGGGCTTTGCAAGGGTTGATTTTTTCGTTGAGAAAGAAACAGGAAAGATATATCTTAATGAAATAAACACGATACCGGGCTTCACCAAAATCAGCATGTTTCCTATGCTCTGGGAAGCTGCGGGGCTTAGCTATGCTGAAATAATCGAAAGGATAATAGAACTTGGCTATGAAAGACATAACGATAAGAATTACGGGCAAACAGTGTTTTGACGGCAAGGAAGAAGACCAGATGGAGTTCGTAACCGACGGTAAGCTATACGATAGAAACGGATACACTTACGTCGTATATGATGAAACCGAGGTTTCGGGGCTTACCGGAAGCAAGACGACCTTAAGAGTAAAGGGCGAAACCGTCAAAATGAAGAGAAGCGGCGAGGACGGCTACGGCACCGAGCTCTATTTCGAGCCGGGCAAACGCTTTTCGTCATCCTATGATACTCCGTTCGGGGTGCTCGGACTTGAGGTGCTCACAAAGAGCGTCATAAACAATTTAGATGCAGAATTAATCAAGGGTCGCATAGACATTGAGTATGATGTGTCGCTCGGCGGCATTGCCGAAGGGAAAAACAAACTCACTATAGACTTCATGTAACATATGTATTTCAAAAGATATTGCCGGGAAACATATCGGATGAGATACTTAAGGTAGGGTAAATAAACGCTGACATTATATAATACGAGGAGAGGTAAATATAAAAATGCGAAAATTCGGCTTTGATTCGGAAAAATACATCGAAGAACAGTCAAAATACATAATTGACAGAATCAATCACAAAGACAGCGAAAGGCTGTATTTGGAATTCGGAGGTAAGCTTGTCCACGACATGCATGCCATGAGGGTGCTGCCGGGTTTTGACGAAAACGCGAAGATTAAGCTCCTCGAAAAAATGAAGGAACAGGTCGAGATTATTATTTGTGTATATTCGGGAGATATCATAAATTCCAAGACAAGACAGGACTTCGGGATAACTTACGACTTGGAAGTTCTCAGGTTGATTGACATATACAGAAAGTATGACCTTAAGATAAACTCGGTTGTTGTCACAAGATATGAAAGCTCGCCGGGGGTAGATATGTTCATAAGCAAACTCGAAAGAAGGGATATCAAGACCTATAAGCACCTCTATACGAAGGGCTATCCGACAGACGTGGAAGTGATAGTTTCCGAAGAAGGTTACGGAGCCAATCCGTACATAGAGGTCACTAAGCCGCTTGTAATCGTGACCGGGCCGGGCGGCGGCTCCGGTAAGCTCGCGACCTGCCTGTCGCAGCTCTATCACGAGTACAAGAGGGGCAAAAAAGTCAGCTACGCGAAGTTCGAAACATTCCCTGTGTGGAATCTGCCTCTCAAACATCCGGTAAACATCGCGTATGAAGCGGCTACGACTGACTTAAAAGACGTGAATATGATAGACAACTTCCATTTGGAAGCTTATGGGATTACGGCTGTGAACTATAACCGTGATATCGAAGTGTTCCCTGTCATCAAGAGAATTATCGACACCATTACCGGAGAAACCGAGTATCAGAGCCCGACAGACATGGGGGTAAACAGGGTAGGCTTCTGCATTACCGATGACAACGTCATAAGAGAAGCGGCTGTCCAGGAGATAATTCGCAGATTTTTAATTGCAAAAGTTGATTACAAAAAAGGCAGGATAGACGAAGCGGCATTGCAGCGCTCGGAGCTTCTCATGAAAGACGTCGGAGCTTCCGAAGAGGATAGAAGCGTTGTTGTGCCTGCGAGAGAATATGCCGAAATGAAGAGAAACTGTGACAAAAAATTCCTCAACGTCGTAATAATGGCATTGGAGCTTCCTGACGGCACCATCGTCACGGGAAGGTCATCACGAAGAATGGTGGCGGCGGGCGCATGCATATTAAATGCCGTCAAAAAACTCGCCGGACTTCCTGACCCTATGTATGTGATTTCACCGGACGTGTTCAGAAACATGCAGGAACTGAAGATAAATATCCTGCATCACGACAGGAGCTCGCTAAATGTAGACGATATACTCACCGCACTTTCAATTTCAGCCGACATGAACGAAAACGCCCGCAAAACCGTAGGCATGCTCAGAATATTAGACGGATGCAAGGCACACTGCACGGCGATACTTTCCGAGCATGACGAGCAGACGCTGCGCTCGATGGGAATAGATGTAACCTGCGACCCCGAGTACTTGACGACGAACCTCTACTTCGGGTAAGAAGCCGTTTACTCGTTAAATTGACATGCGACTAAAAAATATAACTCTAAAGAAGCTCTGCATGTGAAAACTTTTTACAAATCCGCGTTACATTCTGCATGAACGTTTAACCGCCGTAGTATGAAAAAAAATACATAATGAAATCTCTAAAAAGGGGTTTCATTTTGCTTAATCTATGTTATAATAAAATTAAATAAAAGTTAATTTTTTAACAAAAGATATTTTCGCAAATAAACATTACTTTAAGGAGGCATTTCTAACATGAAAAAAATTGGCGTATTAGGAACAGGTACAATGGGAGCAGGCATCATCCAGGTTTGCGCACAGAAGGGATACGAAGTAGTTATGAGAGCAAGACGTGAATCTTCCATAGAGAAGGGGCTTGCTACAGTTAAAAAGAACCTTGACAGATTGGTTGCTAAAGAAAAGATTACTCAGGCTGAAGCTGACGAAATATTCGGCAGAGTACACGGTTCCACGGATATAAACATCATCGCTGACGCAGACCTCGTTATCGAAGCTGCTACAGAGGATATGGAAGCCAAGAAGGCATTATTTGCAGAACTTAACACTATCTGCAAGCCTGAAACAATCATCGCTACCAACACCTCTTCACTTTCCATCACAGAGATTGCGGTTGCATCCGGCAGACCTGACAAGGTTATCGGAATGCACTTCTTCAACCCTGTCCCGGTTATGAAATTAGTTGAGATTATCTGCGGACTTACAACTTCCGAAGATACTAAAGCTACCATCTTGGAGCTCACGGAGATTTTAGGCAAGACTGCTGTTGAAGTAGCAGAAGCTCCGGGATTCGTAGTAAACAGAATCTTAATCCCTATGATTAACGAAGGTATCGGCATCTACGCTGACGGCGTTTCTTCCGTGGAAGGAATCGATACTGCTATGAAGCTCGGCGCTAATCACCCGATGGGCCCTCTGGAATTGGGAGACCTCATCGGACTTGACGTTTGCCTTGCTATCATGGATGTACTTTACACCGAGTTCGGCGACAGCAAATACAGAGCAAACCCTCTCCTTCGTAAGATGGTGAGAGCGGGCAAGCTCGGCCGCAAGACAGGTGAAGGATTCTACGACTATAAGAAATAAAATCAGACTTACCTTCTTTCTGATTTAATAAACACACTTTACACAGCAAACGGGAACCGTACGGTTCCCGTTTGTGTTAGGAAAACAGTTTATCTTTTTTTAGTTCATTAAAGTAATTAGAAAAAAGCCGAATAAACGCTTAGAGATTACGGAGCGACATAACACGCTCCCTATTTAATTGTACTTGACTTATAAAAAGATGTACGCTATTATGTACATAAAAGGAGGCGATAAATATGTTTAATATTAATATTACTAATTTCAGAAAAAATATATTCGGGGTACTTGAACAAACGATAAAGTACAATGAGCCGGTCAATATAACAACAAAAGACGGAAATGCGGTATTGCTAAGCGAAGAGGATTATAATGGGCTGATAGAGACTCTTTATCTATCCTCAAATCCAACCGTAAAAAATCAAATTATGGACGGATTGAATACGCCGCTTGATGACTGCCTCAAAGAAAATGAGGTTAAATGGTGAGTTACGAAATATTTTATACAAAAAAAGCAGCCGATGATATCCCGAAATTAAAGGCTGCTAAGCTTGATGTTAAAGCTAAAGCATTAATAGGGCTTTTATGTGAGAATCCGTTTCAATCGCCACCACCGTTCGAAAAATTACAGGGTGATTTACAAGGAGCATATTCGAGAAGAATTAACATTAAGCATAGACTGGTATATCAGATACTTGAAGAAGAAAAAGCCGTTAAGATTATCAGCATGTGGACGCACTATGATTTTTAGTTGAAATCGAACAAAAGATATAGTAAAATTATCAATGTATAAGTCTAAAGTTCTTATTTTGTCCGAATCGATATCCGATATTCCCCGGGCGAAATGCCCATCTCGAAATCCCATATTCATTCGTATAAAATTCAATATCTAAATTTAAGAAAGGTAATTTATAATGCCAACAAAAAATAACGACACTTCAAATAATGAAGATAAAATAACTAAAGAGACACCGGTTAAAGATGAACAAAAGAAACCTGTAAGAAAAAGACCGGTAAACAATTCCAAAAAATCAATAGAGCTTCTAAAGGATGACCTCCCGCTTAGTGATTCGCCTGAAAAAAAGAGGGGTGGAGCCACAAGAAAAACCAAGCAGGCAGAGGAAGAGACACTTATAGGGACTCCGATAAATGACAAAGTTAAAGGCAATTTCCTTGATGTCAAGGAAGACCCTCTCGCAGATGTTAAAGCTAAATTGTCCGGAGAAACGCTTACACTCGGTGAAGAAAACGGAACGGAAATGCAAGGAAATGCAATACCTGTAGGCGTAGATTTAAGTGAACCGCCAAAACCCTCATCAAGTGAAAAACAAGCCGGAAGCAAAACTCCGGATGATGACTTAATGATGAGGATATTGTACAAAAATGGGGTTGACCCTGAAGAGAGCGAAGAAAAAGAAAAGAAACCCGCACCTAAAAGAGTTCGCGCGAAGACAGCTGCCAAGCAGGAACCTGCCGCACCGGCAGATGATGCGACGAGCGAAGTAAATGAAAACACACAGACAAACGAAAAAGACCGCCCGATTGTAGAGGGAATACTCGATATTCAGGAAGAAAACAGCTTCGGTTTTTTGCGTTTCGATAATTTCCTGACATCCGAAAAAGACATATATGTATCGCCTACTCAGATAAGGAGATTTAACCTTAAGACAGGTGATAAGATTAATTGTGTGACAAGGCACCCGCATGAGGGAGAACGGTTCGGGGCGCTTCTCTATGTGAATACCGTGAACGGCGAAGAGCCGGGAGCTGCGATTAAAAGACCTAATTTTGACAGCTTGACACCGATATTCCCGAATGAGAGAATCAAACTTGAAACCACAACCAGAGAATTATCCACGAGGCTGATTGACCTTATAGCACCTATCGGAAAAGGGCAGAGAGGACTCATAGTCGCACCGCCGAAGGCAGGCAAGACAGTGCTTCTAAAGAAAGTCGCCAATGCCATAGAGACGAACTATCCGGATGTGGAGTTAATAGTGCTTTTGGTCGATGAAAGACCGGAGGAAGTTACCGACATGAAGAGGAGCCTAAAGGACGGTGAAGTTATTTACTCGACCTTTGACGAACTTCCGGAGCATCACGTTCAAGTTGCCGAAATGGTTCTCGAACGCGCGAGGAGGCTCGTCGAACACAAAAAAGACGTAGTGATACTTTTGGACAGCATCACGAGGCTCGCAAGGGCATATAATATGGTTGTTCCGAGTTCGGGAAGGACACTCTCGGGCGGTCTTGACCCGGGAGCACTCCATAAACCCAAAAAATTCTTCGGTGCAGCGAGAAATATGGAAGAAGGCGGCTCTATAACAATTTTAGCTACCGCTCTGATTGAAACAGGCTCGAGAATGGATGACGTAATATTCGAGGAGTTCAAGGGCACGGGCAATATGGAGCTTCATTTAGACAGGAAGCTTTCCGAGCTTAGAATCTTCCCTGCAATCAATCTGAATAAATCAGGCACGAGGCGTGAAGACCTGCTTATGAGCACTGAAGAGCTTGCGGCAATATGGACTATGAGAAAAGCCCTTTCCTCTAAGCCGGAGCAGCAGGTTACAGAGGACATAATAGACAATCTTGCTCTTACCAAGAGCAACCGTGATTTCATAGAAATAATCAGAAAGGTAATGATGGACTAAATGGATTTGAAAAAGATTTTTCTTAAGGACGCATGCCCGACCGCGATAGGCGGACAGGCTATAATGGAAGGACTGATGATGAGGGGGCCTCACAGGACATCGATTGCAATGCGCCTTCCGAACGGCAAGATACATATGAAGACCCAGCCGACGCCTAAATTGACGAAGCTCGGTAAGATTCCGTTCATAAGGGGCATTATAAACTTCATAGATGCTCTTGTCTACGGGACGCAGGTCTTGATGTATTCGGCGGATATACTCGAAAAAAACAATCCCGAAGAATACCAAAAAGACAAGTTTGACGAATGGGTAGAGAAAAAAATCGGAAAAGAAAAAGCCTGGAGCATTTTGCTTTTTCTTTCGGTAGCGGTCGCTCTTGTCATGTCGGTGGGTATATTCATGCTTCTTCCGACGGCAATCGTGGGATTCGCCGGAAAGTACATCGAAAGTGTTTTGCTGCTCAATATAATTGAGGGGCTTGTCAGGATGGCGATATTCATCGGATATATTTGGCTGATAGCGAAGATGGGCGATATCAAAACCGTATTTCAATATCACGGGGCGGAGCACAAGACGATACACTGCTTCGAAAACGGACTCGAACTCACACCGGAAAACGCCCAGTCATTCTATACGCTTCACCCGAGATGCGGGACATCGTTTCTTATGTTCGTAATGATAGTGGCGATAATTGTCCATGTCTTCATGGGTTGGCCGAGCGTTTGGCTGAGGATAACCACGAGACTGCTCGCGCTGCCGCTCATCGCGGGCATTTCATACGAGCTTTTGAAATGGGCAGGCGCATCAAACAATATAGTCGTAGAGTTGCTGAGCATGCCGGGCATATATCTCCAGAAGCTCACCACTAAGACGCCTGACGAAAAACAGCTTGAAGTCGCAATCGCAGCGATGAAAGCCGTAATCCCGAACGAAAACGAGGACGAAGTTCCGTTTTTTGAGGGAATATGCGACCTTGACGGCAAACCGGTAGAAGGCGAAGTTGAATACTACGACCCGAAACTTAACCCAAAGGGACCGCCGAAGGATGAACAGAAAAACCAACGATAAACGGATGATAAAATGAGTCTTGAATTAAAAGAAGCAATTAAAATAGCAAAAAATCAGCTCGCGGATGCCGGCATACACGATGCCGAGAATGATGCGAAAGAACTCTATTGCCACCTGATGGGGCTTGACAGGGTCGGACTTATGATGCGCTGGACGGAGATTATTCATGACAACAGGATAGACGCATATTTCGACCTGATAGCAAGGCGTGCGGCACATACGCCGCTCCAGCACATCACAGGAACGCAGGAGTTCATGGGGATGACGTTTAAGGTGAATGAAAACGTGCTGATTCCGAGGATGGACACGGAAACTCTTGTACATGAAGCTGTGAAGTATCTCGAAACAGGCGGAGAGGTTCTCGATGTGGGGACGGGCAGCGGCGCAATAGGGATTTCCATAGCCAAACTTTGCCCGAGGACTAAGGTTACGCTTTCGGATATAAGCGATGCGGCGCTTGAAACAGCTAAAGAAAACGCCGCACTGAACAAGGTCAAGGTGAAGGCGGTGCAGTCCGATATTCTCTCTGCATTCAAAGGCAAGCTCAGAATGAAAAAATTCGACATGATTATTTCCAACCCGCCATATATCGCAACAGATGTGATATCGGGGCTTGAACCTGAAGTTAAAGACCATGAGCCGATGCTTGCGCTTGACGGCGGCGCGGACGGACTCGACTTTTATAGAGCGATTGCGAAGGACGTGCCGAATCACCTGAAAAAAGACGGTATGCTCATGCTTGAGATAGGCTACGACCAAGGGGAGACGGTTCCGATGCTTCTTGACGAAACAGGCTGCTTCGACAGGATAGAGATAATAAAAGATATATCAGGGAATGACCGAGTTGTAAGCGCGCATTTTTCGGGACATATCAAGAGGTAAGAAGCGGCTGCACTTTTATGATATGCGAAACGGCAAGGTAAGAAAACACTTACAAGTCCGAGCGGAAAAAGCTGCAAAAACAGTTATGATACACGTAAATATACGCTCTGAGGGCAGTTGAAAAAGGGGAAGCGATGAGCAGAAAAGTAATCTTATTCATACACGGCATATCGGGACATCCGAACCAGTTCAGGTTTATAATAGAATGTGTGCCGGAAGGGATAGAAAAGAGCATAATGCTCCTCAAGGGACACGGCGGAAGCGTAGACGATTTCAGCCGTGCGACCATGCGGGATTGGCAGGCACAGGTAGATGAAGCCATAGACCGACTTAACAGAGAGTTCGACGAAATATATGTCGCGGCGCACTCTATGGGAACCCTGTTCGCCCTTCAGAGGGCAGGAAGACAGGAAGTGAAGAGGCTGTTTCTATTGGCGGTTCCTCTTAAAGTAGGATTTAAGCTCCTGCCTTTTTTTGTTAAAACAAAAAATATGTTCCTTGCTTCACTCAAAAAAAACGACGGCGAATTTGATTCATGTTACGGCATAAAGGCGGATTTCAGAGTATGGAAATATGCCGGCTGGATTCCTAATTACCTTTCACTCCTTCGTGAGATAAAAAAGACGAGAGAAATGGTTAGAGGCGGCATGAAGCTGAATAAAAAATGCACTGTTTTTCAGTCTGCGAAAGACGAAATGGTGCACCCCGTGTCATACGAATATCTACGAGAACTCGATGCCGATGTAACGATGCTCGAAAACTCGTCACACTACGAATACAGCCCCGAAGACTTGAACAAAATAGTAAACGGATTCAAGAAATGGCTTGAATGAAAGCCGCCCCGCCGCAAAACAGGGCGGCTTCATGAATTTCCGAATCGAGATGCACTTAGAAATTTCAGACATCAGCTCGTCATTTCTTCCGTTGCTGTTAATTGTAAACAATTCAGTTAAAAAACTATTTGCCAATTCCCTGTTTTTTGCTTCATTGCTTCGCAAAGAGCAACCGGAAAATACTGTTGAAATCAGTACAGCACACAGAATTACCGCAATCAGTAATTTTAAGTTATTTTTCATTATGATAACCCCATATTTCATGATACTTTATAAAAGAAATTAAGTGTTTGAGGCGAAGTCCAATAATGGTAGAAACGCAAGTAATACACATTACTACTTATAATAATCTTATTAAATTTAATAATTCTAAAAAGCATTTTAATCTACCCCCATAGCAATCACCCCTTCCCGTATGAATAAGCTCCTTCTATAATAGATAACGTTTCAAGAATGCGAATTCGGACATCAAATTACAAAAAAACAAATTTAGTGCAATATCATTTCCCCTTCTATATATATTAACCCTGAAAATCACAAAAATTGGACATGAAAAATAAGTTTTTTTAAAATTATCTTTTAATTCAGCTGCGCAGCGGCTGACTGTTTTTTGTCGATTTTTTT
>CAYFQR010000010.1:42918-43849 GCA_964345365.1 uncultured Oscillospiraceae bacterium
GGCTGCGCGGCGGCGGTTGGCTGTTTTTGTCGATTTTTTAGTGTATTAAAAGTGTTAGGAAATTGGTAAAATTAGAGCTGAGAGCATCGAGTAAAGTGCAATAGAAACGATATTATTAGAATGTGTTTATTGACTATATGGGATATAACATATATAATTGATAAAAGAGGTGTTATCTTGTCAAAGTTTGAAGTCGAATTTTATCAAGATATTAACGGAGAAGAACCCGCGAAGGATTTTATCTTGGGCCTTAATAAAAAAATGAGGGCAAAGGTATTAGACACTATTACGTTATTGAGAGATAACGGATATGAACTAAGGGAACCATATTCAAAGTTTCTTTCAGAAGATATTTTTGAACTTCGTGCAAAAGTTGGAACGAATATAACGAGAGTATTATACTTCTTTTATTTTGGGCATCGCATAATACTCACCAACGGATATGTTAAAAAAACACAGAAAACCCCACGCAAAGAAATAGAAAAGGCTAAGAAATATAGGCTGGACTACATAAGTAGGAGGGAGCAAGGCAATGGGAACAAAATTTAATGATTTTCTAACAGAGCAGCTTAAAGATCCTGAAGTACGAAAAGAATTTGAAGCCCTGCAACCTGAACATGCAATTATACAGGCAATGATAGACGCAAGGAAGAGTTCAGGCTTGACGCAGAAGCAACTTTCCGAACGCACGGGAATAACACAAGGAGATATAAGCAAACTTGAAAACGGGAACGCGAACCCGTCGATTCGCACTTTGCAACGCCTCGCTAATGGAATGGGTATGACATTAAAGGTTGAATTTCTTTCGGGAAATATGTCACCAAAACATTCGGAGTGAAATGTCTAAAATACTGTTCTCAAAAATATTCAAAAAACTATTCATTTAATTCAACAAAAAACTGCTCATTCCAATAAAACATACTTCAAATCA
>CAYFQR010000010.1:43859-44207 GCA_964345365.1 uncultured Oscillospiraceae bacterium
AACATTCAAAAAAAGAAGGAATCAGTATGAACCAGTATTGTCTCTATCTACTGTCAAAAAATGATGCTATGGAAGCAAAATGATTAAACTGCTCATTCCAATAAAACATACTTCAAATCACAGCATAACGAAAGAGATTATAATCGAGGCCGCCCCGCAGTAAAGCAGGGCGGCTTCGTGAATTTCCTGAATTATGAAATGTAAATATTTAATCAAAGACCATTCGTGGATGAATACATTACCTTTGAACATATGGAACACAGGCGAATGCTATGGGCATCATAGCAAATAGGGTGCATAGACTACGTGTGTTGTCTTAACTAACGGGAAAAGCACATACGCTTCGAG
>CAYFQR010000011.1:0-2287 GCA_964345365.1 uncultured Oscillospiraceae bacterium
GGTTTGACACAGGAAGATTTCGCGATGAGATCGGGTCTCGGGCTTCGCTTTGTTCGCGAATTGGAACAGGGAAAAGAAACCGTGCGTATGGATAAAGTGAACGTCGCTCTTGCGATGTTCGATATGGAGGCCGTTCCGGGCAGAAAGGAAGATAATTAAAAAATATTCTTCATCTTCCGGTCTTGATATGACCGAACTGTTTTACCGCTTGGTATTTTCGTTTATTGTCGGGAATTCTGATATGCATTTGAAGAACTTTTCACTGATTGAGTCAAAATCGGGTTCGGGAGAATATCATCTTTCTCCTGCTTATGATTTACTTCCGGTTAATGCGGTTATGCCGGAAGATAACGAGGAATTTGCACTGCCTATGAACGGCAAGAAAAGAAATATACGTCGTAATGACTTCCTTGCTTTTGCAGACGGTTCAGGGATAGCGAAATCCGCTGCGGAGAAAATGATAGAACAACTGGTATCTATGGCACCTGTTTTCATTAAAATGTGTCATGACTCCCTGATACCGCAGGACATAAAGGAAAATCTTATAGAATTAATCGACAAAAGAGCATCCGTTCTGAAGTAGATAAACCCGTTGATTCCGCAAGGCAAACTCGCATTTTTTATTCATGAGCCGTTGACTACGGTGCTTCTCGCTTCATCTGCTTATGCCGTCACCGTGACAAAGATGATTGTATTTTTGAAAAAACATTTACATTTCATGTCCCCAAAAGATAAAAATAAGCGTTTATATAATAGGGGGTTGAAAAATTGAAGAAAGCTGATAAAAACGGCTCTCTTTTTGGAATATGAAAGCCCCACGCTCGTTAACGAACGCGGGGCTTATTTTTATAACCTAAGCTGCTAAGCAGGTTAGGATTAAATTCCCGCCTGCGCCTTTAGGCTATCTGCCTTATCGGTCTTTTCCCAAGGGAGCTCAATATCGGTTCTGCCGAAGTGACCGTAAGCCGCGACCTGTCTGTAGATAGGGCGTCTCAAGTCGAGGTGCTTGATTATACCGCCCGGAGTTAAGTCGAAGTTCTTAGCTACGAGCTCTGCGATTTTTTCATCGGCTATCTTGCCTGTTCCGAAAGTGTCGATGAGTATGGAAACCGGTTCGGCGATTCCTATTGCGTAGGCAAGCTGGATTTCACATTTGTTTGCAAGTCCCGCCGCTACGATATTTTTTGCTGCATAGCGTGCCGCATAAGTGGCCGAGCGGTCAACTTTAGTCGGGTCTTTTCCGGAGAAAGCACCGCCGCCGTGACGAGCATAGCCGCCGTAGGTATCTACGATTATCTTACGTCCCGTGAGACCGGAGTCGCCGTGAGGCCCGCCGATTACGAAACGTCCCGTAGGATTCACATAGTACTTGGTCTCATCGTCAAGAAGCTCGGCAGGGATTATAGGCTTGATTACATGCTCGATGAGGTCTTTTTTTATCTGCTCCTGAGTAGCCTCAGGGTCGTGCTGTGTCGAAATGAGGACGGTGTCGATTCTCTTGACCTTATCTCCGTCATACTCAACCGTAACCTGAGTTTTGCCGTCAGGTCTGAGGTAAGTGAGAGTGCCGTCTTTTCTGACATCGGTGAGGCGCTTCGCCAACTTGTGAGCGAGCGCGATAGGCATAGGCATGAGCTCAGGTGTTTCGTCGCAGGCATAACCGAACATCATGCCCTGGTCGCCTGCACCGCCGACCTCATCGTTTGTGCCCATTGCGATGTCTCCCGACTGATCGTCTATGGCGGTGAGGATAGCGCAGGTGGTTCCGTCGAAGCCGTAGGCGCTTCTGTCATAGCCTATGTCGTTTACTACTTTTCTTGTGATTCTGGGTATGTCAACATATGCTTTGGTAGTGATTTCTCCCATAATCATAACATAACCGGTGGTTGTTGCAGTTTCGCAGGCAACTCTGCCGTTAGGATCTTTTTCCAGGATAGCGTCTAAAATTGCGTCGGAAATCTGGTCGCACATCTTATCAGGATGCCCTTCTGTTACGGATTCTGATGTGAATAATTTTCTCATTTGTTTTTCCTCCTTTTTATCCTTATCAAAAAACCTCTCTTCGAAAGAGAGGCGGTAAAAATTCGTATGAATTTTCTCCTCATCTTTCAGGTGAAGCAGTACTTTACCTGTAGGAATTAGCACCTTCGGTCAGCATATGCTGCCGGGTTGCCGGGCTTCGCAGGGCCTATTCCCTCAGCCACTCTTGATAAGGTTTAGTTATATTGTCTATAATAATATTACAGTATCGAAGTAGTTTTGTCAACGGCTCCGATAGGTATTTTTT
>CAYFQR010000011.1:2387-17262 GCA_964345365.1 uncultured Oscillospiraceae bacterium
TGTCAACACCGTTTCATATAAAAATCGAACATAATCATGTGTTTTTTTTAATACAAGGAAGCGAAGCAATGTAAAATCCGAGTAAAACCGTTAAACAAAGCGGGGCTTGAAAAACAAAAAGAAAACAGCTATACTTGTGCTATGCTGAAACTGATTAACGGTGGCTTCAGCGAGAGCGCTGCCACGTCGACAAAAAAATTCATATCGGCATATATCACCGACACAAGACTCATGGGCGTTGTCGGAGTATATGTGCATTGGAAACTGCCCGATAACTGTCTCAGGACGGAGATGTATCAGGTCTTTTATCTTGACGCCGAAGAATACGGTCTCGATATATACGAATGTATAATAGGCCCCGATGACGGAGAAACCATGGAAGAGATTATGGAAATAAAAAATCGTCTCATGGGCGGACTCGGCGGCAAGGAAGTTGAAATTACCGAGCGTGAGCTAAGATATCTTGTCCGGGACTATGCCGACATGAACAGAAGGCAGGGGATTCCTCTTCCGGATAAGCCGGAGTTCACGGAGCTCATGAAACCGGAGATTATGCTTACGAGAGAAGAAGAATATAACTTGATGGGCAAGCAATGCGAGCCGATAACGAATGACTTTCAGGTCGTAAATTATTTCATAATGCGTTGTGCAGGCAGGGATTTCAAGGCGGCTAAATTCCTTACCAAAGAATATATAAGAACCGACCTTTTTCCCGAACATAAGGAAGCGACACTGCTAAAGAACGAAATACATGTAGGTGAATCGGCATTCAATGTTTCGAGCGATGAGATCTCGTTCAGCAGCAGCATGAGTTATCTCTGTCGTTCACTGTTGGAGTATGACGGTAAATTTTTTGTAACGACATCGAGCGTCACGGTAGAAAAACTCAAGGTTACCAAATACGAAAGGTTGACTTCCGAGAGGATTTCGGGCATGGAGGCGGAAATGCTCACCGACAGGCCCGAATACGTTAATGTTTATGAGCTTAGCGACGAGGCGAGAGAGATGGACAGAGGACTTGTTCGGATTCTCTCTAAATCGCAGAAGACCCGTCATGAAACGGGAATCCTGTACTTGGTATTTAAGCCTAACAATGAGCATGTGTCGCAGGAAGTATTCAGACTGAATGATGACGTGCTGGGTACATATTATTTCTTGGATACGGGGCAGGTCGTGGTTCAAACCTTCGACATGGCGTATATGCTTAAGCTGCAGCTTGAACTCCTGCTCGCATATGGAAAGGATAAAATCAGACTATGCTCGAAATACATGTTCAACGAACCTGTCTTCTATGAGTTCGTCAATTCATATTTTTTCGATTTCGAAGAATTTGTCGATATTATAAGTTACGAAGATGATTAAAGACCCTATTAGAAAAAAACAATATATCAAATGGATGTCAGCTCTCATCTGGCTTCTTATATGGGAGCTTGCGGCACACTTCACCGCAAGCGTCCTTTTGTTGCCGAGCCCGCACGATACCGTCAAGGCTCTTTTTTATCTCATAGGAACGAGTGATTTTTATCTGAACCTGCTGTCGACAGGCTTAAGGTGCGTAGCCGGAATAATGAGTTCATTTTTTGCGGGAGCGGTTGCGGCGATAATAGCATTTCGCTCATATTATGTACGGGAGTTTTTCAGGATTCCGGTCAGTTTTTTTAAGAGCATACCCGTAATGGCTATAGTAATCTACGTGATACTTCTGGCAAAATCGGATACGGTATCGGTGGTCGTGTGCTTTCTCATGTGCTTTCCGATTTCTTATTCCAATATATTGACGGGGCTCGATAATATCAGGCTTGAGTATGTCGAGCTTGCAAAAACAAACGGACTGAGCACGGCGCAGATTTATCGATTTGTGCTGCTCCCTATGCTGAGACCGCAGATAAATTCCGCACTCAGCCTCATTACAGGCGTCAGCTGGAAAGTAGTTGTAGCGTCCGAGGTGCTTTCGATTCCGAAACATTCAATCGGATATGAGATGATGAAATCAAAATATTATCTCGAAACGCCTCAGCTTTTCGCCTATATGTTTGTCCTCATAATTTTGAGCATCGCTATGGAAAATGCGGTTAATCTCCTTCTGAAGACCATCGAAAAGAGAACAAAAAATCAACTGACCTTCGGAGGGAAAGAAGAATCGCCCGGTGACATTGAAACGATAGTCTTTGACAAGGTGTGCAAGTCTTATACCGACATCAAGGTGCTGAACGATTACAGCGAGAGGTTTGAAACGGGTATAACGGCTGTTTTGGGGCCGTCGGGAATCGGTAAGACGACTCTTGCGAGGCTCATAAGCGGGCTTGAAGAACCCGATTCGGGTGAGATAACAACTGTAGGCGGAGTTTCCTATCTTTTCCAGGAAGACAGACTTTTCCCGTGGCTCAGCGTAGCGTCGAATATGATGCTCGGTATTATAAACGAAAAAGGGATGACAAGGGAAAAGGCGTATTTAAGAGTGAAAGAAATAGCCGCTATGCTCGAAATCGAGCATGTTCTTGAAAAGATGCCGTCGGAGCTTTCGGGCGGTATGGCGCACAGAGCCTCTCTCGGCAGAGCGATAATCAGGAAAAGCCGGCTTCTCATTTTAGATGAGCCTTTAAGGGGACTTGACGGGACGCTTAAAAAGAAGCTGATAATAAGCCTCAAGGATGAGATATTAAACTCGGGCGGCAAACCTCGAATAGTCGTGCTGATAACGCATGAGGATGAAATCGCCGATGCGCTTGCCGACCGAAAAATCAGGTTATAGCGTGAATATAGTACGGGCAACTTGCGGTAATCATATTAATCGTATTTTCAAACTCTGACTTCGAGGGAAACCTCAATCTTTCTTCTCGAGGAAACCGTTCTCGAAAAAATTAAGGTTTATGAACCTTCACTTAACGATATCTTTGTCGAGTACACTGATGACAGAGGTCAGGGAGGTGATATGCAATGAAGCAATTTAATACGATTTTCAAATATGAATTAAAGAACTATTTCAAAAATAAGGTCTTCATAAGCGTTACGCTTTTTCTCGTGCTGCTGATTATTATCGTAATGTTTTTCCCGAGAATCATGGACATCGTGAAAAGCGGTGAAGATGAAAAAAGTAAGGAAATGCCTATAATGCTCATATGTTCCTTTCACATCCCCTATGGCGATGTTTACGCGTATTGCGATGAGCGAATTACCTGCCTATGAAATTACAATTTCAGTGGGAATACTCGTTGTTTCCACATTTGCGGTAGGTATTATGGCGTCAAAGATATACCGTGTCGGAGTGCTTCTCTACGGCTCCAAACCGAAAATCGGCGAAATAATAAAGTCCGTTTGGAAAGCATAGGACAAGGAGACTTGTTTCACTCATTTTTTAAGAATGTCCTTTAACTAAAAAGCCCCGCAGCAAGTGTGTGAAGTGCGAGGGCTTTTGAAATTCAATCATTAATGCTGCGGGAGCAAAGTGCGACAATCAAATTACCGCAACAATAAGATTTTAAGGCTGATAGTAGAAGTCGTCACCGGGGAGGGCGCCTCCGACAGACTTAGGGTCGAGCGCAAACATCGTTTCGTTGAAGACTCTCATTATTTCTCTTCCCGCCTCTAAACTTTTGTCACCGGATTCATCCGTGTAGAAAGTAAGACCGCAGTTAGGAATAGCCGCTTTGACAATTTCAGGCTTGGCGATGAAGCCCGCATCGACGATTTTTTGACATACCTCATCACCTGCTTCATCTACAAGCTTTATGGATTCTTTGATGTCGGAAAGAAGGATTGCGAGGTCATCCGCCCTGTTTTCTATAAAATCTTTCCTTGCGACTAAAACGCCCATAGGGAAGTTCTGACCGGTAGCAACCGTCCACTCGGTATCCATATCGAAAAGTTCGATAATATTATCATTGCCTGAACTTAGAGCCACCGAAACGAAAGGCTCGGGGAGAAGCGCTATGATGCCTTCATCGGATTGCAATCTTGCGTTCACGTCGGCGTGATTTGCAAGCCATTCGATTTTAACGTCCTTATCGGCATCTATTCCGACTGAGGAGAGTATTTTTTTGAGTGCATATTCAGGTGTGCCTCCCTGACCTGCCGCGACTATCGTCATGCCTTTTAATTCAGTTAATTCATATATATCCGTATTATTGCCGAGTATGTGCAAAACTCCCATTATCATAGGGCTTATACAGACTACTTCGCCGGAGCTCTTGTTATAGATGACGGAAGCTAAGTTCGAAGGAATGCATGCGACGTCCGCTTCGCCGTTTATGAGTTTGGGAACCACTTCGGTCGGAGCCTGAAGGATGTCTATGTTATATCCCTCAACTCCCATGAGATTAACGAGTCCCATACCCGTGGGTCCGTTAAGTGCGGTGATATTCACAGGCTCTGAAACATCAGCCTTAGGCATGCCGGTCACGTCGGCAGGCACCCCTGCGGTTTCATTACCGTTCTTACCGCAGCCCGAAAGTGCCGCCGTTAATACTGTAGATATAATCATTGCCAAGACAAGCATCTTGGATATTTTTTTAATAGGTAATTTTTTCATTCAAAAGTTTGTTTGCGAAAAGTGCAAAAAATCCCCCTTCCATAATATTATAATGATATTAAAACCAAATCCGTTTATACCCTGATATACCCTGATTTTCGGTAATAAAAACCGATTTCGTCAGTAAATTTATTTTAGCCGCCGCTGCAGCTTGTCGGACTTATTTTTTTATTGAGTTTTTCAGGAAAATCAGTCCGACAAAGATTAAAACAACTGCACCGAAAAGGCTGAATTTTTGAAGTGCTGCGGCCTTGCCTGAAAAATATAAGTATACGAAAAAACCGCCGAGCGCTAAAAAGAACAGGGCCTGCAGCAGATATTTTGTCCTTCTACCCATTGTGCACCTCCATTATTTTAACGGAAGCGGAAGCGCCTATCCTGTCAGCACCCGCCTCAATCATCGCCATACAGGTTTCAAAATCTCTTATGGCGCCGGAAGCCTTAACGAGAGCCTTGCCGTCTACGGCTTCCTTCATTATAGAGACATGGTGAGCGGTAGCGCCGCCCGAGTTAAAGCCTGTCGATGTCTTGACAAACTGCGCCCCTGCCTCGACAGAGAGTTTGCAGGCTTCTCTTATTTCTTCATCCGTGAGAAGGCAGGTTTCAAGGATGACCTTGACAATAGCGTTATATATTGCAGCCTCTTCTACAACGGCTCTTATATCGTCCCTTATATAATCATAGTCGCCGGACTTCAATACTCCGACATTAAGAACCATATCTAATTCGGAAGCACCGTCCATGCATGCCTCCTGAGTTTCAAAAACTTTAGTGCGCGTAGTGCATGCGCCGAGCGGAAAACCCACAACAGCAGCTACCTTGACGTCCGTATCCTTAAGAAGCTCGTAACATTTTGCGACATAGCATGAGTTGACGCAGACGGAGTAAAAGTCATTTTCTTTAGCTTCTCTGCAGAGCTTATCGATTTGGTCGCCTGTAGCTTCGGGCTTAAGCAGCGTATGGTCAAAATACTTGTTCAGAGGTTTGTTTAATTTCGTCATAATTATCCTCTCCTTATTTGGTTAAATATTATTGCAAGTATAACACATTAATGCCTTTTTTGAAAGGAAGACTTTTGAATCTCGTATGACTTAAGTCACGGATATTCTCGCTATGTTATAAAAGTATTTTTGTTATATTAAAGTAAAACTTCGGTAAATCTTTGTTGCGGAGTGTAGATTCACACACAAAACACATTGATTTTTTTGTTAAAATGTAATAAAATATCTTGATAGAGAATGTAATATGGGGATGTGTTTTTTTATGCCGGCAGCGGACAAACCATAATTGAAGCTGTTATTCATAAATTGAAGCGGTTACTCATATTACTTCAGGAGGACATATATGGGAATAAAAGTTTCTAAGTTCGGCGGCTCATCGGTCGCAGATGTAATTCAATTAAAGAAAATAAAACAGATAATCAAGTCTGACCCCGATAGGAGATATATAGTTGTTTCCGCACCCGGCAGGAGATTTGAGGGAGACCCGAAGATTACGGATCTTCTCTACCTCGTTAAGACGACTATGGATAACAACCTGCCTTATGACCAGCTTTTTCAGGTAGTATGTGACAGATATACAGCCGTTCAGGTCAATCTCGGCAGTAAGGCGGATATGAATAAAGCATATGACGGGATAAGAGAAGAACTCCAAAAAAATCCGTCCGCCGACTATCTTGCATCGAGAGGTGAGTATCTGAACGCTATTTTGATAGCGGATTTTTTGGGCTTCGATTTCGTAGACAGCGACAGACTCATTAAATTTGACCAAGCCGGCAGACTTGATTATGAGGAAACGAATCGAGCAATCGGAGAAGAGCTTGCGAAACATGAATATGCGGTAATACCGGGGTTTTACGGTTCTATGCCGGACGGTGAGATTAAGACCTTCCCAAGAGGCGGTTCAGATATAACCGGCTCTATTATAGCCGGCGCCATAGGTGCGGAATGTTACGAAAACTGGACGGATGTTTCCGGCTTTTTAATGGCTGACCCTAAAATAGTTAAGAACCCTAAGAAGATAAGGGTCATATCATACAAGGAACTCAGAGAGCTCAGCTATATGGGTGCGTCGGTACTTCATGAGGATGCCATATATCCTGCAAGGCTCATGGACGTTCCGATAAACATCAGGAACACGAACGAGCCTGATGACGAGGGGACATATATTATCTCCGAAGAAAAGGCGATTGCCCTCGGTATTACAAAACCGGATGACGAAGCCGCGGCACAGGAGGAAATAATAACCGGAATCGCAGGGTCTAAGGACTTCACCGTAGTAGCTTTGTATAAGAATATGATGAGCAGCGAAAAAGGCTTCGTAAGGAGAATACTCGGCATATTGGACGACCTCGAGATAAGCTTTGAGCATCTTCCGTCGGGAATCGACACGGTTTCCGTGGTCATGAGCAACTCGCAGATAAACGGCAGACTCGATGAGGTTCTTCACGAGTTTGAATTGAGGCTCAGACCCGACTCGATAGACGTCATAGAGAATATCGCGCTGATTGCTACCGTAGGACACGGAATGACATCAAGGCGAGGTACGGCGGCAACCCTCTTTACAGGTCTTGCGAATGCGGGAGTCAATGTCAGGATGATAGACCAAGGTTCTTCGGAGCTCAGCATCATTGTCGGAGTGGAAAACCGTGATTTTGATGATGCCATAAGGGCTATATATGATGCTTTCGTAGAGTGAAAGGAATAACGATGAAAAAATTAGTTACTATCAGCAGAGAATACGGTTCGGGCGGCAGGACGATAGGCAAACTTGTCGCGGACAAACTCAATGTGCCTTTCTACGACAAAGAGATAATCGAGATGGCGGTCGAAGGAAGCGACTACTCGAAAGAGGTGCTCGAGACGGCGGAGCTCAGGGCGAAGTCAAGTATAATTTACAGCCTGGCTGCCGCTTTCAGCTTCAGCGAGGGGCAGGGTGAGTCTCTACCCGTAAACGACAAGCTGTTTCTTGCTCAGTTTCAGGTTATAAAAGAAATCGGTGAAACCGATGCCGGCGTTATCATAGGAAGATGCGCCGATTACGTGCTGAAGGACAAGCCCGGCGTTACGAATATATTCATTCATGCCGAAAAAGAAGATAGGATAAGGCGAGCCATAGAGAAATACGGAGTGAGCGAGGAGAGAGCGCAGGCTGTAGTGGACGATTACGATAAGGCACGGGCAAATTATTACTCATACCACACTTCAAACAGATGGGGAGACTACAGAAACTATAACTTAAGTATCAATACGAGCTACATCTCCGAAGAGAAAACGGCGGAGATGATAGTCGATTACATAAAAAACAGAAAATACAGGGAGGATTAGAGATGAAACAAGGAAGAACCATATCAAAAACAGAGCATATCACAAAAAGAGCCGTCGGCAAGGCTCTGTTGGGGGTAATCGGAATCGGTTTGGCTTCGGGGGTTGCCCTCATAGCAGGCACGAATGTGATAATGTCAAGACTGTTTCCGGAGAAAAAGTATCAAGGGGAGGAAGAAAACTGATGACAGAAAAGGGAACATATTACATAACGACACCTATATACTACCCGTCTTCCAATCTTCATATAGGACACACATACTGCACTGTCATGGCTGACGCTATGGCGAGGTTCAAGAGGCTTCAGGGCTATGATGTGCGTTTTTTGACGGGTACCGACGAACACGGACAAAAAATCCAAAGCAAAGCCGAGGAGGCAGGCACTTCACCTCAGGAATACGTGGATGAAGTCGTAGACGGAATCAAAGAACTCTGGAAGACCATGGAAATCTCTTATGACGATTTTATCAGGACTACCGAAGAAAGACACGTGAAGAGAGTTCAGAACTTCTTCATGAAGCTTTGGGAAACCGGCGACATATATTTAGGAGAATACGAGGGACTTTACTGCAAGGAATGTGAAGCATTCTGGACGGAATCACAGGCGAAGGACAACAAGTGCCCCGACTGCGGCAGAGCCGTGCATCATGCAAAGGAAGAAGCATATTTCTTCAAACTCTCCAACTATGCGGACAGACTTCTGGAGCTTTATGAATCGAATCCGGATTTTTTGCAGCCCGAAACGAGAAGAAACGAGATGAAGTCTTTCATCAAACAGGGGCTCGAAGACCTCTGCATATCGAGGACGAGCTTCAGCTGGGGAATCCCCGTACCGCTCAATGAGAAGCACGTGATTTACGTGTGGCTCGATGCGCTTACGAACTATATTACGGCGCTCGGTTATGACGATGAGCCGGAGCTTTATAATAAATATTGGCCGGCGGATGTGCATTTAGTCGGCAAAGAAATAGTAAGATTTCACAGCATCATCTGGCCTGCCATGCTGATGAGCGCGGGTCTTCCGCTTCCTAAGCAGGTGCTTGGACACGGCTGGCTTCTCCTCGGCGGCGAAAAGGTCTCAAAGTCGAAGGCGACTAAGGGCGATGATGTAATCGACCCTGTGGTTCTCATCGAGCGCTACGGAATCGATGCTTTGAAATACTTCCTTTTAAGAGAATACACCTTCGGGCAGGACGGTAATTTCACCAACGAAGTAATGCTGAAGAGGATGAATTTCGACCTTGCCAACGACCTCGGAAACCTCGTTTCGAGAACCGTTGCCATGATTGAAAAATATTGCGGCGGAATCGTTCCGGATGCGGCGACTAACGATGAAATTGATGATGACCTTAAGAAGACCGCCCTGAGCGCACATTCAAATGTCGAAAAACATATGGACAGGTTTGCTTTTAATATGGCACTCGAAGACATCTGGGTTGTCGTAAGGAGAGCAAATAAATATATCGACGAGAAAACCCCTTGGATACTTGCAAAGGACGAATCGAAAAAGGCGGAACTTGACACGGTTATGAAGAATCTTGCGGAAACAATCAGGATAGTTTCCGTACTCATATATCCGTTCATGCACACCACATCCGACGAAATAAGGAAACAGCTCGGACTTTGGTATGCCGACGTTCAGTGGGAAGACGCTGCGGAGTTCGAGATGATGTATCAGGAAAAGGTGAAGAGAGGAAACGCCTTGTTCCCAAGACTTGATGTCGAGAAGGAATTAGAGGAGCTTTCCGATTTAGCCGAAGAAATCGCAAGAAAAAAAGCGGCTGCAGAGGCAAAAGACCCGGTGGAGAAAGCGATACTTGAGTCCGTGCCGCTTGAATTAAAAGACGAGATAGTTTACGATGATTTCGATAAAATCGATTTCAGGGTAGGGACGATAATTCGCGCGGAGAAACACCCAAAGGCAGATAAACTCCTTGTGTTCAAGGTAAAAATGGGCACGGAAGTAAGACAAGTCATAAGCGGAGTGGCCGAAGACTTCACGCCTGAAGAAATGCTCGGAAAGAAAGTCATAGTAGTTGCCAACCTGAAACCGAGAATGTTAAGAGGGCTCGAATCTCACGGCATGCTCCTGTTCGCCGAGAACGGCAAGCGCTGTGAAATTGTCACAACTACCGCGCCGGACGGTGAAGTCGTGAATTAGCTGAAGAAACCGTGCCTGACGGCGAAGCGGCAAATCAGTTAAACTACCGCACCGGACGGCGAAGGCGTGAATCAGCTTGATGATAAAGACATACTATACCGCCGCCTCACTGCAGGCGGCACGTAATTCCTAAAAAAGAAAGTATTATATATAATGAAAAAAATATTATTTGACTCACATGTACACCTTAATAACGACACATACAAAAAACACGAAAGAGAAGCGCTCATACGTGAGATAGAGGATTCGGAAGTGGCATACATCTGCGATTCAGCCTTTGATTACGAGAGCTCACTCCTTGCCCTTTCGCATGCCGAAAGGCTCGATTTTTGCTATGCGACCGCCGGGGTTCACCCTCACGAGACAAAAGATTTGACGGAGGATATACTTAATAAAATAAAAAACCTTGCCGCAAATAACAAAAAAATAGTCGCTATCGGCGAAATCGGGCTGGACTTTCACTACGACTTTTCACCGAGAGACGTGCAGAGAGATTGGTTCCGCCGCCAGGTAAGAGTGGCAAACGAGCTTAAGCTTCCGATGGTTATACACTCAAGAGAGGCGGACCGCGAGACCATGGATATCCTCATTGAAGAGGGCGCGTTCTCGGAGGAGAGAAAAAAGTTCTTTGAGGACGGCAAGCCGCATGTGTATATACATTGCTATTCCGGAACGGCGGAGTTTGCGAAGGAGTACTTAAAATTAGGGGCTGTTTTCGGCGTAGACGGGCCTATAACATATAAGAATAATCGAAAGACGGTAGAGGTGGTTGAAACCGTGCCTCTCGAGTCGCTTCTTATAGAAACGGACGCGCCGTATCTTACACCCGTACCTTTCAGAGGCAAGCCTAACAAGTCGACCTATGTCAGATACGTGGCGGAAAAAATTGCCGAAATAAAAGGCTTGAGCTACGAGGAAGTAGCGGAAGCTACAATGAAAAACGCGAAGGATTTTTTCCTTATAACTTGATAGACAGGACGGGAGACTTTTTCATCATAACTCGATAAAAAGAGAGGAATTTCTTGTAAAAAACTATTGAAAAGGTTGAGATGTTTCCATTATAGAATAATGAAAAGCAGCGGAGTTTTGTCGTTAAGACGATTAAGAGAGATGAGGCTTTACCTTAAAGGTGGATTTTCTTTTAAGTGCGTATATAACCGGTAGAGCAAAGAGAAGCTATGGAACTCAAAAAAAAGGTGCTGAAGACAATTAAAGAGCATGACTTGCTTAAGTCGGGGGATAAGGTCGTACTCGGTTTTTCGGGAGGGCCCGACTCCACGGCTCTCTTTCACGTGCTTTATTCACTAAACAGGGAGTACATGGAATCGGATGGCAAAAAAGGAATGTCGCTTGAGATATATCCTGTTCATATCAACCACAGGTTCAGGCCCGGAGCCGCCGAAGAAGACCAGAAATTTTCGGAGGAGTTTGCAAGTCGCCTGGGAGCTGACTGCCGCTCTTTCGTAATCGAATGTAACGAGCTTGCGGACAGGCTCGGCATAGGCTCTGAAGAAGCCGGCAGAAAGGCGCGATACGACTCGTTCAGGAATGTGGCGGAAGAACTTGCCTCGAGTGATGAGCGGAGCCGCATCAAGATAGCGGTAGCACAGAATGCAAACGACCAAGCGGAAACGGTGCTTTTCAGGATACTTAGAGGCACGGGCACGGACGGACTCGCCGGCATAGCTTATAAGAGAAAGGATGAGGCGGGATTTGACATAGTAAGACCTCTGCTCGATATAAAAAGAGAAGAGATAGAGGAATATTGCGATGAAGAGGGGCTTGAACCGAAGATAGACTACACCAACAGCGAGGCTCTATATACACGAAACAAAATCAGGCTTGAGCTCATCCCTTATCTCGAAGAAAATTTTAATCCGTCTATAATAAATGCACTTAACCGACTTGCATTTTCAGCATTGAGCGATAAGGAATATCTGTATAAACAGACCGGGCTCGCCTATGAAGCGGCAATAGACAAAGGAAAAGACGGGGCTTACGATTGCAATCGTAAGGCCCCGAATGATAAAAACCGTAAATCGATTTTTTTGAATAATAAGCGAGATGAAGCCGGGTCGGGCTGCGGGAACGCCGAGAAAGGCACGACCGAAATTACACTGAAAATCGAAAAATTAGCGGAACTTGATAAATCCATAAGATACAGGGTATATAATATGGCATTATATGAAATAGGTATGTATGAAAACGTGACGACTAAATTTCTCGATGCCATAGATAAGATAAGATTGTCGCAGAATCACCCGAGAGCATACACGGAGCTCACGGGCGGATTCAGGGTGGCAAGGGAAAAAAAGAGACTCGTTTTCTACAAATCAGGTAAAACCGGTGAATTTTAAGTGAATATTTATTTTTTGTATTGGAAAAACAGTGTAATTTGTGTTAAAATACAAAAACATTAATCATAAGGAGATGTAAATTGAAAAGATTTTCGAAAAATATTACGGTATATGTGCTTCTGTTCGCATTGGTTCTGAGCATCGCGTATTTTTATAGAGGCGCTGAAACCGGCGGAGTCAAACACACGGAGATTGACCTCAGCAAGTTCATAAATTATCTGGAACTCGAAAAAATAAAGGAAGTTTCAGTGGAAGGCGTCAAGGTCACGGGAAAAATAAGCGAGGAGGAGTATGTTTACAGCTATGCACCGTCGCCGTATGAGATATATATGCTTGACGAGGCATACTTTTTCCCTATGGCGAAGGAGAGTAAGCTTGTATACAAGGGAACGAAACAGGCAACCGGCTCGTTCTGGCTGAATCTTTTACCGAATATTCTGATGATAGGCGCCATGATATTCCTGATGTATATACTCTTAAACGGCGGGGGAAACGGCAAGGCGTTCCAGTTCGCCAAATCAAGAGCCAAGATGGTCAAAGGAGAGAAGACTACCTTTGATGATGTGGCGGGATTAGAGGAAGAGAAATTCGAGCTTGAAGAGATTGTTGACTTTCTCAAGAGCCCTGCGAAATACAGGCAGCTCGGCGCGCGCATACCTAAGGGAATCCTTCTTGTAGGCCCTCCGGGAACCGGTAAAACATATATATCAAAGGCGACGGCAGGGGAAGCCGATGTGCCGTTTTATACGATTTCCGGTTCGGACTTCGTAGAGATGTTTGTCGGCGTGGGCGCATCGCGTGTGCGTGACCTGTTCGGTGAAGCGAAAAAGAACGCGCCTTGCATAGTATTCATAGATGAGATTGACGCGGTAGGACGTAAGAGAGGCTCCGGAATAGGCGGCGGTCACGATGAGAGAGAGCAGACATTGAACCAGCTTCTTGTTGAAATGGACGGTTTCGGTGAAAACTCCGGAATCATTGTGATGGCTGCTACGAACAGACCTGACGTTCTCGACCCTGCGCTTCTTCGTCCGGGAAGATTTGACAGACAGATACTGATAGGACTGCCGGACGTCAGAGGCAGGGAAGCCATCATTAAGGTACATTCGAGAAACAAACCTCTTGCCGATGACGTTACGCCTGAGATTCTTGCAAGAAGAACCATGGGATGCACTCCTGCCGACCTCGAAAATATACTGAACGAGGCGGCGCTTATCACGGCGCGCAGAAAAGGCACAAGCATCCGCATGGAAGAAATCGAGGAAGCAATCCGCAAGGTCGAAATGGGGCCTGCGAAAAAATCAAAGGTTGTAACCGATGAAGAGAAGAGGCTTACGGCATACCATGAAGCCGGACATGCCGTTGTTTCGAGGTCGCTTCCTAAACATATGGATGTTCACGAGGTTACCATCATTCCGAGAGGAATGGCGGGCGGCTACACCATGTACCTGCCGCAGGACGACAATTTATTTGAAACCAAGCAGGAAATGTATAACCACATAATCGGGACAATGGGCGGCAGAGTTGCCGAAAAACTTAAACTGGACGACATTTCGGTAGGAGCGGCGGGTGACATCAAACAGGCGACCGCAATCGCAAGAGAGATGGTTACCAAGTACGGATTCTCGGAGCTTCTGGGTAATGTGAATTACGGCGGTGAAGGCGAAGTCTTCCTCGGCAACGATTTCACCACACACAAAAATTACTCCGAAGAAACCGCAAAAAATATAGACTACGAAATTAAAAGAATCATAACCGAAGCCTTCGAGAGTGCTGAGAAGATACTTACCGAAAAGGATGAGGTGCTTGAGAGAGTAGCACAGGCGCTTCTTCTTGTAGAAACAATAAACGGCGAGCAGTTCGAGGCTCTGTACCTCGGCGAGATTACACCGGAAGAATTAAAAAAATCTATCGATGAGCACAACGAGAAGAAGTCCTTGAAGAATGAGGAGGAGGCAGCGGAAACTGCCAGAAAAATTGCCGAAAAAGAGGCTCAACGCCATGAAACGGATGAATCTCTGCAGGAGGATTTTTTGAATGATCCGGACTTGGAGGAGAGCGAAGAAAATGAGAAGTAAACTCATAAATAATACGATTACACACATTCTGAACTTTGAAAAATATTCGAACTTCAAACAGGCTCTTGAGGAGACTGCCATAATAAATGATTTTCAGGTGGTTCTTCTTTCGGAGGATTTTAACCCGCTTATCGCGGTTGAAACAAGACATCTCATAACCATAGACGAGGTTTTGAGGGTCGGACGCGATTTGTCATACGGGGTGGGTGAGTCATACAGATTCGTAGACATTTCCGGAACCAAGACATATTGGGGTGCGATAAATATCAACTCCGAAAAATATTATCTTCTCATAGTGGACAACCAGGACGCTTATACCAACGACGAGATAAATATGATTGCGGAAATAATCGAGCTTTCAATGGGTATGTGGAAATACACTCCTGAAAGGGACGCGAAAGCCGAGTTTGTAAGAGCGCTTACAAGAG
>CAYFQR010000011.1:17272-33338 GCA_964345365.1 uncultured Oscillospiraceae bacterium
TCTTTGCGTTATGAGGCGGGCGTCAGTGCCAACGGTATAATCGGAGTTTTTTACTCGAAAGGCATAGATGCTGCAAGACTGGAAGAAAAAATCGAAGAGATTGAAAAGGGCGGTGTCGTAAGAGTTCTGAAAATCAGCGAGGAAGAAGAGAGCTACGGTATTATCATAAGAGCCGATTCGCACGGAGCAAAGAACGAGATGTCGGACAAGATTGAACCCGCAGAGCTCGAGCAATGCCTTAAGCTCTATGATGCGATTAAGGAAGATAAGAGAGTCAGACTTTTTCATGTGTCCGGCATAGACGGAATTGAAGGAGCGGGTGACGGTTTCAGATTGATTGGAGAAACATGGTCCTTTGCCCCGGCGATGTTCCCTTATAAAAGGGTGTTCTCGAAGTACGAGCTGGTGCTCGTTTCCAACTGTATTGCGATACAGGCGGCAGGCGGACAGATGAAAAAGAACTTTACTGATTTGCTCGACCCTTTCAGAAAAGAAGGTACGAACAAGGCGCGTCAGCTCATGGAAACACTCGAGACTTTCGTCTTGGACGCGGGTATGAACTCCGCTAAGACCGCTCAGTTCCTTCAGGTGCATACCAACACGGTTCAGTACAGATTAAAAAAGATAAACGAAATATTAGGTGCAGAGATAACGGGTAACAGGGTTATACCGGGGCTCACTTTGGCGCTTGCGCTGAGAAGACTCGAAAGCGAGAAAAGATATAAGGCGATATATGAATAATTTAAACCTTCGTGCAGGAGAAGTCCTTGCGAAAACCGAATCAAAAAAAGAAAAAATAGCCCAAGCCTTCGGCAAGGGCTATTACCTTGCGCCGCTTGCAGGAATTACGAACGGTGCGTTCAGGAGAATCTGTTTTGAGATGGGTGCCGGTACGGCATGCTCGGAGATGGTGTCCGCGAAAGGCCTTTTTTACGGCGACAAAAGCACTGCGAAGCTGCTCGAGATTCTATCCGGCGAGGGCAAAGTCGGCTATCAGATATTCGGGCATGAGCCGGATATCATGGCTTTTGCCGCAAGGGAACTTGAAAATCGTGAGAATACTTTTTTGGACATCAACATGGGCTGCCCCGTGCCTAAGGTCGTCAAGAACTTCGAGGGTTCATACCTCATGAAAAACCCCGACCTCGTCTATGACATAGTTTCGGCTTGCACTAAGAACACCTCGAAACCCGTGACGGTCAAGATAAGAGCGGGCTGGGATGATAAACACATAAATGCCGCGGAGGTTGCACTTGCTGCGGAAGCGGGCGGCGCATCGGCAGTGGCGGTTCACGCGAGAACCAGAGAGCAGTTTTATGCGGGCAAGGCTGATTGGACTGTCATCGAGAGAGTGAGACGCGCAATAAAAATCACGCTTATCGGCAACGGAGATGTTTTTTCGAGAGAAGATGCCGTGAGGATGACGGAGGAGACCGGCTGCGATATAGTAATGATAGGTCGCGGCGCACTCGGAAACCCTTGGATATTCATAGATGACGGAAGCGGCAAGACATACATCCCTTCGCTTGAGGAGATAAAAGAAACGATGCTTAAACAGCTTGACGATACGGCGAAGCTGAAGTCGGAGCACATAGCAGTGCTTGAAATGAGAAAGCATGCAGGTTGGTATCTAAAAGGAAGACCCGGCTCCGCGGCATTCAGAAAAGCCGTAAACACAATTACGGATATTGAGGAGCTTCGGACACTTATAAGAAGCGTTTAGCAATTTAATATCATCTGAAAGTAAAATCACGGAAAAAATTGAATTTCGTATGTTAGATTTCGGATATTTGTGGTAATATTAAATTATACGTAAGTGAGATTGACTTACGGTGAAAAATGACAATATTAAATACAATTTTTTATGGAGGTAAAGTAATATGAAATGGGTTTGCACAGTTTGCGGTTATGTACATGAAGGAGCGGAAGCACCTGCAGAATGTCCGGTTTGCCACGTTAAGGCCGATAAGTTTGTGAAGCAGGAAGGCGAAATGACTTGGGCGGCGGAGCACGTTTTAGGCGTAGCTCAGGGAGTTGACCCTGAGATTATCGAAGGCTTGAGAGCCAACTTCACAGCGGAGTGCACGGAAGTAGGCATGTACCTTGCAATGTCCAGAGTTGCTCACAGAGAAGGATATCCCGAAATCGGATTATATTGGGAAAAGGCTGCTTTAGAAGAAGCCGACCATGCTTCAAGATTCGCGGAATTACTCGGAGAAGCGCTCACAGATTCCACTAAGAAGAATCTCGAAATGAGAGTTGAAGCGGAGCACGGCGCTACGGCAGGCAAGTTTGAGCTCGCTAAAAAAGCTAAAGAACTGGGACTTGACGCTATTCATGACACGGTTCACGAAATGGCAAGAGACGAAGCAAGACACGGCAAGGCGTTCCAGGGCCTGCTGGAGAGATACTTCGGCTAGTTCAGATTGGTTGAAAGTTCAATAAGATTTATGAGAATGCCAGAGCAATCCGGCATTCTTTTTTTGTGCGGAAACCTCTTCATTTTCGCGCAAGCGGTAGACATCTTCCCTTTTGTTCTGCTTTTCAAAACTGCTCATGGTATAAAGTCGTATGTTTTTTCACTTTTTAATTTGCAAAGGTTCTTTCATGAATATCGCCTCCTATCTGTAATTAAAGTATAGGTTGACCATCTATATAAAAATATGCTAGAATTTAATATACAAGAATATATCTATTTATATTACAAAAGGAGGGATTATGAAATATTATCTAAATCCACAAAGCGGCACGCTCCATATAGAGGGCTATTGTCACTTTACGCGCCCTGTGCCAAAAGAGTATTTGAAATTTGATACAGAAGCGGCTGCGGATGGAATATTCACAAAGAACTGCAAGCTATGTCAAAAGAAAAAAGAAGAAGTACTTCGGAAAGCATAAAAGGCTGTAATTTAGCGTGGTGCATAACCTTTTGGCTAGCAGGATCACGCAGAAAGAATCAGGAAGATGAAATATCAGGTAAAAGACTACTATGTAAAAGAACTTGCGGACTACTATGGAATATCGGCACAGGCTGTGCGGCTTTACGATAAAAAGGGTCTGTTGCCATCCGAAAAAAATGAAGTCAACGGCTATCGGACCTATACGCGGGAAGATGTGGTCACGATGGACTATATTTGCCGTTTGAAAAAAATGCACTTTTCACTGGAGGAGATCCGCCGCATCATGAACGAAGAGCCGCTGGAACAGGTCGCCGAAATGGCAGCCGAGCAGCAGCGGCGGCTGGAGGAAGAAGTTCGGGAACGGCAGCATTTGATCGGTTATTTAGCGGATTATCATGAGAAACTCGAGCAAGTGCTGGCATACGAAAAAAACCGAGAGGAAGAACAGACGGCCAAGATCGAAATTGTCGATGCTCCGCCTTTTATCATCCGAGAGATCACCACGAATATGGACGAGGCGATGGAGAGCTTTCGCAGGTTGGATTCCAATCTGATCCCGTTTTTGACGGTTGAGACCCCCGCGGAAGCAGCAAAAGCCTGCATGGAGAAAGAAAAGATCGGGGCCTTTTTCACCAATCGGGAAAACCGCATGAACGGCGACTACAAACTTTCTCTGATCGACGAGAAAAACCTCAGTGCCGCACCGGATTTTGACTTTGAAACCTTTCGGGTCATCGCCCAGTGTACTGCACTCTATACGGTCGTACGCATCGCGACCAACAAAGATTACGACCGGGTGGAAGAAATCTTTGATTTCCTGCGCGAAGAGCGTTATGAGATCTGCGGCAATGTTTTGGCGCGCACCATCGCGAATTGTTACTGCGTCAAAGAAAGCACAGAATATGTGGAGATCTGGGTACCAATCCGAAAACAGGATCGGATCAAATAAGCAAAAGAAGCGAAAAGAAACTCTGCGTAATGCAGAGTTTCTGCTTGACCTTATACCAAGTGCAAGGATTAAAATAATGTTAACGAACTATAAGCCTTGGGCGCGGACTCGCCCGAGCAGGAAAGAAAGGATGAAGAACTATGAGTTATCAAGAAGTGTCCGAAAGCAGTTTGCTCTATGTGCTGGTTATTGTATCCTTATTGATCATCGCAGCAATCTGCGTGTATTATTTGCTTCTCTGTATGCGAAAGGCAAAGGAAATGGGAATCTCCAAGCAGAAAGTCAACGAAATTATCAAATCCACCGCTATTTTTTCCATTGTGCCGTCTATCGCGATCGCAATCGGTCTGGTAACGTTAGTCATCGTGATCGGCATCCCATATGCATGGTTCCGCCTGTCTGTGATCGGATCGGTATCCTATGAACTGATGGCCTCCAATATGGCGCTCAGCGCTTTGAAACTCGACCTTGCCAATGCGGGCGCCGATGCGTTCGGACTGATCATGTGGGTGATGTGCATACCGATCACCTCCACCGTTCTGGCAAACATCTTTGTATGCAAGCCGATGCACCTGGGAACCATGCGCGTCGGAAGCGGCGACAAGAAGTGGGGCGCGCTTTCCCAAACGACTTTTATGACAGCTTTGCTGGTCGTACTGATCGTGCCGATGATATTCGGCGGATTGGTTGGACTGCTGACCTTTGTCACCAGCGCACTGATCGCAGTCGTGGTGTCCATGCTGGCAAAGAAGACCGGTGCAAAGTGGATGAACGATTTCATACTTGCCATCTGTCTGATTGGCGCGATGGGTATGTCGATCGTTTATACGAATTTGTTGGGATAGGAGGAGACGAAAATGAAAAAAGAAAAGAAGACAAAGCCATACGTAGAACCGTATTTTGAAGAAATGCACCGGAAAGGCATCATTTTGACCATCATTTCGCTGATCTTGTTCGTGGGCGTACCAACGATCACCTGTATCGTCTATGACATCATGCCAAATTTCGGCACAGTGATCGCGACCGGCATTGGTCTGATTGCCATCTTCGTTCCAACAGGGATCGCGGAGATGTTCGGCGAAGTGCCGATCATGGGTAGTTCCTACTATCTTGCCTGCTTGACCGGCAACATCTTGAATCTGAAACTGCCATCCGCGATCAACGCAATCAAGGTTTCCGGCTTCAAACAGGGAACAAAAGAAGCAGATGTGGTCGTCGGTATCGCGATCGCAGTTTCTTCTCTGATCACTCTGGTGATTCTGGCGCTCGGCGTTATCCTACTGATGCCGTTGGAAGCATTCATGGCTTCCGAAGCGATTGGCATCGCGGCTTCCAATGTGCTTCCGGCGCTTTTTGGCTGTCTGGTGCTTGGCTTTATCGGCAACGATGTCGGCGGTGGCATCACCATTAAAGGAAGACTGAAAGCAGCTATCGTACCGTTTATTTTCTTTATTGTCCTGTACCTGCTGATCTCGGATCTTTATGAAGCATTCGAAGGTTTCCTGATGATCATCGGCATCGGCATGGTCTATCTGATCACCAAAAAAATGTATAAAGCCGGAAAGATCGAAGTCATTCTTCCGGAAACCGACAGCATGGAGGCTACTGCCGAGGTCTTTGAAGCGGAGCTTGCAGGTGAGGAAAACAAGGAAGAACTGTAGGATAAGGGGGAACATTCAACATGAAGGATCAGGAAAGAGTTTCGAAGATCGTCGATGCGTTGGCACCGGAATTAAAAACACTGGCATTAAATATTCACGACAATCCGGAGCTGGGATTACAGGAGTTTAAAGCCTGCGCGTGGCAGAAGGAACTGCTCGCAAAATACGGATTTCAAATTGAGGATGATTTCTGCAATTTGGAAACCGCCTATAAGGCAGTGTATAAAGGCAAAAAACAGGGGCCGAAGATTGCATTTCTCGCAGAATACGACGCGCTGCCGGGGTTAGGACATGGCTGCGGACACAATCTGATCGCGATGGTTGCGGTCGGCTGCGGGATTGCCTGCCGAGAATTTGCGGATGAATACGGCGCGGAGATCGATGTGATCGGGACACCGGCAGAAGAAACCGCCGGTACCAAAGTACCGATGAGCGCGATGGGAGTATTTAAAGATTATGACGCAGTTATGATGGCACATCCCGCGTTCGCCAATTCTGAATCGATGAATACCATTGCTATGGACGCTTACAAAATCGAGTTTTTTGGCAAACCGGCACATGCCGCAAGCGCGCCGCATGAGGGAATCAACGCGTTGGACGCCATGATCAATTTTTTCAATCTGATCAACGCCATGCGGCAGGAGACCAAACCGGATGCCCGCATCCATGGCATCATCACCGACGGCGGCAAGGCAGCCAATATCATTCCGGACTATACCGCCGCGAGCTTTTATATCCGCGCCAATCGCGTGGCGGACGTAAAGAAGCTGGCGGAACGTGTACGTAACTGCGTGGCGGGCGCAGCGCTCGGAACCGGCTGCACTTATAAAATGGAGTATAATGAGGAAAACTTCAAAGATACCTGCACCAACCGCGCCTTAAACAATCTGGCAGTTGAAAACATTCAGAATTATGTCTGCGAACCGATTCTGCGTTTAGGCAACATTTACGTGCCGGGTTCCTCAGATTTGGGGGACGTCAGTTATGAGGCACCGGCGATCCAGGTCGTTTTCAAGGTCGGTGAAAACGCGAACCCGATGGGCGGCGCGCACACACCGGAGATGGCAGCAGCGGCGGGGTCTGAATACGGTATGGACAATGGTCTGAATTTTGTCAAAGGACTGGTCATGACAGCCGTTGACCTGATGACCCAACCGGAAAAACTGGCGGCCATCAAAGAGGAATTCAGCCATGTAAACGACGAACCGCAGATGACGATTTAGACAGCATTTTTGAAAGGTTCTCTGTCAGAATATCAATACCTCCTTGCCATTGCCAAGCTGGGAGGCTTGAAAGAGAGCGAAGCGAGAGAAACTGCAGACGGCATCGCGGAAACCGTACAATCCATGCTGAAAAAATGGCTATAACTATAATATGAACATTCTATGAAAAATTCCGGGCGTGGTTGATATAGGATTACTTTTTGTGATATAATGCTTCCATAACTTCGTTGTACAAGTATTATAAGATTATATCGCCGTGCGATCATTTTGCCTTCGTAAAACTTCGGCAAAATCGCACATGGCTGAATTTTATCATGTTTATGATAAAATAAGTTCCATACCATGAAATTAAAGAAAATTATAGTGCTTATTTTTTGCTTGGTGGTTGCCGCGAATATGGCGGGATGCACCACCTATGAGAACTTTAAGCATGCATATTTAGAGGAAAATAACGAGGAAGATAAGCCGACTACGATTAAAATCGGCGTTTTCGAGTGCCTGAGCGGTGAGTACAAATCTTTCGGCAAAGAAGAAGCCGCAGGCATTGAGCTCGCGCATAAGCTCTACCCTAAGGTTCTGGGCAGGGATGTCGAGCTTATTTATGCGGACAATCACTCGAACATGTATGATGCGGTGCCGGTCATGGAGGAGCTCGTGGCTAACGAGCCTCTTGTCGTACTCGGAAGCTACGGAGAGGTAATCACGATGGCGGCCTCCGATGTTCTCCTTGTAAACAGCATACCCGGAATATCCATAAGCTGTTCGAATCCGCTTCTCACGGCAAACAACAGTTTCTGTTTCACAACGACATTCGGTGAGCCCAGGCAGGGTGAGGCGCTTGCGGAATATGCCGTGATTGGTCTCAGGCGTTCAAGGTTTGCCACGGTCAAGGCCGCTAAGGACGATATCGCGGTACCTATTATAAAGAGATTTACCAATAGGATAAAAAAACTTTCAGATACGGTTGGAGAGGGAAACGAAGTATATGCCGAGGGTATAAAAATAGTGGGCAGCTATGACATCGACCCGAACGGTACGGACTTCAGCCTCACGATTGAAGAGCTTATGGGAGAGGGAATACAGACGATATTTATGCCGACATCGTCTTTGCTCGCCGAAAACTTCATGAAGCAATGCTTCGAACGCGAATATTACCCGATGTTTATCGGCATAAGCGAATGGGATAATGACAGGATGATTAATTTTCTGATGAAACATGAGAATTCCAATGTCGCATTTCCTATAGTTCAGGCGGCGGAAAGTACCGAAATGTCCAAAGAGTTTTTAGAGGCGTTCGGCGAAGTACACGGCAAAAATATGAAACCGTCCGGTGCGATGGCTAACGCTTTTGACTCGTATCTGTTGGCAATAAAAGCCATACAGGACGCTTTCGAGAAAGTAAGCACCACGCCCCTTGAAAAACAGATGGATGAGGTCGGCACAAACGCCGAAAAACTTGCTGTTAAGGCCGAATATGAACAGGCGATGAAGACCGGAATGCCTACCGGCATACAGATAAGAAACGCACTGAGAAATATAAACGACTTCGAGGGAGCTTCGGGGATACTTAGCTATAACGGGAATAACGAAGCTACCAAGTCGGTTATAATACGCCATTATTTCAGAACGAATCGGATGGCGGACTATATAGTGGAATAGAGTATAAGTACAAAGGAGAAATAAGATGGAACAAAAAATTAAAGACGCATTGGCTCAAATCAGACCGTATCTTCAGAGAGACGGCGGAGATATCGAGTTCGTAGAGTACACCGAAGATAATATTGTTAAGGTGAGACTTCAGGGTCACTGTGCGGGCTGTCCGGGAGCAACGATGACCATCAAGGGTGTAGTGGAAAGACTTCTCAAAGAAACTTATCCTGAGATTAAGAGCGTAGAAGCCGTATAACAGGCCGAAACGGGCGATATTAAGCGATGTCGAATCCGCATAGTCGTGTGATTCACGTGATATTAAGCGTCGCATTATTTGCATTACATTAAATAATAAATGAAAATTTCTTTTACGGTAGCAAAAAAATTCAATAATAATAATGAAAAAGGTCTTGAGCTGCGGTCGGCCGGTACAGAACGTGCCATCCTCTATAACACAAAAGGGGAGGGCTACGAGAAGGTCAGGGAAGCCGCAGAGAGCTTCGGGTTTTTTGAAGGCGAAAAACCTGTTACTATGAAAGGAATAGGCAAGTCTTATGAAATCACGGGGGAGAATGTTTTCCCGTTTTTGGAGAAGCTTAACTTCGTGAACGAAAGCCAAAACGATTTCATAGCTTTTTTTAACTCTGCGCTCAAGGACATGGGTGAGATTGTATCGCTTGAATTGGATGACAAGCTTGCTCTCGTTGAGATGACGGCGGATGCCGAATCTTTTGAAATTTTTGCCGGCAATCTATTGCCAATCGTTGAAAAATATGATATAGGTATAATCAAGAAGTAATCTGTTTCAGGGCGGGGTGAAAGTCCCCACCGGCAGTAAAGTCTGCGAGCCTTATGAGGATAATTTTTTCATATAGGTTGAACCGGTGCGATTCCGGTACCGACAGTTAAAGTCTGGATGGGAGAAACACGAGTATATTTACTTGTATTTTTGCGGGCCTTGAATTATTTTCAGGGCCTATTTTCTTGAACAGATTCCATAATTCCCGCATACAATAAAAAAATACACCGTGCAGGGAAATCAGGTGAAAGGCCTGAAAGAAAGGAATCGAAAATGATTAACACACAACAAAAAACAATAACCTTAGCCAAAATGGCGATGCTCGTAGCCGTATCGATTGTGCTCGTCTACTTGATTCACATCCCGATACTCCCTATGCTTCCTTTTTTGGAATATGACCCTGCGGACGTGCCGATTTTAATCGGGGCTTTCGCTTTCGGGCCGCTTGCGGGTATTTCGCTCACTGTAGTGACGTCCGTAATTCAGGGAGTCACCGTGTCAAGCGCATCAGGGCCTTACGGCATCATCATGCACGTGATTGCCACATCGGCGCTCGTATTGACAGCGAGCCTGATTTATAAGAGGAATAAGACAAAGAAACAGGCTGTTATCGCACTCATAGCAGGAACCTTAGCCATGGTTGCCGTGATGGTGCCCGCCAATATGATAATTACGCCGCTTTTCATGAACGTGCCGCTTGAAGCGCTTAAGCCGAGCCTTCCTTGGATAGCTCTTTTCAACCTCATCAAAGCGGGTCTCAACTCGATAATCACTTTCATATTATATAAGAGGATAAGCGGATTTTTGCATAGATAAGCCCTAAAAAAATACATGATTCAGTTAATATCAGTTATGCGCGGCAATTTACTGCTTTGCTTTGCTTTCGCAAGAATTATCCGAAGCGAGGACTTAAAAATACGGCAGTGAATTGCCGCGGCAATAAAGAATATTAAACAAGGAACACCATGCAGATTATAAACACCTATACAATAGAAAATGAAGAGGCTACGAGGGAATTCGCCCATAAGGTTGCTGCCGGGCTCAAGGCAGGAGATGTCATAGCTCTTATCGGCGAGCTCGGCACGGGGAAAACCGCTCTCACAAGGTATATAGCCGAAGCGCTCGGCATCGAGGGCAGGATATCAAGCCCTACTTTCACCATAGTCAAAGAGCATAGAGGCGGTAGACTTGACCTCTTTCATTTTGACGTATACAGGCTTGCGGGGGATGCCGAGGTTCTTTCGGGACAGCAGATATCGGGAGAAGCGGGCAGACATATAAGGGAGCATGCCGTAGACGAACTGTATAATATAGGTGCGGAGGAATATTTTGAAGGAAAAGGTGTTTCGGTAGTTGAGTGGGCAGACCTTATCGAAGAAGCGCTCCCCGAGCATACTAAATATATTTTCATGGAATATACCGATTCAGAGGGACAGAGGATAATCAAATGTACATTTTAGCCATTGAGACGACAGGCCCTTTCGGCTCTGTAGCGCTGATTGATTCGAACAACAAAATATTGGGACATGAAGTATCGAAGGATACGATGAACCATCTCAAAGACCTCATGCCTATGATAAAGAGACTGCTTGAAGGCTGTGAGATTACGGGGGAGGAGCTTACTCACATAGCCTGCTCGATAGGACCGGGCTCATTCACGGGGATAAGGATAGGCGTTTCAACCGCAAGGGCACTCGCTCAGGCATGGGGAATCAAGACTGTCGCCTGCTCAAGCCTTGAGTCTTTTTCGATGAGAGAAGGACTTTCCGGAAACAGTCTCGTATGTGCTGTTTACAATGCACGCAGGGGGCAGATTTACGGGTACATGGAAGACCTCATGGAAGAGGGGGCATGGATGCTCGATGATATCTTCCGAAAAATCGAAGAGGCGCCTTTGTCATACAGATTAAAAAAGTTCGTCTTTTACGGTGACGGAATAGATGCATATGAGGACAAGCTCAGAGAAGGACTTGACCGCCTGAGCCTGAACTATGAATTCGCACCGCGTGAATCGAGATATCAGGATGCGCGTGAGGTTGCAAGGCTCGCACTGAAAAAAGCCGAACTCGGACTTTTTCTTAACTATGATGAGCTTCTCCCCGAATACATGAGAGAAGCGGAAGCGGAGCAGAAGCTAAAAGCGGGACAGCTGCCTATATGTAAGCTGCCCAAACAGGAGTAATTATTAAATATGGATGATCTTATAATCAGAAAGGCAGAAGCCCAAGACGTGCCGAGAATGGCTGATATTGAGGAAGAATGCTTCCCGTGTGATGCGTGGTCTTTTCTCACGCTTTACAGGGATGTAACAAATAATCCGCAGGTCAGTTTCATAATAGCCGAACTTGATGGCGAAATCGCAGGCTATCTCGGGTTTATGCGTATCCTGGATGAAGCGGATATAATAAATGTGGCGGTTTCACCGGAACATAGAGGAAGGCATATTGCTGAAGCGATGCTTTCGACAGCAATAGACATGGCTTCCAAAAAAGAAATCACAAGCCTTACGCTTGAGGTCAGAGCCGACAATGAACCCGCAATCGGTCTTTATGAAAAGTTCGGATTCAAAAAAGAGGGAACCCGAAAATCCTACTACGCTTATGACGGTATGGATGCGGTTCTTATGCGTTTGGTCATATAATACAGTCGAGGGCCACTTATGGCTTCAGTCATGAGGTCTCGCGTCTAACTATATAAATAGTCGAGAACACCTAAAACTTCGGTCAAGAGGGGTTCGCAGAAGGTGACAAGAAAGAAACATGAAAAACGGAAAATTTTTAACATTGGGAATAGAGACCTCTTGTGATGAAACCGCTATCTCGGTCGTAGCTGACGGCAGAGAAGTGCTTTCCAATGTCATCTCCTCACAGATAGACATATTCAAAAAATACGGCGGCGTTGTTCCCGAAATCGCCTCAAGGCGCCACCTCGAAAACATAAACGGTGTGCTTGAGAGCGCTCTCAACGAGGCAAGCGAAAATTTAACCTTAGACGACATCGATTTAGTCGGTGTGACTATGGGGCCGGGGCTTGTCGGTGCGCTTCTCATGGGAATATCCACGGCCAAGGCACTTGCTTTTGCGAAGAATAAGCCGCTCGTGGGCGTGCATCACCTCATGGGCCATATCAGCGCCAACTACTTGGAGTACAGCGAGCTTGAGCCTCCTTTTCTTTCCCTCATAGTTTCGGGCGGTCATACGGAGATAGCGGAGGTGACAAGCTATACTGACTGTAAGGTATTGGGCGGTACTCGTGACGATGCCATAGGCGAAGCCTATGACAAGGTGGCGAGGGTGCTGGGACTCGGTTATCCCGGGGGCCCTAAGATAGATAAAATAGCCAAAGAGGGAAATCCCGAAGCGATAGCTTTTAAGCGTGTATTTTTAGAAAAAGGCAGCTATGATTTCAGTTTCTCCGGACTTAAGACCGCAGTCTTAAACTACATCAATTCCGAAAAACAGGCGGGGAGAGAAATAGTAAGAGAGGATGTGGCTGCATCTTTTCAACAGGCGGCACAGGATGTAATAGTGGCGAAAACCATGGAAGCCTGCGAGGAAAGAGGAGAAAAGAAACTCGTATTGGCAGGCGGCGTCGCCGCGAACTCCAAGCTTAGAGCTATGCTTGATGAAGAATGCAAGAAACGCGGCATCAGGCTATATTGTCCGAGTCCGGTTCTTTGTACGGATAACGGTGCGATGATAGCTTCGGCGGCCTACTATAAATATATGAACTCGGGAGAGGACGGGCTTTCTCTCGATGCATACCCGTCGCTCGATTTTTAGAATATGATTGTAATTTCCGCGAATAAGTTAAAAAAGGCATATGGAACCGATGTAGTGCTTGAGGACGCCTCGTTTGCCGTAAATGACGGCGAGAGGATAGGCATAATCGGTAAGAACGGCACCGGCAAGACGACCCTTCTGAACATTCTCGCAGGTGAATGGGAACAATCGGAGGGGGAGTTTTTTGTGTCTCAGGGAATCAAGATAGGGTATCTCAAACAGAGAGATAATTTTTTCAGGGGAGATACGGTAATAGACTCGATAGACTCGATTTTTAGGGAACTTCACGAGATAGAGGAAGATATTCAGAAACTTGTGAATAAAATCGAGAGTATAAGCGCAGCCGGCGGCATACCGGGCGGAGACCTGATTAAAAAATTGGATGAGCTTCATAATGAGTACGAAAAAAAGGGCGGCTTCACATATAAGTCCGAAATGACCGGCGTACTTAGCTCCATGTCCTTCACCCCGAGCGACTGCGAAAAGAAGATAGATGAGCTTTCGGGCGGTGAGAAGACGAGGCTTGCACTTGCGGCGCTTCTCCTTGAAAAGCCCGACATACTGCTGCTCGACGAGCCGACGAACCACCTCGACCTTGAAACGTTAAGGTGGCTTGAACAGTATCTCGCCGCATACAAAGGCACTATTTTAATAGTATCACACGACAGGTATTTTTTGGATAAGCTCGTCGGAAGGATATTTGAAGTCGAAAACAAAAAATTATATACATATACGGGAAGCTACTCCGCTTACGCTGAGCAGAGGCGCATAAGGAGAGAATCCGAGCTTCGCGCGTATCGAAATCAGCAGCGTGAAATCAGGCGGCAGGAGGACATGATACGCATGATGAAGGGGCACAACACGGAGAAACTGGTGAAGAGGGCGCAGTCGAGGGAAAAACGCCTTGCGATGATTGAGAGGCTCGAAAAACCGGAATCCGAAGGGGCTAAGATGAAGTTTCGCTTCAAGGAGAAGTTTAAGTCCGGAAACGATGTGCTGATAGCGGAAGATGTCGGTAAGACTCTCTATGACAGAAAGCCTTACAGGCACCTCTTTTCCAATGTCAATATGGACATCAAGAGAGGCGAAAAAATCTGCATAGTTGGGCCGAACGGAAGCGGCAAGACGACGCTTCTCAAGATGATATTAGGAGAGAAATCCGCCACGGAAGGCAGATTCAAGATAGGCGTAAATGTCGCTTTCGGTTACTATGACCAAGGGCAGCAGCTTCTTAACGACAGCCTGACTGTAATCGAAGAACTCAGGGAGTCTTACCGCCTTTATACCGATACGGAGATACGCTCTATACTCGGAAGATTTCTGTTCAGAGGAGAAGACGTGTTTCTCAATGTCGGCTCGCTTTCGGGCGGCGAAAAGGCGAGGCTCAACCTCGTCAAGCTGATGCTCTCGGGAGCGAACACGCTCATTTTGGACGAACCGACGAACCACATGGACATAGAGTCGAAAGAGGTCTTTGAGGACGCGATAAGGGAGTTCCCGGGAACCTGCATCATCGTATCCCACGACAGGTATTTTTTGCAAAAAATACCTACACGTATGCTGGAGCTTACCGAAAACGGAGCAGTCGAATATCTCGGGCAATATGATTTTTATTTGGAAAGCAAGGAAAAAAGAGAAGCTCAGATGGCCGCTCCCGCTCCGGAAGAAAGCTGCGATATAGACGGTAAAAATGCTTCGCCGCGAGATGCCGGAGACGGCGAACTCTCATCCAAAGAAGAACGCCGGGCGAAGAAACAGCAGGAGGCGGAGGAGAGAAGACTCCGGAGAGAAATAGAAAAGACAGAAAGCGAGATATCCGAGCTGGAAGAAGCTATCAAGGAACTTGAGGCTGAACTGTCAAAACCTGATATCATGACGAACTTCACGGAATTGGAAGAAATCGGCAGGAATCTTTCCGAAAAAAAGACCGAGCTCAACCAAAAATACGAATATTGGGCGAGTTTGCATTAACAATCAGACAATATTTATGCAGTTTTTACTTGCAATACTATAACAACATGGGTATAATGGTGATTGTTAAACGGATAACCGAATCCGCAATTAGGAGGGAAAAAAATGATTTTTGATAAAATTAAAGAAATTATTATGGAACAGCTTCAGGTAGATGAATCGGAAATCAGCATGGAAACCAATCTTATGAAGGATCTCAGCGCTGATTCGCTCGATGCAGTGGAGATTATTATGGGAATAGAAGACGAGTTCGGTATTGAAATTCCGGATGAAGAAGCCGAGAAGATTCAGACTGTTGCCGACCTCGTTAAATACGTTGAAGAAAACAGATAAAATAAGGTAAGAAATGAAACAGGATAAGCAGATTTCCCAAGCTGTAATAAAGAGGCTTCCAAGATACAGGAGATACCTCGGCGAGCTTAGGAAAAAAGGAATTGAAAAAATTTCATCTAAAGACCTGTCCGAACTTATAGGATACACTGCTTCTCAGATTCGCCAAGACCTTAATAATTTTGGCGGTTTCGGGCAGCAGGGATACGGCTACAGCGTGGACACTCTCTATACCGAGATAGGAAGCATACTCGGACTTGACAGAGAATATAAGATGGTAATCGTCGGTTTCGGGCGTTTAGGTCAGGCAATGGCGAGCTATTTGGATAAAAACGAAAAGAATTTCCATATAGCCGGTATTTTCGATGTCAAACAGATAATTCAGGACGTGGAGTTTAAGGACGCCGTGGTTACGACTTGCGGGAGCCTTAAGGATTTCGTGAAGAATAACGACATAGACATCGCCGTAGTTACAGTGCCGAAAGAAAAAGCTCAGATAGTAGCCGATACATTGAGGGATGCGGGAATCAAGGCTATTTGGAACTTCACCGCAGTCGACCTCGAACTTCCGAGCGATGTGATAGTAGAGAACGTACATATGTCTGACAGCTTGCATGCGCTTGCTTACTATATGGATGAGAGATGAGCGCAGCCTATAATCGATTGGGTAATCTAAAATCTTCGGGATATTTCCCGAAGATTTTTTGTTGTATGACGGGCATGCCGTCAATCTGTGGTGGAAGCCTACAATATACAACAATATACAACAAGAGCCCGATATGATAGCCGGGCTTTTGTTAT
>CAYFQR010000011.1:33438-44003 GCA_964345365.1 uncultured Oscillospiraceae bacterium
ACAATATACAACAATATACAACAAGAGCCCGATATGATAGCCGGGCTTTTGTTATTTTTAATATTTAATGCGGGGACTATCCCCGCGAAGCAAAAATTATGCTTCAACCGGAGCGTCTACCGGGCAGGCATCTGCGCATGCACCGCAGTCGATGCACTTGTCTGCATCGATAACATAGATGTTTTCACCTTGCTCAATAGCTTCTACCGGGCACTCAGGAGCACATGCACCGCAAGCGATGCAAGCGTCTGTAATAGTGTAAGCCATTTTTTCCCTCCTAAAACATATAAGATATCTTACGTAGCCAATTATAACAAAATGTTGTATAATAGTAAAGACTAATTTTAATAATTATTTATATCACAGCCGAGAACACTCGTGACCTCAGTCATGAGAGGCTTGAAAAACAGTGCTGAGCTGATGACGCGGAGCGTTTACCGCAAGCGAAAAGAAAAAACATGAAAATATATACGCTTACGGGGCAGTCCGGAACGGGCAAGAGTTTCCAGGCAATCGGACTGGCTAAAGAAAAAAACATAGAAGCGATTATCGACGACGGACTATTCATATACCGTAACGCCATAGTCGAAGGCGAATCGGCCAAGAAGTCATCGACAAAAATCGGTGCGGTTAAATCGGCGATTTTTTATGACGTTAAAAAAGCCGATGCAGTCAGACGTGCCATAAAAGCGAAAAACCCGAAATCAATTTTGATACTCGGTACATCCGACAAAATGACCGATAAGATAATCAGCAGACTGAATTTGAAAAATTCAGGCAAAATAGAACGCATATACATAGAAGATATAGTGAGCGAAGCGGAGAGAAGAATTGCCAAAGAACAGCGGGCGGTTTACGGCAAGCATGTAATACCGGTTCCGGCAATAACACTAAAAAAGAGCTTTGCCGGGTATTTTTTAGACTCACTTTCGTGGATAAGAGGTAAAGATATGAGCCTTTCGCCCGAAAGAACGGTTGTAAGACCGACATTCAGCTACATGGGAGATTATATACTTTCAAACAAAGTAATCTCCGATATCTGTAATATCGCCGCCGAAAAAAACGAGGCGGTCGAGAGTATAATAATGATAACAAAGGAGCCTTCACCGGAAGACTATAAGATTTACCTGGCGGTCAGATTGCATAAAGGCTATCCTATCTGGGAATCAGCCGAGAACTTTCAGAAAGCCCTTTCTTCAATGGTGGAGAAAATGACCGCTTTTAACATGACTGAGGTTAACGTGGAGATAAGGGGCATAATATAATAAAAAAAACTGCCAAGGCACTAATGTTGAAATGATTTTTATGATATAGCCGGGAACACTCATGACTTAAGTCATGAGTGTTTAGCGGTAAGGAGTATTTGAGAGCAAAATGAACACGATAATTATTGAAAATATAAAAGACTTTAACCTAAAAGAGACCTTCGAATGCGGACAATGTTTTCGCTGGAATGCGGAGGATGACGGAAGCTACACGGGTATTGCAATGGGCAGGGTCGCCAATATAAGACTTGAGCCCGCTCGCTTTGCCGGTATCGCGGCGGGCGGTGCGGATAATGACGGACTCGGCGACGAAACGTACGGCGCCCGGGTTGGCGGTACAACGGCATGCTGCTTAGAAAATGCGGACTTTTTTGATGGTTCATGCAGCGGTTCTAAGCTCGCCCGCCTGATAATAACAGGCAAGGGCGATGAAGAATTCTGGAGAAACTACCTTGATTTAGACAGGGATTACGGGGAGATAAAGAATCTCCTTATGAAAAAAGAACCTGTGCATATGCCGCATGCCATAGCTGCGGGTTCGGGTATCAGGCTGCTTAAGCAGGAACTTTGGGAAACACTTATCGATTTCATAATTTCGCAAAACAACAATATACCGAGAATCAAGGGCTGCACAGAAAAGCTCGCCGAGATTTCGGGTAACTATATCGGAGATTTCAGAGGCAAGCCGCGTTATTCACTTCCTGCACCGGAGAAGCTTGCTTCTATGAGCAGAGAAGAACTTGCTCCCGCCCGCTTGGGATACAGGGATAAATACCTGATTGAGAGTGCTGAAAGGTGGCTCAATTTTAATGGAGAAACTGAAATGATATCCTCCGAGCTATGCACCTTTTCGGGCGTCGGCCCGAAGGTCGAGGCGTGCATAAGGCTTTTCGGGCTTCACGACATCGCATCGTTTCCGATAGATGTATGGGTGAAGAGGCTTATGAACAGATTTTACGGTTTCGATGAAAATGACACGAAAGGCATGACGGAATTCGCAAAAGAGCATTTCGGAGAATATGCCGGCTTGGCACAGCAATATCTCTTCAACTATATAAGAAAAATCGACGGATGATTTTTTGTTCACAAAAATTTCACAGTTATTGCATGGAAAAGCTATTGACATTATTCGGAGATTGCGTATAATAAAATATGTTAGCACTCGAAATAGTGGAGTGCTAAACAAAAGAATATTATAGTTGAATTCGGAGCAAGAGCTTCGTTAAATAAAAAGGAGGGAATGATATGATTAAGCCTTTAGGCGCAAGAGTCGTAATTAAAAAAGCCGAAGCTGAAGAAAAGACACAGGGAGGCATTATCCTGACATCTTCGGCGAAGGAAGCACCGCAGTATGCAGATGTTATCGCAGTAGGGCCCGGGACAAAGGACGAACCTATGGAGGTCAAGGTCGGTGACAGAGTATGTTTCAGCAGGTACGGCGGTACGGATATTAAATATGATGGTGAAGAATACACCATAATGAAACAGAGCGATATATTGGCTGTTATAGAATAATCAGGAGGAAAAAACATGGCAAAAGAAATTATATACGGTGAAGAAGCACGCAGACTCCTTCAGACAGGAGTGGATAGATTAGCGGACGCAGTCAGGATTACTTTAGGGCCTAAGGGGAGGAACGTTCTCATAGCCAAGCAGTTCGGCTCGCCGCTTATAACTAACGACGGAGTTACAATCGCTAAAGAAATAGAACTCGAGAATCCGACAGAGAATATGGGCGCTCAGGTAGTTAAAGAAGTCGCTTCGAAGACAAACGACGTAGCGGGAGACGGTACGACCACGGCAACTCTCCTCGCACAGATAATCGTAAGAGAAGGTTTCAAGAACGTAGCTGCAGGCGCCAACCCCATTGAGCTCAAAAAAGGTATTCAAGCCGCTGTTGACGTCGCGGTAGCCGAAATCGCAAAAAACGCTAAAAGCGTAGGCAAAAAAGACGATATCGCGCAGGTGGGCGGAATTTCCGCAGGCGACGAGGCCATTGGACTCCTAATCGCTGACGCTATGGAAAAAGTCGGAAACGACGGTGTTATCACCGTAGAAGAATCCAAGTCGCTCGGAACTACGCTCGATGTAGTTGAGGGAATGCAGTTTGACAGAGGATATCTGAGCCCTTACATGGTAAGTGATGCCGAAAAAATGGAAGCGAACATCGAAAACCCTTATATCCTCATAACAGATAAGAAGATTACCAACATTCAGGATTTGGTTCCTTTGCTCGAACAGGTGATGAAACAGGGCAGGAAGCTCCTCGTTATCGCAGAGGACGTTGAGGGTGAAGCGCTTGCGACACTCGTAGTTAATAAATTAAGAGGCGTTATCGATGTGGTGGCGGTTAAGGCGCCGGGATACGGCGAAAGAAGAAAAGCCATGCTTGAAGACATCGCGGTACTCACCGGAGGTACATATATTTCGACCGATTTAGGTTATGAGCTTGCAGAAGTGACAACCGATATGCTCGGAGAGGCATCGACCGTTAAGGTAAACAAGGACACCACGACCGTTGTGGGCGGAGCAGGTGACAAGACCGAAATCGAGGCGAGAATCGCGAACCTTAAGACTCAGGCGGAGACAACGGATTCCGAGTTCGACCGCGAAAAACTCATGGAGAGATTGGCTAAGCTCTCGGGCGGCGTAGCTGTTATCAAAGTCGGCGCGGCAACCGAGACGGAGCTCAAGGAGAGAAAACTCAGGATTGAGGACGCACTTAACGCTACCAAGGCGGCTGTTGAAGAGGGTATCGTTCCGGGAGGCGGTGTTGCTTTCGTCAACATCATCCCTGAAGTAACTAAATTAGTTAAGACTCTTACAGGAGACAAAAAAACAGGCGCTGCAATAATAGAGAGAGCGCTTGAAGAGCCTATCAGACAGATTGCCGAAAACGCGGGGCTTGAAGGTTCCGTGGTTGTTGCGGAAGTAAAGAAAGCGAAGAAGGGTATCGGGCTTAATGCCGCTACCGAAGAATACGAGGACATGATGAAGGTCGGTATCGTGGACCCTGCTAAGGTTACACGCTCCGCACTTCAGAATGCAGCATCCGCATCCGCAATGCTTCTCACAACAGAGGCAGGTGTAGTCGATGTTAAAGAAGCTGCGCCTCCTGTAATGATGGGCGGCCAGCCGGGCATGGGCGGCATGGGCGGCATGGGCGGTATGATGTAAGTGCCGTGCCTCGCGGGCACCGAGCCTGCAATCGAGAGCGATAAACATATCAGTTAAAAAACTCAAATTTTAAAAGCTGTTGCTCCGGCGGGAAACCGCCGGGGCGACAGCCTTTTTTGATTTTATTACTCGGACGAGAGCACTCGTGACTTAAGTCGTGATACGTTCAATATGTTATTTATCTTTAGCAAACTTTTATGTGCTGCTATTTATATTTAGCGAACTTTTTAACATCGACGTCCAAAGGAGCATCGATGTCACGGCCCACATATGCGCCGGTTTTTTTTCGCTGCTTCACACATTCGGTGAGCAGGTATTCAATCTGACCGTTTATAGAACGGAAGTCGTCCTCCGCCCAAGAGGATATGTCACGAAACAGCTGCTCGGATATCCTGAGTGGAACCTGTTTTTTTTCAGCCATTACGAGCCTCCTTATTTAATATGAAAATTTAGCTTATACAAGTTGGATTTTGTAATTAACAGAGACTCGATTAATAAAGGCTTCCCGAGTTTATAACAGGTTGGGCGTCATTGTTGCCGCAGAGCACAACCAGAAGATTGGATACCATTGCAGCCTTTCTTTCCTCATCGAGATTCACTATTTCATCCTGACTGAGTTTGTCGAGAGCCATCTTGACCATTCCCACCGCACCGTCAACTATCATTGCCCTTGCGTCGATGATAGCGGAAGCCTGCTGCCTCTGGAGCATTACAGCGGCGATTTCAGGAGCATAAGCCAAATATGTGATTCTTGCCTCGATTATCTCGAGTCCCGCCTCATTCACCTTTGACTGAATCTCGTCTTTTATCCTCTTGGCCACAACATCGGAAGAACCTCTGAGACTTCCTTCGTCCGCGATGCCGTCACCGGTTGTGTCGACGTTAGGCGATACGTCGTAAGGATATATCCTTACGATATTCCTCAGAGCCGCATCGCACTGAAGCGAGAGGAACTCCTTATAGTTATCCACCGCGAATACCGCCTTAACCGTATCCACGACTCTCCATGTAACCGCTATACCTATTTCAATGGGATTGCCGAGGCAGTCATTGATTTTTTGCTTGTTGTTGGAGAGAGTCATAATCTTTAGCGAAATTTTTTTGTTGGTGAGGTCGACGCCGCCTTGTCCGGAAGAGGAACTGATATTCAGGCTGAGCGGTGTCTTATTCGCCGTTTCGACGTCGCCCGACTGGTTGAGCCTCGTCTTGGCGGCCGGGTTCACAGCCACGCAGAAAGGGTTCACGAAGTAGAAACCGTCACCCGCGAGAGTTCCGTAGTACTTACCGAACAGGGTGAGAACCAATGCCTCCTGAGGTTTTATTACCTTAAGACCCATGAGCAGAATCCAGCCGAAGCACAGGAATATGATAGCTGCTACGGCCAATGCCGTTCCGTTAGAGGTTCGCATGTTGAACCCGAAGAATATCCCCAATATGGCGATTATGTGGAGTGCAATTATAAAAATCAGCATTGCCATACCGTTTTTCTTACCTTGTAATATTTTTTCTTTCATTTCAGATACCTCCTCAGATACCTAAGAATATTTGCAATAATTTTTCTATCGTTATGATATCATTATGATATCAGATTGTCAATAGGAATTTTTGTTTTTTTGAAAAAAAGCAAAAAAAACAGGGCATGGCGCTATGCCCTGCACCGACAAACGTTTTTAGTTGACTTAAAAGTTATAATAATATTACGATGATATATTTAGGTGGTCAAAATTATTCGGACGATAAAGTTGATAAAGTTGATGCTATATATAATGAAGCAGAATTATGAAGCGGAACTCACCCGCCGTATAATTTGGAGATTGTCATTAGGGGAGGGGTAAGTCACTCATCTAAAAGAGCCAGGACTATATCTCGTTTCTGCATATTTGTCATATGCCTTGCGTTTTCGGTAATTATCTGCAATATCTGAAGATGATTGTATCCGGCGGTTTCCATACCGAGAAGATAATCGACGGACGTATTAAGTTCACGTGCTATATCTGCGAGCACATCCGGCTTTGGTTCCCGCTCACCTTTGATATATCGTGACATTGAAGCTTCCGCTACGAAAATCTTTTCTGCGAGCTCCCTCTGTGTCATATTATTTCGTTTAATTCCCTCGGCTATTCTCCTGCCTAATTCCAAACTCATGATGCCCCCTTGATATCCGATTAAATCCGATTTATTCCAATACGTTTGCTTTGATTTAAATATCACGACAATGTATCTATTGCTTGCGAAGTGAACACAACAAGCCAAATGATTTCTCATGTAATAAATTATGATGCTATATCTTTTGGAAATAATTATAGCCAAAACTTGACAAAATGTCAAGGAAAGACATGTTAACATATTGAAACATCCTTTTCAGCGCAATAGCGACAAAAGTTTTGTTCTATAATATATAGTATAATTCTCAAAAAAAGATTTTGGTGCTATTAATGACAGAAACTACTGAAAAATAAAAGTTTGTGCTTTTGATAGCAAAAACTTGCAAAAAAATAAGGCTTGAGTCGATAATTGCCAATTTGTCAAGCCAACTTGCCAAAAAGAATAAAAAGAATGTAACCTTTCACGGTTATAATATGAGTTGTTTATGAAAGGTCGCAGGGGGGACTATTCATATCTTGCACTTTTCGAAACAATCAATGAATCATTTCTGCATTTAGTTGCGGGAACGAATTATTTCAAATTTGGGTTGTGACACATGAGCAAACTTTCACAATCTATAAAAGAGCAAAACAAAATTTAAAGGAGGAATTTATTATGAAAAAATTCTTAACAGTGCTTCTTGTAGTTGCTGTTATGTTCACTTTCTCATTCAGCTCGGCTATGGCTTTCACCATCGATGAGACCAAGGCGCTTTTCGCTCAGGCTTACGGCTTAGCTAAGGCTGAAGCTATTGATGTGGACTATGACGGAACTGCCTATGGAAATACTAGCCTTGACGACCCTACAATCTTCACGATTGATGCTGCTACAGCTCAGAAGGGTATCGAAAAGAAATACAACGACGTTCTCGCCGGAGATGGCGGAGCAAGCATTGCTGCTGACGTAGTTACCTACAAGACCAGCGTTACCACAAAAATCAATGGAGTGCCACAGAACGTAGCACTTGAGATGTTAAAGAACGACATAGTTGCTAACGCTGACGAGGACGCTGCATACAAGGCTGCATGGGATGCATATAAGGCATTCTTAACAGGTCTCGTTAACAAAATCGACGTTTCCGGATACAGCGAAAAAACTGACAACACTACAACTGCACTCGATGGAGTAGCTTACGGAAGCGCAGCTAAAAACGCTGCTGCAGACATAGCTCAGGCTAAGGATATAATCAATGCGGAAGCTTACGTAGATAACACTTCCTACAGCACATTATACGCAAAAGTATTCGGCCCTATCATCGCTGTTACACCCGTTACCGGCGGAGACGTTATCCATGATACAGAAGTTTCGTCAGTTGAATATTCTTTAGTTAACGCATACGTTACTAAAGCTCAGGAAGCAGGTGATGCTGCAACTCTCGAAGCACAGAAGGCATCGAGAAAAGCAGAGCTCATGAGCAATGTAGTGGCATTCAAGAACGACGCCAATCTCTATAATGCAGCTCACGCAGATGCAGTTGACGCTTTCGTAAAAGCTAAGACTTTCCTCATCGACAATGCTGCAAACGCCGGTGTGCTCGCTGCTATCGACTTGACATTCACAGCATCAGCTCCTTTAAAGAGCGCAAAGGACAACTTCGTAGTAGCAAACGACACAAGAGACTACATCGATCTCATGTCAATGGTAGCTGCAACTGAAAAGCTTGCTGCTTCCATGAAGACAGAAGTAAATGCTGACGGAAGCAAGAAGTATGACAATGAAGAAATCGACGACAACCTTGTTGCAGAGTCAATTTCCCTCTTAACTACAGGAGCATACACTGACGGTACAACTGTACTTAAGGAAACATTACTCGGTACCCCTACAGAATTCCAGACTCCTTCCCAGAAGGCAGCTCTTAAGATTGCTGTTCCTACAGACAACGCAATTGATAATATCATAAGAACCGGAAGCGGTGCGCCTGTAACCGTATTTACAGGTCCTAAGACTTTCTATGACAAGGAATTCGAAATTGCCGTTGCTGCAATCAATGCTTACAACGATGCAATCGATGCTGCCGAAACTATCGGAGCAGTTGACGAAGCAATCGATAAGCTTAAGAAAGAATTAGACCCTGCTAGCCTTAATAACGCCGCTACTGTTGACGCAACATGGCCTACAGTAGGAGCTACTACTCTTGAACCTAACGTATTCGCATACATCGATGCTAAGAGAACAGCTGCAGGTGAAGACATCTACGTTGCATGGGCTGCGGAACCTACTAAGTACGTTGCTCCTGGAGATCCTATGAAGGAACTCAGGACTTGGGCATTCGAAAAGGGCGCAAGAACCGAGGCTGAAGTAACTGCATTATATGCAGAAGCTTGCAAGGTAGTTGACGGATATGTTACATTCGCAACAGTAAAAGCAGAAGCTGCTAAGGTTGTAGAGATGATTAATGCTCTTCCTGCTACAGTAGCTCTCGCTGACAAGGCTGCTGTAAAGGCTGCTAACAAGGCTTACAATGCTCTTCATGCAGACGCACAGCCGTTCGTAACAAACAAGGCTACATTAGACAAGGATATTACAGCATTAGAAAAACTCGAAGCATATGCAGTAGCAACTGCAATCAACAACCTTCCTTCACTCAGCAAGGTTGGCGTAGCTGACAAAGAAGCTGTAAAGGCTGCAAAGGACGCTTACGATGAGTACAGAGCTGACTGTGCTACAGGCGCATTCTATGGCACTGGCGGTATCAATTACGGAAGTACTTCTCCTTACAACTTCACAGTTGCATTAGCAAACATTCAGACAGCTGAAAAAGAAGCTATCGTTGATGCTGTTAAGGCATTAGACACCCAGAAGAAGTTAGGACAGCTCACTGCTGAAGATAAGAAGGCTTTAGAGGCTGCACAGGCATTAATCGATGCTTACAATGCAGAATATGCCGACACCACAATCGCTCCACAGGAAAGATTATTAGCAGCAGTTGCTAAGGACGTTAACGCATTAGCGGCAGAAGGCGAAATCAAGGCTGTTGAGTCCGTAAACCTCAAGGTTAGATCCGTAAGAGGCAAGGGCTACATCAAGATTACTTGGAGATTTGCTAAGGGTTCGGCTGAAGACGTTCAGGCTTATGAAGTTTACAGATCAACCAAGAAGAACAGCGGATTCAAGAAGATGTTCACTACTAAGGACGGAAGCAAGATGACCTATAAGAACACTAAGAACCTCAAGAAGGGTAAGACTTACTACTACAAGGTTAGAGCAATCAGAGTAGTAGAGGACGTTAAGTACACTTCCGACTGGTCGAACAAGGCTTACAGAACTGCTAAATAATTAAGCGACTTATAGCAAAAAACTAAAAAACTGATCTTTTACGAGAGCCCCGAATTAAACGGGGCTCTTGCTTTGTGGGCAAATATTTGAAACCTATAATTATATTGGGAAGAATTAAAGATTTTCGGGTAATCAGAGCCTTCTATTGTATCTCCCGAAGTGAAACGCATTCGGTCGTAAATCAATCATAAAAAAATACGATTGATTTTTTTATTGAAAAGCACAAATTTCACATGAAATTCACCCCGCTCGCATGAAATAGGGCATTTTTTGCTTGTGTGTATGGGGATTTTGGTGTAGAATATAAGTGTATAATTATAATCAATAATATATACGATAATTGAGATTATGAAAGAGAAAGGAAAATAAAATGAAAAGAATTTTAGTTATAGTAATGAGCCTTATTATGGTGCTCACCATGATACCGGCTATGGCAACTACGGCATATGGAGCCAGCGGCCTCACTGCGAGTTTGCCGACGGCTCTGAGCAGCAGAGTCTATACCGGAGACGATTACGATTTACAGAATCTGGATGACAGCCGCTTTTTGACAGTACAGTATGACGGTACCACGCTCGCCAAAGACGACTATCAGCTCAAATGGACTGACCCTCAAGGCACAGCATGTACGGCTGCAAACGCAGTAGGGACTTATAGGGGGACAATCACTTCCACTCCTGCAGAATCGCCTCCGCAGACTCC
>CAYFQR010000012.1:0-25832 GCA_964345365.1 uncultured Oscillospiraceae bacterium
CCATTTTAGGGTTCCATCTTCTTGTCTGGTGTCCGAAGTGAACACCTGCTTCGAGTAATTGTTTCATTGAAATTACTGCCATTAATTTTTCCTCCTGTTTTTTAGGTTTTTTCTTCCACGGCTTGCCCTAAAATCCGCTTGGCATTTGCCACCCTTATGGCAGGGAAACGCGGTAACCAATATGCATGCCATGTGCTTGATATATTTTTTGCACGCAAAAAATCCCACGAAAATATTCGCGTACCCAATTAATATACTATAACTTCTTAGATATGGCAAGAACTATTTTTGTTTTAGCAAAAAAACCTCAGAAAAGCTCTGTCATATTAACAATGCTTATATTGACTGTAATTACGGACAAAGCTCCGAGTCTTTTCATTGTATCAATTTTGAGTTTTTAAGAACAAAACATCAGGTCTTGCTCTTAAATTCGTTGCCGGTTTCAGCGACTTTCGAAGTGTTTTTCGTAGTGTGCATGATATAGTAGGCATATCTCTGTTTAGCTTTGATGAAATTATGCTGGCCTATGAGCAGGGTCTTACCGCCATAGAGGTAAATCGTACCTGATTTCATGCTGATTACCATATCAAAATTCACTACCAGGCTCTTCAAGCAGTGCGTGAATCTGCTGTCCAGGTATTTCTCCAGGTTATTAATTTTACCGTAAAAAGAATATCTGCATTCTAATGTATGAATTATTATCTTACGCTCGATTGTTTCAATATATAGTATATCCTCAAGAAAAACTCTCCTACATTCCGATGCTGTCACCATTGGTATATAAGGCTTCTCTATCACGACGCTCTCCATTCTGATATTTATTTACCGACCTTAAATATTAATATATACCAAAGGACTTCCTAAATGAAGTCAGAAAAAGTCGACATTTTCTGACAGCCTTCGAAAATATTCGGAATTTCAGAACGGTTCAGAACAATCGTCTAAAAAACATACCGCCGTAAACGCCCGAACAGAAACAATGTTTGAGAGCAGCTAAGAACAACCGTCTAAAAAACGGAATAATTAAGATTAATTATTCCGTTTCAGGTCTATGTTTTTTAGAAGCCCCGCTTATGCGAAAATCGAGTTGTTAATCTTCTTTTCTATTTCCTCAAGAAGTTTTTGCTTAAGCTCTGAAACCGACATTTCGCCAATCTCGTCCTTCAGTTTTGATGAACGAACGGTGAGCGTGCCGTTTTCGGCTTCTTTTTCGCCTATTATGCATATATAGTTGTCTCTGAGGTTTCTTGCTTCTCTCAGCTTGAAGCCTATCTTTTCATTTCTGTCATCAAGCTCAACTCTGAGACCTGCGTTTTCAAGTTCTGCCTTGACTTTCAATGCATACTCGGTATTCTTCTCGGTTACGGTCAGAAGTTTAACCTGAACGGGTGCGAGCCAAAGCGGGAACTTACCTGCACAGTGTTCTGTCAGAACTCCGAGGAATCTCTCTATAGAGCCGAACACTACCCTGTGAATCATAACCGGCGTATGCTTTTGTCCGTCGGAACCCGTATATTCAATATTAAATCTTCCGGGAAGCTGATAGTCAAGCTGAATCGTACCGCACTGCCATTCTCTTCCAAGCGAATCGCGTACTCTAAAGTCAAGTTTAGGGCCGTAAAAAGCTCCGTCTCCCGGATTTATCGCATACTCTTTCCCTATCGACGTGATTGCATCGGCAAGTGCCTTCTCGGCTTGCTCCCAATCCTCGCGTGTTCCGATATGGCTCTCCGGCATTGTCGAAAGCTCAATTTTATACGGCAGACCGAACATCGTATATACTTCATCGAGCAGGCTCGAAATTTGAGCAACCTCGTCCTTTATCTGCTCCTTGGTAAGCATTATATGTGCGTCATCCTGAGTGAAGCACCTCACACGGAACATCCCGTGAAGTGCCCCCGACAGCTCATGTCTGTGCACCAATCCGAGTTCACCGTATCTAATCGGAAGCTGCCTGTATGAATGCGGTTCAAGGTCATAGACAAGTATCGAGCCCGGACAGTTCATCGGTTTAATGGCAAATTCTTCCTCATCGATAAGCGTAGTATACATATTGTCTTTATAATGCTCCCAATGTCCCGAAGTTTCCCAGAGTGTCCTCTTCATAATCTGAGGCGTTGATATTTCAACGTAACCCCATTTTTTATGCACTTCTCTCCAGTAGTCGATGAGCTGATTTTTCAAAATCATTCCTTTAGGAAGATAGAACGGGAATCCCGGAGCTTCATCACGGAAAGTGAACAGTCCGAGTTCCTTACCGAGTTTACGGTGGTCTCTCTTTTTTGCTTCTTGGATCATGGCGATATATTCGTCAAGCTGCTCCTGAGTCGGAAACGCCGTAGCATATAATCTTTGAAGCATAGGACGTTCGGAATCACCCCTCCAATACGCTCCCGCAACCGACATTACCTTTACCGCCTTTATCTGCCCTGTGGAGTCCATATGAGGTCCTGCACAGAGGTCGGTAAAGTCTCCCTGCGAGTACATCGAAATAACCGCGTCCTCAGGCAAGTCATTTATCAGTTCCACCTTGTACGTTTCGTTTCTGTCTTCAAAAAACTTTATGGCTTCTTCTCTCGGGAGTTCCGTTCTGACAAGCTCATAATTAGCCTGTATGATTTTTTTCATTTCCTTTTGGATTTTCAAAAAATCTTCTTCCGTAAATTTATGTTCCGTATCAAAATCATAGTAGAAGCCGTTCTCGATAGCCGGTCCTATCGCAAGTTTCGTATCCGGCCACAGATTCATTACAGCCTGTGCCATAATATGTGCGGCAGTATGTCTATAATTCCGGCGTATCTGCGGGTCTTCCCAATTAATCTTTGCCATTGCTATTCTCCTTAATAATTCTAAACTTTATGATGTAGGCACTTCAGGTGTCTTAATATTTTTTAACTTTATGACGTAGGCACTCCATGTGTCTTTATTTTTTTACCTTTATGGTGTAGGTACTTCAGGTGTCTCCGGCGGGGTAGATGCCGACGGGTCAGGTGTAACAGTTCCCGTATCGCCCGTGCCGTCCCCGGTTGCAGGAGGCTCGGTTCCCGTTTCTCCGGTACTTCCTTCAGGTACCGCCGGGTCGGCAGTTTCGGGGTCGGCAGCTTCCGCTTCAGGAGTATCTGTTGGGGTCATGCCGTTATTTTCATCGGTAGATGTTACTTCTTTTTTATCTTTCTTTTTATCTTTCTTCTTAGGCGGCCCGCTTGTCGCATTCGCTCTTCTTGCAGCTATCTCGCGCGCTATATACGCAGCCTCGGATGAAAGTCTGTAATCTTCCTGCCCGAATACATCCCTATGAAACTGTATTACGCTTGAAGCAAGGTCTCTCGGGAATACATAGGAAATCTTACCGAGATATCCGCCCGCCACAGTATAAGGGAAGCCGGAACCCGAAGAAATATTATACTTAGGTGCCTTAAATCCCAAGGCGAGTATGTCGTTTAACGACAGATTCGTCTTGCATTGCGGCACCATAAGCTCTATCAGTGCCTTGATCTCCGATAATTTCATCTTCTTAACCTTCTCAAAGACCTTGGTGATTACCGTTCTCATCCTCTCGGTACGCTTATAGTCGTCACCCACACCTTTACGGATTCTGCCGTAGGATACCGCCTGCACTCCTTCAAGCGTCTGCACACCCGGTTTTTTAACGAGCTGATATTTTTTCTTGCCTATATTTCTGGCAGTAGCCGAGGTATACTTGTTTAGCTGATATATCTCATTTTGTTGAACATCAATCTCAATTCCGCCTACCGCATCGACAAGCTCTGCAACCGCTCTGAAGTTCACTACGGCAAATTTCTCAATATCTATATCGAGAGCCTGGTTCAAGCTTTTCATTGTCATCTCCGGCCCGCCGTAAACACAGGCATGAGTAATTTTGTCGTAGGTCGGTGTGCTTCCGAGTTTTAAGTACGTATCTCTGTATACGGATGTAAGCGTCACATCGTAAGTCTTAGTATTTATAGAGGCTATTATAATCATGTCGGAGCGGGACCCTTGTATCCTCTCCATATTCCTCGTGTCCACGCCCAAAAGCAACAGGTTAATATACCCGTCCACAGGCTTTAGGCTTAAATCGTATTCTTCCATGACATCTGTATCGGTAGCTGCGTCTGTAGATGTAGTCGGAGTAACCTGCATTATATCTACCAGGTTTTTTGCATAATTGTATGCCCCAGCAAGTGCAATTCCGGCACCGAGTACGACTGTTAAAGCTATCGGCACTATTATTTTTACCCATAATTTCCATGACTTAACCCAGTCGGCAAGTTTAACAAAAAAATTCTTCTCGGTCTTGTCAGGAATGTTTGAAAGATCTATCTCATTTTCGTTTTCTTTTTTGTATCTGTCACATCTCATTTTTATTTCCCCCTGCTGATTTATTCTCACTTATTTCTGTTGATTTATTTTCGCATGCATCTGTTGGTTTTTTTTCGCTTGCTTCTGTTGATTTGTTTTCGCATGAATCTAAAGTAAGCACCCGTCTATTTTGTCTTTTTATTGCAAGTTCTTCAAGAAAATCCTTGTAGAAATATATTGCCTCATCTATAGGGCCGTCAAACAGTATCTTGCCGAGATGCATCACTATACCCCTCTCGCAAAATGATTTTGCGACCTCGGTCGAATGTGTTACGAAAAGGAAGGTGACATTCTCTTTTCCGACGATTTCGCGTATTTTATCGCTCGATTTTTTTCTGAATTCGGAATCTCCCACGGACAGAGCTTCATCGACGATAAGTATTTCGGGATGCACATTGGCATTCGTAGCGAACCCGAGTCTCGCCTTCATTCCCGAGGAATATGTCCTTACCGGCTGGTCTATATAGTCCTCGAGCTCCGCGAAATCAATAATATCAGGTTCAACCTTGGCGATTGCCTCTCTACTGAGTCCCAGAAGCTGTCCCCTGAATCTTATGTTCTCTCTTCCGGTAAACTCAGGGTCAAAACCTGCGGTCAGTTCTAAAAGCGCCGATACTCTGCCATTGACAATAACCTCACCTTTTGTAGGATATACGACTCCCGTTATCATCTTAAGAAGCGTGGACTTGCCTGCGCCGTTTTTACCGAATATCGCTACGGTTTCGCCTTTTTTTATTTCGATATTGGCATCGTTTACCGATATCTTTTTTTTGTAATTCTGTTTTTTGCTGAACAGCGAGCGGAATCGGTCTTTGTCTCGCCTGAAAAGCTTGTATACTTTCGTTACATGGTCGAGCTTAATTACCACTTCTCGTTCATTATCGCAGTTCATACGATTTATATCATCCATTGTTTTACCGTATCCTCCTCGAATTAGAGTACATCCGGGATTTCCTTTCTGAGTTTTTTGTACCCCCAAATTGCAAGCAGACACATTATAAAATATATTATGAAGAAGTTTCTCATGGCTTCCGGCCTCTCCCAAAACCACTTTTGATACATGAATGAATCTCTATAACCGTTGACAATTATCGTTATCGGATTAAACATGAGGATTGTCTTCACCGTCCTGCTTCCTATTCTTGAAACATCGTACAGTATCCCCGACATCCAAAACAGTGCCTGCGTGAGCGATCTTACCAAATTGAGAAAGTCGGTCGATACTGCACTGAGCATACCGGCAAACATCGCCCAAGCCGCCCAGAAAAGATACATTATAAGCACATAAAAAGGTATCTGTAAATAGTAAATTGTCGGCGGGAAACCGAGAATCCAATAAAGAAACATCATGAGCAGCACAAGGCCTATATGAGGCACCATATTTGATGTGGTAACAATTGTCGGAATCGTCGACACCGGAAATTTTATCTTGGTAACGAGATACTTGAATCTCCTCATACAGTTGGCACCGCCCGTGAGCATATCCCTCATGAAATACCAAGGTATCATACCCGCTATGAGCCACAAAAATACCGGAAATCCGTCCTTGTCGTTACCTTGCCTGAGCCCGACGCTGTAAGCAAACCAAAATACGAAAATCAATATCGCCGGTCTTATTACAGCCCATGACCATCCGAGCAGGGAGCCCGAATAAGTCTTCTTCAAGTCGGAACCCGCGAGCTTCGGTATCGTGCGCCGATATTCAAAATTATCCTTTAATATTTCTTTTAATGCGTTTATATAATCCATTTTACCTCTTATACAGAAAGATGTTTCCTCTTAGGAAGATTTATCAACTTTCTTTCCGGCTTCTTATCTATGCCGTACTTTTCTTTTTTCTTTTTCAGTTTATACATAAGGTAGTCCCTCGTGCCCTCCGAGTATTTTTCGACTGACGGATAGTCCGGAAACCTGTTTATCTCCGGAAACTTGATACCGTCGTTCGTGACAGCGAGGTCGAAGCCGAACCACTCAAGCTGCGGTATGGCGGCAGCCACATCCAAGACATCCTTTTTAACCTCATCCCAATGCGGAAGATATCCGTCTATCTCGGCACCGGTATCAGGGTGTATAGGGCAATCTATAAGCTGATTATCTATCGCAATTTTAGCATTATAAAAATGTCCGTTTTCAGGATCTATGTGGGCGGTCATCCCGCCAGCGCCTACATTGTCCACAGCACCGGTCTTTTTCGAGCCTATCCTCACATAACAATTCCCGATTTCCGGCGTGATACCGTCCTTCTTATATACGAGCATGCGTACCGTGTTCACCGCTCCGTCGTATATGGCTTTAAGCTCATCACACATGTCGATATACTCGGTCACGAGATATTGATTGTTAGTGTCCATGAGTATATCAAGAACTTCTTTCTTGCTCACCTCGTTATAGTTGAGGCTGTATTTCGGCTTGCCGTCTACGAGTTCGCATGTAAACTTGTAAAATCCGTCGCCGTGCGAACCTTCGTCCGGTTTTAGCGCAAGCACTTTTTTCTCTTGTACAAGCTTGAATATATCCTCATATTCGTTATCATAACCGCAAGGCAAATCCATCATGGATATGACTTTATTGTTTCCGTTCTTGCAAATTATGTGGAAATAATATTCCGGAAAACACTCCTTATGCTCGGAACAGATATATTTAGCGGTAATCTTGTCTTCCATCCACTTCCTGTATTTAGGGTTGATATGCCTGAGCCACCTGTATTCAAAATCCGATATATGTTCGTTTATATTCTCTTCGTTTATGCCGTACTGTTTTATCCTGTATGACAAAAATCCTTTGCGATAAGCCCGTAATTTTTCAAAAAATGTCGCATCCTTGTTCGCAAAAAAATCGCGAAGCACATCCTGCGGCCACCTGACGCTCTGATAAGGTACGAGTGATATAGGGAAAAATGCCTTTGCGAACAGCTTTCTTATTCTTCGGCTGAGTTTCCTTGCACCTCTCTCCAGCCTTACGCTAAAAGAAGAATATGCCTTCTTTTTTTGGATTACTTTTTTCAAAAGGTAGGACGAGCTCTTCTTTGAGAAAGGCTTACAGGTAGGGTATTCAGGATGATTCTCAAGCATTACCACCTTGAAGTTATCCTCTTTTACTATAATCTGACATCCGAAAAACTCGAGTTGCGGCACAAACCTGCAGAAATCATCGACGAAACGACATATTTCATCCCAGTGGGGTATTTTTTTTCCGTTTAACATTCCCGTTTTTTCATCGACAACAGCCGCAGCAATTTCTCTGTATTTGTCATCTATGATGTCAATTTCTTCAAGACTGTCCTCGCTCTGAGACTTTACCGCCGAAAAAGGTATCCTGCCGTAATCGTCATATGTTACGAAAGCATCCCCTATCATGGGAGTATCACCGTACTCATTGATAACAATCAGGTTAAGTACGCCGTTATCCAGCGTCTCGTCCGGCATTACCCTCTCGGTCAATACAATGGTTTGTATATATTCATCAAGTTTAGCCTTCAGCTCTTCTCCCGAGTATTTTTTTCCGTCAAGGAGGTATTTGTCACCGTCCCATTTTAGAGCGCTTATTGCATATCCGTTAGCCTGAGAAATGCTGACCTCTCCTTTGGCTCTCACGAAACCGAGCATCTCCTCAAAGCCATATCCCGCATCCTTAGCTGAAAGCGGGATTACGAAAGTATCGTTATATCTCTTCCCTATCTGGTAATAACATTCGGGCATCAAGTCCCTGAACGGCTTGAAGACTGAAAAAATTGTCACCTTGTCGGTAAGCCACTTGGCATATGTGCCGTTTAGCGGTCTCAGATAGGCGTAGTCTCTTGCAGAAATATAATCATCAACATTTTCTTTGTTGATTCCGAGTCTGTCAACCTGCTCCGGCATGAAGCCGTGACTTATTGCCCAGCGTGTTTCGGAACGAGAATATCCATAGTTTCTTGTCCTGTGTCTGAAGACCTCTCTCACCCATCTTCTCGCTTCTCCCGCAGTGAAGCCCTCGGATGTAGGCATAAAAGCCAATGCGTCTACAACTAATTTTTTTATATTCATTAAATTATCAGTTCTTTCTTTTTATATATTCTTCCGGTGTGTTGAAGTCCTCCGTTTTATCATCGAGGACGGTGAATTTGTCTTTTATCTGTTTCTCGTCAAGAGGAATACCTACAAATGACCGATAGACCTGCCAACCTATGCATTTCTCTATCTTTTTTTCGAGGAAGAGCTTCCTGACCCTGTGAACGTGACTTCTGAAGAGTTCTCCGTCTTTTATCTTTATCGCCACTATTGATTTCTTTGTCCCGAAGAAATGGATGTCGTCGGTTTCCTGCGAAATAATAGCCTCTATCGCCTCCTCGGCATAATATGTATCACCGTAAAGAAAACATATATCGTCAGCGATAAGCTCTTCGGTGAATCTGTCTATTTCAAGAACATTGTTAAGAGGCTCATAGCGCTCAGCCCCGTCTATATCATATCTTGGGTCGTGTGAGGTTATTATTATCTCACAGCCCGGACTTTTTTCTCCAAGCAGTCTGACCGTCCTCAATATGATCGGCTCTCCGTCAACAACGGCAAAATGCTTAGGTATCTCATTGTAGTTTTGCCAACGGCTGCCCTTGCCGTCAGCCATAATTATATATTTCATAATCTTACCGTCTCTTCAGTACCTTGTGCGCCCTATAAAAATCGCCGAGCTCACCTTTTTTTTGTCCTCCCCAGAGTTGAATTATGTTGACTCCCGAGGATGTATTCGCCTCAATTATGCAATGTCCCTCCGGAGTAATCAGTATGTCCCATGCGATGAAGTTCATATAAGGGAGCCTGTTTGCGAGCGTCAACATTTCGGACTTAAGCTCCTGCCAGCCGGGTATCTTCACACCTTCAATCTGTTTATTGCTGTCAGGATGAACCTTATATGCATTTCTGTTCCAAAGACATCTCGCCTCGGAAAGCGTGCCTGTTTCAAGGTCTATGTTGGAAACGAGGCCGCCCCTCGACCCGTTGTCGACAGGTATGGTTTCGCTTGTACCTATCCGCTGAACCGCAAAAAACACCTTGAACTTCCCTGTTTTCGGGTCCTTTAGGGTGATAAATCTGATAGTGTTTACTGTTTTATCATATATTTCATCGAGATACTCGTGCTGTTTCATAGCTTCGGAGAGGAACCAATCGTCTCTCTCTTTTAAGTAAGATATGAAGTCATCATGGGATACCGGCTTAAAGTCTATCATCGCATTGCCTGATTCTTCATCATAAGTCATGATGACTACTCCCGTGCCCTTTCCCTTGCCGTACGGCTTGAAGAAGTACTGCCCTTTTTCTTTCAGGAGCTCAAATGCGTCATCATACTCCATGCTCTCCGATGTAAAAGAGCTGAGCCTCCCCTTATTCTTTATCATATAGCTCTCGGGTACCCTCACATACTGCTTAAGTATCTCGGCGGAAGCAATCTTGTTATTGCATACAAAGTCAAAAGGTTCGTTTATGTACCTTGACCTGTACCAATCAAATTCGGAAAGATACTCTCTCCGGTCATTATTGTCAAAGTCATAAAGCATCCACTGGTCTGCGGTATAGCCTAAAACATTTGCCTTTAATTTTGTCAAAAACGAGCACTTAAAATAATTCCTGACAAAAACTATTCTTCTCCAATAGAGTACGAACAGTTTTATTTTCTTTATTATTTTGTGTGCGATTTTGAATATGTCCATTAAATTATAAATTATGTTTCGATTAATTATTTTTATTTATACAGGATAATATGAGCGAAGCTATCTTCTCCGTAGAGAACCCGAGCTCTTCAGGCAGGAACTTCTTCCTGTAATTTTCGAGCTTATCTTCAGGATATGTGTCGCTTGCGACTGTCTCACATATCGGCGAGGCATCCCTGAATACCAGACCCGGCATCTCGTCGAAGAGATTTATATTCATGCCGTTTTTCTCGGTATATTCTTCGAAATCAGGCACGAAGTAAAGAGTCTTTATGTTAAGGAGTGCGGCTTCAACCGCAACGGCGGAATAATCCGTGATAAGATAATCAGCCGCGGCAAGAACCTCTACCGTCTTAAATTCATTCGGCATGTATATACCTTTTCCGCTCATGTCTTCGGTCAAGGCAATGTTTTGGTTGGGGTGAGGCATCACAAGAACCGTAGCGTTCTCAATATCCGACAATCCATATACGAGCTCCTGCCATGTAAGTTCTATGCCTCTCCTGAATGTCGGAGCATAGATTATTATCTTTTTACCTGTCAATTCAGGATAATTCGAAAAAAATCTCTTGCGATTCGTCTCCGCCGTTTCCAAGATATAATCCGTCCTCGGAAGTCCGTAGTTTAGAAGCCTGTCCTCAGTTACGGAAAACGATTCACAATAGAACCTGTTCCATGCTTTGCCGCCTGCAATTATGTAATCATAACCCTCATGCATCTTCATGAGCTTCGCGAGGCTCTCATCCCTACCGGATTCTTTGCCGAGGGTCTGATATCCGGATTTTTTTATCTTGCCCATTGCATGCCACATTTGAATTACCGTCAAACTCCTCTTGTGACTGAGCAGTGAAACGGCGGGCCAGTAAGCATCAAGTACCGCAACTTCCGCTGAAGCAAGCAAACTCATGCTTTTAAGCATATCCTTTGCAAAACGGAATGCGCCGCCTTTTTCGTCACCTGTAATTCTTGAGCAAACCGCCTGTATATTCAGATTCCTTTCCCGTTTGAGAAGTTCTTCTCTGAGAAGTCTGAAATCTATGCTGAGCTCATTTTCCTGACGACTTAAAAAAACGACGCTTCCGTTCTTTGTTCTCTTAAATTTCATTAAGAAATAAATGAACGACAGAAAAAATTTCATTATATAAATTGCAATTTTTTTCATCCGTTTTCCCTTACACGCACAATACGCCTATCATAATATTATATCCTAATAATCGGCTTTTGTAAATGTTTTAGGGAAACATTAAATGCTTCTTGCTTGTCCGCCGCCGTGCGTTTTTCCCGAAGAAGATTTGTGAACTGTCGTGCCGCCTTCAGAGTCTGATTTGTTCGACTTGTCTTTAGACTTTGCATCAACCTTCGTATATAGATGGCTGTCCTTTTCCTTGGTTAAAACCATGCTGCCCTTTCGAGCGTAGTTGTTTGCCTTGACTTCTCTTCTGACAGTCTTAAGCGCCGATTTATGTCTAAACGATGAAAGAGCGCCGGCAATAAGTCCGATAACGGCGGATATTCCAATCATACCCGGTATGTTTGCTTTTTTATCCGTTCCCGGTTCACCGTCTGCGCTATCGCCTGTTTTGATGTCTTCTTCATCATCGACAAGTTCTTCGCTATATTCCGTGATAATCGATGCCACCGCATCCGTGTAGCCGGTTGTGAAAGCATCACTGTAAAGCCCTGCAATCAGGTCTTCCTCAAAGCTGTCATAGATTTGATTCTCTTTTTCGTCGGTTATCGCATATATTCCCGAACCTGAGGTCGTAAGCACATACTCTCCATTGAGCATATCTACTGCGAAAATAATACCGTCTTTATCTTCTCCGTAACCGTAGCCGTTGTTTTCAAAGAAATCATCGGCAAAGGCTACAATATTATCCTGGTCGTAGCCCTCTGTTGTAACGACCACAATATCGAACTGAAGCCTCTCTGAAACCTTCTCCATATAATTTGCTATATATTCGAGTTCCTCTTCGTCATGAAGCAGTCCCGCATTGTCAACAAAATTTCTCGCCGACGCAAATACTGCCGGTGCAAGAAGCATCGACATCAATAGAATCGTGAGGAAAAATGCCGAAATCTTATTGATTTTTTTCTTATAATTTTTCATTTCATTTTCCTCCTTACATCATAGCGATTGCGAACTGCAATGCAAAGGCAACTGCTGCCGCAATACCGCCGACTTTTGCAAAGTTCACCCAAAACACGGATTTATCTACAGGGAGGTCACCGACCATCTTTCCCGTCTGTCCGTTCATTGCAAATATATATTTTTCGTTTTCGTAAGTTGTGTTAAGTATCCACACCGGATAGAGAACATATTTTGCCTTCCCGTTATTGAGCAGAATCGAGCTGTTTTCGACTTCTATCTCATCATAGTCTTTTACCGTTTCCTCAAACGATTCGGCTGTCGAATATCTGATTCTGTCATTTGCGCCTTCTATGGCCTTATCCGAATCGACGCTGTATTTATCGGCAAGGTATCCTGAGAGATATGCCGTTTGGAAGCCGACAGCTTCACGGAAATCATAAGGTTCTATCGACTGCATAAGCTCGTCATCCATTGTTACGGACCCGTCCACGGGAACATTATCAAACGAAAGGCCCCCCTCTCGAATCACGGAATAATACTCGGTGGTTAAATACTCGTTTCCTTTATCCTCATGAGTGGTTGACTTGGTCGCTCTGTATCTTATTTTCGCATCGACGTCCGCGTCAAACAGCCAAAACGGCACATATAGAGCTTTTATCTCATCAATATGGTTCTTATTCTCGAAGACCTTAGGCAGAAACTTCTTGCCCTGCAGATGTTTGCGATATGCCTCTTTCGCAGCTTTCTTATCAAGCTTGAACGGGATGACAAAATCAGGTTTGAACACCCCGGACAGATTGCCCTTCATCACGACTGGGTTATCGCAGTAAGGACAGTTTGATGCGGAAGTATTCTTGTCTGCAATTATCTCTCCGCCGCAGGAATTACATACATAAACATTCATATTATCGGATTCATCGCCCGACCATTCGCTTCCCTCGTATTTTTCCCAATCGAGATTATCGCCCTTGTCGTTTTTCAGTTCCTCATCATACGCCGCAAGCGATTCGGTGTCGATTTCAGAGCTGCAATAAGGGCACTTCATTTTTTGGGCGGAAGAGTCGAATTTTAACGGTCCGCCGCAGCTTGGACACTTATATTCTAATAGTTCTGACATTTTTACCTCCTTAACAAAAAACCCCGAAATTCGGGGCTTTTATTTATCTGAAATAACTTAGTTGCCTGTAGGCTTGCCGCAGTTAGGGCAGAATTTAGCCCCTTCTACCTTAGTTCCGCATTCCGAACAGAATTTTGCACCTGCTGCAGGCTGCACGTCTTGTGGCGTCTGCGGAGCTTCCTGAGCTGCAGGCTGATTGGTCTGAGGCGGCTGATTCTGCTGTCCCATAGCATAGAGATTCTGGGTGTTTGAACCCGCATTCATCGCCATTCCCATTCCCATGAATCCGATTGCCGCTCCGCCTTCGTTTGCTGCAGCCGTCTTCATAGCTTCCGACTGAGCTGCGGCGATAGAGGCTGCTGTCATGGTAGGTTCCTTCAGCACTGCCTCCATCTGTAGATTCTTTATCTTTTCCTGGTCTTCCGGCGGAAGTGTAACCGAATTGATTGCTACATTTACAACCTCAAGACCTCTTCCCTGACTCCATTTAGCGTCAAGCGCCTCGTTCATATAGTTGCAAAGCTCCTCAACATGTCCCGGAAGTTCACTCGGACGGAGTCCGAGGGCGGAAAGCTTGCCGAATGACGGCTGGAGAGCCGAGATAAATTCGGCTTTTAACTGGTCATCCAGTTCTTCTCTCCTGTATTCATCCGTTACGTTTCCTGCGATTGCCGTATAGAAGAGCACAGGGTCGGTTATCTTATAAGAGTAGACGCCTGCACATCTCACGGAAACGTCCGTATCAAGATTAAGGTTCTTGTCAACAATTCTGAAAGGAATAGGATTCGGGGTTCCGAACTTGTTGTCAATCAGCTCTTTAGTGTTGAAGTAGTAAATCCTCTGGTCATGAGCCGTTTCTCCGCCATAAGCAAAACGCTTCAGCATGTTGGCAAACGAGTCCTTTACTCCCTGCTTGAGATCACCTGAAAAAATAGTCGGCTCGGTTGACTGATCATAAGTGTACTCACCCGGTTCTGCACAAAGCTCGACAATCTTGCCTTGATCCACAATTATCATGCACTGTCCGTCAGCTACGGCAATACCTGAACCGTTGGTAATAATGTTGTCGTGACCGGATTTGTTCGATGATGAACGGGTTGACTGTTTCACTCCTCTTGTCATCAATACATCCTTGTCTAACGAGTCACAGTAAAAGAATTCTTTCCACTGGTCGCCGAGGTTTCCCCCAACTGCACTTAGTGCGGCTTTGATAAGTCCCATAATTTTTCTCCTTTTCGATTTTTATTTTTTAATCTGCAAAATACAGCTTTTCGAATACATCTTTGATTAACAGACCTGTCTCTTTGTGATATTGCTCCATGTATGACGCCGACGGATTGTCGGGCATTGTCACATAGAACCTTCCCGTATGTTCACCGCCTATTTCTTCAAGGTCGGCAAAAGTTTTGCCGTCTGTTTGTATTATATTAAATTTCGTGCCTGCAGGGAAGGTATAAAATTCAGAAAGATTGCCCTCTGTTTCTTCTCCCGTACAAAGCGGAAGAGTCAGTTCAACGGCGGTTTCCATAGGATATTTAAGGCCATGCGCCTGATAATATTTATCCTCGGTCTTGAACTTGCCGTTATTCAGTAATGTGTGAAACTTGACACCTTCATAGGTGCTTAATATATCAATTCTCTCAGCTATATATACCATCGCGGGATTCGTAAGGGCTCCCGTTGCGAAGCACCCCTCCTGTCTTCCGATATATTCAAGATAATCCCCCGTTATGTTGAATATCATAATATAGTTATCATAATATTTCTGACAGCAGACGTACAGATAATCACTGCCGTCGCTCATATGCACTATGTATGAATCAATCGCATATGCCCCGCATGTCTTTGTAACCGATAAATCATCCTTTTTCACGGTAAGTTCTTTGATAATCATCGTGTTATCAGTGTCGGAGACCTCATATTCCGCAGACAGCTTCAAATTGTCAAATTTGCCGTCATGGTCATAATCGTATGCGATTTTGTCCGTTTCGTAAAGAACAGGCACCGCATAAGTTACCGCTCCGCCTACAAAGCCGTCATTTATAATTCCGGCAAGTTCTTCATAGGTGAAACTGATTTCGATGATTCCGTCAGAGTAAGGTGCTATGTCATAGGGATTGAATACGAAACTGACTCCCTGCCCCGTGAGAACCCATGAAGGACTATAATAGCTTATGTCGTTTCCGACTTCATTTGTGCCCTTTACTTTCTTGAAGAAATCACGTTTAAGAGTAACGAGCAGATCGGCTTCAGCCTGATCACTGTCGGCCGAAAAATATCCTCCGCCGAGTTCTTCGAGTTTATTAAGGACGGCCTCGTTTGTCATAAGTATCAATTTATCCAAGTCATCGAATACTTCATCGAGCTTATATTCTTCGCCGGTCTTCGGATTGAAATTATGACTCATGCTGTATCTGCTCGCATGAGGCCCTCCCGAATACGAAGTGAAGTCCTCTATAAAACTGAAGCATTTGCTGTCAGAGCGGGCAATACTGCTTTTAATATTATAGAAATAATATTCTCCCGTATAGTCTCTGTCGCTAAAATCGATTTCTTCGGATGCACGCTTTTTAAGGAGTTTGTTAATAGCCTTGGTTTCTTTAAGCCTTTCAGATGCAAGCAAGCTCAAAGCTTCGTGCAACTCGGGATATTCGGTATATTCCATAATACCGACTTCCTCAAAATGATACGACGAGGCTCGATATTTCGTGTAATCGACTTTTTTGAACGAGCTGCGATCTATGGCTGTTACCATACCGGTAATCAGCGGATATTTATTTTCGATGACCGGTTCATTTACCTCTCCGGTACTCGGTATATCATTGTCCGTAAGGCTATTATTGTTATTTTTGCAAGCGGTCATGGAAAAGAAATTAAATATCAAGAAGATTGATAAAATCAAAATCGCTGATATTCTTTTCATGCCATAGCCTCCCTTCTGAACAAGCAATAAAAAATATATAGCTTTTTCTCAATTATTATATCACTTTAACGATTGAAAATAAACAAGTTTTTATATATAATGGAAATATGAATAAAAATATTAAAATTGTACTTGCTTCAGGCTCTCCCCGGAGGATTGAAAAGCTGCGTGAACACGGCATTGAGCCTGTGATTATGAAGGCGGACATCGTTGAAAATATCCCGCTTCATCACAATATGGAAGATGCTCCCATGTTTCTTTCCCTGAAAAAAGGGCTAAAGGTTTATTCTGAAATAACGGAAGGAGATTTCAGCGAACTTAAAGAAAACGGAGCTGTCATCATAGCTGCTGATACAATCGTCTATTTTGAAGATGAGAACGGCGGAGAAATAATAGGTAAACCGAAGGATGAGGAAGAGGGTTTTGCTATACTCGGTAAGCTAAGGTCAAAGCATCATTTTGTAGTCACCGGGGTTTCTTTGATTGACATAAAAACCGGTCTCAAAAAAGTTTTTTCCGAGAAAACCGTGGTATATTTCAAGAACTGCTCCGATTCCGAACTAAGGGCATACCTTGCGACCGACGAACCTTATGACAAAGCCGGTGCATATGCAATTCAGGGTGCCTTCGGTAAATATGTCGACCGGATAGAAGGCAGCTTCGATAATGTAATGGGCTTCCCGTGGGAAAGAATAGAAAGAGAGCTCGACAACTTCATAAGCGAATTAAAAAAATAACATCGATTTTATTTTCAGGAGGGAAATATGAATAATTTCAAAAACGAATTCAAAGAATTCATAACGAAAGGCAATGTTGTCAGCATGGCTGTCGGCATAATCATCGGCGGTGCATTCACTGCAATCGTAAGCTCGCTTGTAGCGGACATTATAAGTCCGATTATAGGCCTTGTTCTCGGAGGCTTGGACTTCTCAAAGCTGAGCTTCGGCATAGGCGAAGCTCAGATTACATACGGTAATTTCATAAATGCAATCATCATATTTTTGATAACCGCCTTAGTGCTTTTCTTTATTGTAAAGGGCTTTAACAAGCTCGAAAACATCACGAAAAAAGCGGAAGAAGTCATAGAAGAACCGACACCCGTGCCGGAAGATATCAAGCTTCTCACTGAGATAAGAGACCTCCTTAAAAAATAGGCCTTAAATATGACTTATATGAAATCATCTGCCTGCTTGTTTTTTTGACCCGCTCATGGATTATGTCATGTATGTTGTATAATATATTATCTCCCCCTATCAAAAATGATACGGGGGCTTTGTACTATACACAAAGCCCCTTTCGTTAGAGTTTTTGTCTGACAAAAGGGGCAATTCAGAACGGTTTTTTGTTTATTTGGTATTTATCTTTTTTTAGATTTCTTTCAGTAACAGCTCACATTCAAATACGTTTGAATTTTCGGAGTCTGCCATTAAGATGTATTCCCTGCCGTCACGCTCCAGATGCTTGAGTTTGAGTTCTCTGTCTATAAAAACTTCTTTGATAAAGTGCAGCCTCGCTTCAGCAACATAATATTTTCCCGAAGACAATTTATCAAGCAAATCCTCGATGTGCTTAATATACATTACGTTATTCATATGTCCGTTATCATCAAGGTCGTTTCTACCTACCTTGATAGTGCCGATTTCTTTCATCAAAGCCTCGTCTTCGGCGGTAATCCTGAATTTCCTGTTTCCGAACGGGTTTCTGTACTTACCCATAGTGTACTTACGCATATCAAGTTCTTTTACTTTCATTATGCGCCTCGCCTTAAAATTAACGACAGACCAGTTTGCCGAGCAGTAAGCAACCTCCTCCTCTCCAACCTTAAGCGAATAACACCTGAGCAGCGTAGCTCTGTCGGACGGACATGGCCATGCAGTGCAGGAATATTCTTCAAGTTCGTCTATTGGTCTTGAAACTACTAAATCCAAGCGGTTTACCATAAGAGCTATATTTTTCTCGATCAGGTCATCCACGGAAGGTTTCTCCGCTTCCATTTGGGCTCTTGCTGCTTCTTCCATGCAATATATTATTTGTGATGCTTTTACGTATTTCATGTATTTTTCCTTATATTTCAGATTTTTAAGTTATAGATGTCGGTAATCAAGACCACTCGCCGCTTAAGTCGCAAGTTGTCACCGCTATATAAAATATATTTTAACTATCAATATTTTAGCATTTTATATTTCAATGTCAAGCTCCACAGGGCAATGGTCGGAGCCCATCACCTCCGTGTAAATCTTCGCATCCTTAATCTTGTCTTTGAGTTTTTCGGAGCAGACAAAATAGTCAATTCTCCAGCCCGTGTTCCTCTCTCGCGCCTTAAATCTGTATGACCACCACGAATATTTAATCTCCTCAGGATAAAGATAGCGGAATGTATCTATGAAGCCGCTTTCGAGAACATTGGTGAATTTTTCTCTCTCTTCGTCGGTAAAACCCGCATTTCTTTTATTCGTCTTAGGGTTTTTGAGGTCTATTTCATTGTGTGCCACATTCAAGTCACCGCAGTATATAACAGGCTTTTTTTCATCAAGTTTTTTTATGTAGGACAAAAAATCATCTTCCCATTTCATTCTGTATTCAAGCCTTTTCAGCTCATCCTGTGAATTGGGGACATATACCGTGATAAAGTAAAATTTATCATATTCCAGACAAATCACTCTACCTTCTTTGTCATGTTCTTCAATTCCTATGCCGTATGTGACAGACAACGGCTCTTTTTTAGTGAATATAGCCGTACCCGAGTAACCCTTCTTTTCGGCATAATTCCAATATTCGTAGTACCCCGGGAGGTCTATTTCAATCTGACCTTCTTGAAGTTTAGTTTCCTGAAGGCAAAAAATATCCGCGTCAGCCTCATCAAAAAACTCCATAAAATTCTTCTTCATTATAGCTCTTAATCCGTTAACATTCCATGATATAAGTTTCATTTTATTTTCTCCTGCAGTACTTGAATTTCTTTTTACGTTGTGTTAATATATCCCTTGTTCATCGGGGCGTGGCTCAGCTTGGTAGAGCGCTTGCTTCGGGAGTAAGAGGCCGCAGGTTCAAATCCTGTCGCCCCGACCACATTTGAAAGCCGCTTTTTAGCGGCTTTTTAAGTTGTATTTCTTTTAGATTCAGGCAGGTACGTTTCTTGCCTCGGTTTAACTATAAGAGCAATCAATCAGCCGCCTAAACCGATTCTTATGTCAGCAGAGCCTGTTTATCACATGATAACATATACTTTCATTATAGCCTAATGCTATCAATCTTCTCCCTATTTTCGCCTTCAGTTTTTCATCAAAAGGTTTTCCTTCTGAAACACTGTTGTCGAAAATCTTCTTTGCTATTAAAAAGGCTTCTTCCTTTTCATCAAAATCCGCCGATATTTCTTCCAAGATTTTCTGCGAGAGTTCGGATTTGACGCCACGCTTTGAAAGTTCAACGGAAATTTTGGTCTTAGACCATCCCTTATTCCTGCCGAGCCTATAGAGCTCCGAGACATATCTCTCGTCGTTTATATAATCGAAAGTTTTGAACTCTTCAACGGTTTCATCAATTTCAGCGGAAGCATATCCGGCGGCAACCATCAATTTCCGAAGTTCGCTCTCCGTTTTCATACCGTAGTTCAGCTTTCTCAGAGCGAACTCATCAGCACCTACCCTATTCTTTTTTTTAGATTTATCGCTCCCGTCCATACTTGACTATTCTCCGTTAAGCATATTCAATAAGAAACTTTTTATTGATTCTCATTGAACATCTCACAACTTGCTTTATTAGTGCTCACGGCTATATTAAATTGCCTTTGCTTCCCGGTGTTCATGTTCTTTGCAGTCACTATACCGAAAACCTGATTTCATCATCTTCTCCCGCTGTACAATACGTTAAGAATATCCCGTCGCCGACAGGTTCGTCCTTGACAAATACCTTTTTTCTGCTCGAAGGCAAAACAACATCTATATTAAGTTCGCCTGAATCATTCACAAAGTCGGGCATCTTGGAATAAAATCCTTCTCCGGTGTATTTACCCACAGCCTCCCTATGCGACCAGATTCTGAAAAAACCGTCCATGCCGTATTTATCGCAAAATATCTTCTCGTTTTCGCTATAATATCTTTGAATTATTTTTTCATATCTCCTCATATCCATGTCTTTTGAGATTTGAATGTCAATGCCGCACTCTGCACCGCCGACCATGCATACCCATAAAAGACCTGAGTGGCTCACATTAAAAAAGACAGGGACGCTGTCAATATAAGGCTTTCCGTTCTGTCTTTCTTTTATTTCGGCATCCCGCATGTCAAATTCTATGCCGTTTTTGGCACAATAATCCGCTATCTTGTCAAGAGCAAGGCTTCGTGAAAACTGTTTTGAAGAAATTTCTCCCTCGTAAATATATGTATCAAATATCATCTTGCCTTATTCAGTCTTTCTTCAGTCTCTCCAATACTCTCTTGTAACCGTCAGCTCCGTATACCAGACATTTGTTGATTCTGGATATCGTGGCGGTAGATGCATTGGTTATAGCTTCAATCTCATTATATGTTTTCTTTTCGGAAAGCAGCTTCGCAACCTGCAGTCTCTGTGCGATGGCGTGTATTTCGTTTATCGTACAGATGTCCTCAAAAAACCTATAGCAATCCTCCTCATCTTCAAGCGTAAGTATCGCCTCGAACAGTTCATCAATATCCTTTTTTTTGAATCGTGACTCGTATGCCATGTTAAAGCTCCTTCCACTTCACAATTACTTTAGTACTGTAAACTCTAAAAGTATTATATCCCTTTAACATAAATTAGTCAATTATGTTTTCAACGATGAAGGAAATTCTTTTTTTGCCCTGCCATGTTTTCATTTCCATGCTGCCTATAACCTCCACAATATCCCCGGTGGCAATTCTCCCTTTGAAGTCCGCCGCCTTATTGAAGAGGATGCAGCTTAAAAGCTTGCCGCTGTCCGAGCTGACGGCAAATCTTAAATGCTGCCCATCCGCACCCAGATATCTCATGTCTTCGATTCTCGCTTCACTTATTCTGAATGCAGGTTTCGGATTGCTGTTCCCGAAAGGTGCAAGCATATCTATAGATTCGCCGAGTTCAACAGTCGCATCATCTATGCTTATATCCGAATCCACCCGATATTTTCTCTTGAACAGCTCCGGTTCGTCCTCCCTGAGCTTAGACGTATCAACCAAAAGACCTTCTTTCAAAGCAATATAATTTTCTTCTTTCATCGAAAATCCGCAAGCACCGGAGTGTCCGCCGAATTTTTCGAAAAGATTTTCATATTTTTTTAGAAGGGCATAGAGGTTAACACCTTCAATGCTTCTTCCCGTGCCTTTAAGGATACCGTTTTTCCCGGTGTTCATAACGATTACCGACGGTCTGTAATATTCATCCTTTATCTTACCTGCGACTATTCCCGCTATTCCTTCGTGAACCTCATCGTTCCTTATCAGGATGAAGTCTCCTTTTTCGCCCGTTTCAAGGCACTTCTTGAAGGCTTGATTTTGAAGATATTTTCTCTCCTGATTTTTTGCGAGAAGTTCTCTGACAATCTTTTCTTCTTCGGCTTCGCCGAGTCTGCCGGCGAGCAATTTTACTGCAAGGGAAGCGTCTTCAATTCTTCCTGCTGCATTTAGATGCGGAACGATTATAAAACCGACGTTTTCGGAACTGACTTCTCCAACGGTAAGCCCCGCTCCCTCTATCAGCTTGAGTAAGCCTCTGCGATTTCCGCTGTTTATAACGCGGAGTCCGTATTTGACAAGGGTTCTGTTTTCATCCACAAGCGGCATGATATCGCCGATTGTACCCATTGCCACGAGGTCGAGAACCTCCGTAAGCATATCCTTTCCTTTGCCGCTTTTTCTTTGAAGGGCCTGTGCGAGCTTGAAGGCCACTCCGACACCAGAAAGCTCGGCAAACGGATATAGGCTGTCCGGTCTTTTAGGGTTTATAAGAAGGCAGTCCGCCATTTTATCGGTAATATTATGGTGGTCTGTGACCAATATCTTCATATCGAGTTCTTTCGCAAGCTCAACTTCTTTTTCGGCTACGCTTCCGCAGTCTACCGTAATTATGAGATCGGTTCCCTCTTCAGATATGCTCCTTATCGCTTCGGGATTAAGCCCATAGCCCTCGTCGAATCTCGACGGTATATAGTAGTCCAGCCTTTCTTCGGCCGCATCGCCCATTATGGCACGAAGCACGTCGAGCAGGAGAGAGGTTGCGGTTATTCCGTCCGCATCATAGTCTCCGTATATTATTATTTTGGAGCCCGCGGCAATTTCGGACAATATTAAATCAGTCCCCTCTTCCATATCGGGAAGAAGGAACGGATCATATGTCTTCTTAGGTTTATCGGAAAGAAACTCCAAAATATCTTCTTCCGTTTCAATTCCTCTTAATGCTAAAAGTTTTTTTAATATATCATCTGTTTTCATAATATCTATCATCAAAAATTAAGCTTTTTTAATATCTATAATCACAAAATGTCAGGCTTTCTTGTAATAACTCATAGGATCGACATAGGCGCCGTTTTTACGAACCTCGAAATGCAGATGATTGCCGGTAGAGTTACCGGTAGAGCCTATCTTTGCGATTGTCTGCCCGCGTTTAACCTCCTGACCCACGGATACCAGGAGCGATGAACAGTGCCCGTAGAGCGTAACTATACCTCCGCCGTGGTCAATGATTATGCACTTTCCGTACCCGCCGTACCATTGAGACATGATTACTTTACCGTCGTTTGCAGCTATTATCGCAGCACCGTAGGTCGCACCGATATCCGTACCGGTATGGTCGCTCCACTTTTTGAAAATAGGGTGGATTCTTCTTCCGAACGACGATGTTATATAGCTTGATGACGGAACAGGCCACGCCAAAGCACCTCCGGCATACTTTCTCTGTGCGTCCTGCAGAGCCTTGATTTTCGAAATCAGGGCATCAGCCTCGGCCTTAAGTTCCTTTTCTTTCTGTTCGAGTTTTTTCTTCTCGGCATCGAGTTCTTCCTGCCTTACGGATAAATCCTCTTTTTGCTTTTTGAGTTCAATTCTTTTTTCTTTAAGGCGCTTCTTGATTTCCTCAAGTTCTTTTTGTTCCTTTTGAAGTTTTTTGAGAACCTCAATGTCGTTTTGGTATATCTTCTTTATCATATCGATATTGTATATGAACTCCGATATGCTGTTTGAACCTAAAAGGACATCGACGAATCCTATGGAGCCGTTCTTATACATAACGACAAGCCTCGCATTGAGATTGGTCTCCTGCGATTGAATTTCTTCCTGTTTTTTGGCTATATTATCTTCGGTTTGTTCGATTACGGTTATGGTGTAATTTATCTCATTGGTGAGAGCATCTACTTTATTTTTGAGTGCGTTAATGTTGGCCACAACCTGCATCATCTCGTTTTTGACTTCTTCTCTCTCGTCTTTTACGTTGCTTAAATTGTCTTTAAGTCCCCCTATGGTATTTGCAAAACCTGTTTTTGCCTGCGGAACGAAAGTAAACAAAAGTGCAAATACGAAAAGAGCCGTTATTATTTTTTTTGACTGATTTTTTTTCATAACCCCCAAGACCTCTTCGCAAAAAATTATGCGTTGAGGAATCTCCTCATTGAAACGATACTTCCCCATGCACCTATCGAGCCGCCGAGTGCAATGAATATTATGAGCAAATTTATTGCCATATATTCGACTGAAATCAGCGGGCTTGAAACTATCGCGAACACCTGATCTCCTATGGTGTCTATAACTTTTTTGTATATGAATGTAATTATTCCGGCCGAGATAAGTGACGCGATAAGGCCTATTATTATGCCTTCAACGATGAACGGCCCTCTTATGAACCAGTTGGTCGCACCGACATATTTCATGATATAAATTTCGTCACTCCTTGCCAGGACTGTAAGCTTGATCGTATTGGCAACGACGACTACGGAAACGACAACCAGAAATGCCATTATAATAAGTGCTGCAACTTGAAGGAAGTTTGTTATCTTGGTCAGTTTCTCTACGGTCTTCTGATAGAAAGTAACGTCGTCTATTCCATCGAACGAGCCGGCATATTTTGCAACCGACGCAGCATTATCCAAGCTGTCCACCGTTATCTGTATGGATGCCGGCAAGGGGTTGTTTTTTAGAGAATCAAGCAAATATCCGGATTCTCCCCATCTTTCTTTCAGGATTTCGAGTGCTTGTTTTTTGTCGCGATATTCAACGGATTCTACACCCTTGCGTTTTTCAAGGGATGAAATTATGTCCTCCACCTGCGATTTAGGTGTGCCGTTAACAATGTATACGTCTATCTGGTCATAGTCCTGCTTTACAACTTCTATGAAGAGGTTTATATTGACAACTATAGTGAAACATAGTCCGAGTATGAGCAGCATCGCCAAGATGGAAAAGATGGAAGCGAGGCTCATCCCCCTGTTTCTGAATATCTGTATAAAAGCCTGTTTTATATTATACATACCGGTCCTCCCCTAATAAGCAATAGAGTCCCTGTTCGTCACGCACTATACGACCTTTGTCAATAGCTATAACTCTCTTGTTCATATTGTCTACGATATCCTTAGCATGTGTAACCATTACAACCGTCGTCCCTCTGAGATTAATCTGTTCTAAGAGGTCCATTATTTCCCATGCGGTAGCAGGGTCGAGGTTTCCTGTAGGTTCGTCTGCGATGAGAACCTGAGGATTGTTTACTATCGCTCTTGCGATGGCTACCCTCTGCTGCTCTCCTGCGGAGAGTTCATCCGGATACTTGTGCGCCTTATCCGATATTCCTACGATACTCAGTATCTGCGGAACCTGCTTACGAATGAATCTCGAGTTCTTGTGAAGAACTTCAAGAGCAAAAGCCACGTTCTCATAAGCCGTCTTTTTTGGAAGCAGCTTAAAATCCTGAAAAACGGTGCCTATCTTGCGACGATATTTCGGCACTATCCGGTTAGACATTCCGGTAACCTTGTATTCTCCGACCGTTATTTCTCCCTCGTCCGCCTCGATATCCCTTAAGAGCAGTCTGATAAAAGTAGACTTGCCGGCTCCGGACGGGCCTACGAGGAACACGAAATCCCCCTTATCTATATGCACACTGACATCTTCAAGACCGATGTTGGTGCGATATCTTTTTGTGACATTGTTAAATGTAATCATCTAATCCTCCTGCAGTTCCGTTTGGAACTGCATAAACACCTTATTTATTACTTGATTTATTTCAGTACGATTTTACCTTGCTGCAAAATTAAAAGCAACGTAGGCATACCGAGCTGCCAATACATTCTATTAATTATATCATGTTTTTAATGTAATTTGAATAGAAAATTCCCCTGTTCTATTTAAGTGCTTCTTTTACAGCGTTTATGATGTCATCTGAAGTCATGCCGTATTTAGCGAGGAGTTCGTCGGGTTTGCCTGATTCGCCGAATGTATCTTTCTGGCCTACCATGTATACACGACAAGGGTTTTCTCTCGATACGACTTCCGCTACGGCTGAACCGAGTCCGCCTATAACGGAGTGCTCTTCCGCAGTAACAATCTTTCCTGTTTCGACTGCGGCCTTTATGATTATCTCTTCATCTAAAGGTTTAATCGTGTGCATGTCTATGACCCTAACGCTTATACCTTCGGCTTCAAGTTTTTCGGCGGCTTCCGTCGCGGCTGAAACC
>CAYFQR010000012.1:25842-41827 GCA_964345365.1 uncultured Oscillospiraceae bacterium
ACCATTATGCCGGTGGCGATAATCGTGGCGTCATTTCCGTCTCTTAACTCTTTTCCTTTTCCGAGCTTGAGCTCTTTTGCACTCTCCTCCGAGTAAAAGAACGGTACCGCCGCCCTTCCGAGCCTAATGTAAGCAGGCCCCTCAAAAGCGGCCGCCTGTCTGATGAGCTCTTTAGCCGATTCGCCGTCCGAAGGGTTAATCACGGTCATGCCCGGTATTGTCCTCATAAGAGCAAGGTCCTCAAAGGTCTGGTGCGACGCACCGTCCTCGCCCACGGTGATACCCGCATGAGTAGCACATATCTTTACATTCGCATGAGTATATCCTATGGAATTTCTTATTATCTCAAACGCCCTTCCGGCTGCGAACATGGCGAATGTTGATGCAAACACCACATGTCCCGAAAGCGCTATGCCGCAAGCGGTGCCGTAAAGGTTCTGCTCCGCTATTCCCATGTTGAGGAATCTTTCCGGATAGACTTTTTTGAATTCCCCCGTCTTGGTGGAGCCTGAAAGGTCGGCGTCCATAACAACCATATCTTCTCTCTGCTTACCGAGTTCAACCAATACCTGTCCGTAAGCTTCGCGCGTTGCCATCTTATCTGCCATTATATTTCACCTCCGATTTCTTTAAGGGCTATATCTCTCTGCTCCTCGTTAGGTGCTTTTCCGTGCCAGCCCGCTTGGTCGAGCATGAAGGATACGCCTTGTCCCTTATGAGTCTTCGCTATGATAGCGGTAGGCTTTCCTTTGACAGTCTTCGCCTCGGCGAACGCTTTGAGTATTTCGGGGAAACTGTGACCGTCAATCTTTATTACATGGAAGCCGAAAGACTTGAATTTTTTGCTTATCGGTCTGACGGTCATGACGTCGTCATTCTTTCCGTCTATCTGGAGTCCGTTCCAATCCACTATCGCTACGAGGTTGTCGAGCTTATAATGTCCTGCGGACATCGCTGCTTCCCAGATCAGCCCTTCCTGCAGCTCACCGTCACCTAAGAGAGCGTATACTCTACCCGTTGAATTGTCTAATTTATTGGCAATCGCCATGCCGCAAGCTATACTGAAGCCCTGTCCGAGTGAACCCGTGGACATTTCAATTCCCGGTACCGAGCCCTTCTTCGGATGCCCCTGCAGCTTAGCTCCTGTCTTTCTTAAGTTTTTAAGTTCTTCTTTAGGAAAAAAACCTGCTTCCGCAAGCGCGGCGTACTGCACCGGAGCGGCATGTCCTTTCGATAAAATAAACTTGTCTCTTTCTTTTGCATCAGGGTTTTTAGGGTCTATATTGAGTTCACTGAAGTACAGTGCAGTCACTATATCGGCTGCAGAGAGTGAGCCGCCCGGGTGTCCCGAGCCTGCGGCATAGACCTCTTCTATTATGTCCGCCCTTATCTTGGAAGCAATAGCCTCAAGTTTTTTGTAATCCATTTCAGTCCTCCGTTATCTCTATGAATGCGGACGAAATATTGTCCGCTATATCACTTGCCGTCAAGCTGTATTCCGAATATTTGCCTGCGGCTATATCACCGGCAAGCCCGTGTATGAAAACTCCCGTTTCAGCGGCATGCGCGATTTTTTGACCTAAAAATGAAGTTATTATTCCGGTGAGCACATCCCCCGAGCCTGCCGTGGCCATTCCGGGGTTGCCGTTTCCGTTGATATATATGTCGTCGCTGTTTCCCCCGAGCACAATGCTTTCATGACCCTTAAGCACCACCGTGGCTGCCGTTACTTCTTTTAACAGCTCGGCCATTTCGAGCCTTGTAAGGTCATCGAATGCAGGCATGAGAATATCACTGGCATCCGTCAAGGTTCTATGTAATTTCGTTGAAAGTCTCTCGGCAAGCAGTCTCCTCGCCTCTCCTATGTGCGGCGTAATTACGGTTACTCTCCGCACTTCCGCACGCTTTCTCAACTTGCCGAGTCCCTCGGGGTCGGCTAAATTATTAAGGCCGTCCGCATCTATAACCAGCGGGCATTTCGCATTTTCGATTATGTGATATATGATTTTCCTCTGTTCTTCACCTATATCTATCCCCGGCCCTACCGCAACGGCATCGTATTTTTCAAGGCCGTTTTGTCCGTAAACGCTTTCTCGCGGCACAATGATAATTTCCGGCACGGATATCTGCAATATTAAGGATATTTCCTCAGGCACACAGGCATATACAAGCCCCGAGCCCGCATTAAGAGCCGACTTTGAGGCAAGCACGGCCGCACCGGACATGTTTTTCGAACCGGCAACCATAAGTACCCTTCCGAAGTCGCCCTTATGTGAATAAGGGTTGCGTTTTTTTATAGCTTCACTTATAAACTGAGGTATTTTGCTTGATTTTTTCGCCATATTATTTTCCCCCGTTTAGAACAAAAGGGAGCTTTTGCTCCCTATTAAATTACAAACCTAAGATTAAAGTCGCCATCAAAAAATATACTGTGAGCGCCACCGCGTCGGATATAGACGAAATGAAAGGGTTCGCAATAAGGGCGGGGTCAAGCTTGAGCCTCTTCACTGCCAACGGAACCATAGATCCGATTATTTTAGCGATTATTACAATAAGCAGCATTGCGAGGCATACCGTCAGGGCGACAGCGGCACTATGACCGTCAATGAGGATGACTCTTAAAAAATTGAATGCGCTTAATACGAGTCCTAAAACTAAGCCTATACGGGCTTCTTTCCAAAGGATTTTCACGGTGTCTTCAATTTCGATTTCGTTTGTGGCAATGCCGCGTATAATGAGGGTCGCCGCCTGAGACCCGGTGTTTCCACCCGTTCCCATGAGAAGCGGCATATATGCTACGAGTTCCATGAGCTTGGAGAGCTTCGCTTCGAATCCCGTTATTATCATTCCGGTAAATATATATGCCACCATCAATATCAAGAGCCACGGGAGACGGTTTTTTGCGTGTTGGATAACACTTACGTCTAAATATGCTCTGTCGGTGTTTTCGAAGTCGATTATACCCGCCATACGCTCGAAGTCCTCGGTGTTCTCAAACTCGATAACGTCGAGGATGTCGTCAACGGTGATTATTCCTACGAGCCTGCCCTCTTTGTCGACAACAGGCATCGCGAGGAAGTCGTATTTTTTGAAGGCTTCGGCAACAACTTCCTGGTCATCAAGTACATGCAGGTAGACAAAATCCGTCTGCATTATGTCCCTGATTTTCATATTGTCATCGGCTGTTACGAGTGCGGAAAGAGGCACAATGCCGATAAGCTTCCTGCCGGTGTCCTTTACGTAGCAGGTATAGACGGTTTCCGCATTCATGCCGACATCTTTGATATGTGCCAAAGCTTCACGCACGGTCATGTTTTTTTCGAGGCTGATGTACTCAGGCGTCATCAGCGTGCCGGCGCAGTTGTCGGGATAGTTCAGGAACTGATTTATGAGATGCCGTTCTTCTTTTGGAGTGTTTTCGATTATGGTGTTTACTATGTTGGCAGGAAGCTCCTCCAAGATGTCTATCTTGTCGTCGAAGTCAAGTTCGCTTACTATATAGCTCAGCTCGGATGTAGTAATATACTTGACGATTTTTAATTGATCCTCCGCAGGTAAGAACGAAAAAACCAATACGGAGACATCTTTCGGAAGCAACCTGTAAAGCACAATGGTCGTTTCAAGTCTGTCTTCAAGGTCGAAAAGTTCCTCGAACATCTCCGCGATGTCTGCTTCGTTATACTTAAGCATCTCATCCCTTATCATGAAGTATTTTTTTTCTTCAAGAAGTCCGAGTATTTTTTCCATTGACTCTTCCATGAGAGCATCATGGTTGAGTATTGTCATCTGATCCATTTGATATTCTCCTCTCCGCGCTATCTTGAGCACGGATTAAGGGGTTAACCGGGTCACATAAGCTTACCCCGCTCATATGATTCTCCGCGCAAAAATAGGGCTGAATTATTTTTTGTACACAAGTGTACAGGGGTCTGTTTCCCCTCGGGAACCGTTTCCATTTTTGCTCCTTTCTGCGTCTAAATATCATATTCCAACTTAATAATTATAACCCGAAAGCCACATTGTTTGCAAGGGATTTTCGGGTTAATCATTAAGAAAATTAACAAAAGAACCCGCATAAGCGGGTTCTCGATTCCGTGATATATATTTTCAGTTATATCATGCCCTGTGCCATCATAGCTTCCGCAATTCTTGTGAAGCCTGCGATGTTAGCGCCTTTAACGAGGTCATACTTGCCATAGTACTTAAGAGAAGCATCCTGGCATGCCTTGTGGATGTTGATCATTATCTGATGCAGCTGCTCATATACAGCCTCATGCTGATATACCGTATGTCCCGCGTTCTGTCCCATTTCTATGCAGGAAGTGGCAACTCCGCCTGCGTTTGCAGCCTTTGCAGGCCCTACGATAACGCCGTGTTCCTGAAGGTATTCGATTCCTTCGTTGGTCGTAGGCATGTTGGCTCCTTCGCAGTAGAACTTAGCGCCGTTTGCGACGATTTTCTTAACGTCGTCCAAGAGAACTTCGTTCTGAGTAGCACAAGGGATATAAAGGTCAGCCTTAACTCCCCATGGCTTTTCGCCCGGATAGAATGTAGCGCTCGGGAATCTATCCGCGTATGGTGCGCAGATGTTCTTTCCGGATGCACGGAGTTCAAGGAACATGTCCAGCTTCTCCTGAGTATTGATTCCTTCAGGGTCATGGATGTATCCGTCCGGACCTGAGAAAGCGACAAGGTTGGCGCCGAGCTGCTGAAGCTTCCATGCCGTTCCCCATGCAACGTTACCGAAACCGGAGATAACTACGTCCTTACCCTTGATTTCTTCGCCATTTGCCTTTAACATTTCTTCCGCGTACCAAACGATACCGAATCCTGTTGCTTCCGTTCTGCCGAGGCATCCGCCGTATGAAAGTCCCTTTCCTGTGATAACGCCGCCGTCGAATTTATTGACAATTCTTCTGTACTGTCCGAACATGTATCCGATTTCTCTTGCGCCTACACCGAGGTCGCCTGCAGGGATATCAAGTTCAGGTCCGATATGTCTGTAAAGTTCAGTCATATAAGCCTGGCAGAATCTCATTATTTCTCCGTCGGACTTGCCGTTAGGGTCGAAATCCGCTCCGCCCTTGCCGCCGCCGATCGGAAGACCTGTGAGGGAGTTCTTAAAGATCTGCTCGAAGCCTAAAAATTTAATGATTCCCGCATATACGTTAGGTGCGAATCTGAGTCCGCCCTTGTATGGTCCGATAACGGAGTTAAACTGATATCTGTAGCCCTTGTTTACATGAACCTTACCGTTGTCGTCAACCCAAACAACTCTGAAGGTAATCCCTCTTTCAGGTTCAACCAGTCTTTCAAGCAATCCGGCTTTTTCATATTCAGGGTGTGCATCCATTACAGGTGCAAGAGAAGTCAATACTTCCTCAACCGTCTGATGAAACTCAACTTCTCCCGGGTTGTTTTTTTTGCACTGCTCAATAACTCGTTCCACGTAAGTAGCCATTATTTTTCTCCTTTTTGTAAATGATATAATAATTTTTTTAGAGCGTTTTCAAAAGATTGTTATTTGAAAAACAATCTCATCTATATTAAGTTGTAACACTAAGCCGTGTCAATGTCAACACTTAGCAGGCAAGGTTTCCGTGTTTATTTTTCCAAACATTTTTTTGGCGGTTCAGGATGTTTTTGTACTTATATGCCCTTCATTTTTCTCTTATCATAATACACGCATTTTAACGGTTTCGCCCGTATTCGTGAGGTACAGATAAGCTTCTTGAACGGGTAACCCGTAAGCCTCACTCAGCGCCTCCGCATAAATGTCGGTTTGAACCTTATACATGCTTTTAAGTTCCTCATGATTTGAAATGCCCGTCGTCTTATAGTCGACTAAAACGAGATACTTGTTCCCCTCTTCTCCCTCTTCAACAAAAAAGCAGTCTATGACTCCTTGAACAAGTCCTTCCGTGCCGTCAACTTCTATGACACGGTTGAACGGCTTTTCTCTGTATAACCTGCCCGAGCTATGTGCCGCGGCCATCCTCTTTCCGAGAGATGAAGAAGTGAGCATGCTTATCTTCGCCGTGTCTATATATTTCGCTTCTTCCTCCGAAATAAATTCGTTCGTTATGAGATGTGAGATTAGGCTGTCAATGTAGCCTGCTTCACCCGCCCTGCTGAAATCGAGTTTCTCAAATACAAGATGCATGAGCATGCCGATTTCGGCTGCATTTAATCTCGTTTTCCTGATATTCGTAGGAATATTCCCTGAGAAAACAATTTCTTTTTTCTTTTGTCTGTCATTCAATTCGCTTACCGAGTACTTTGACTTGGCGTTTTGTTCTTTTTTGAACGGATATGCGAATGACATCTTTTTATCGGTATTCTCGTCTGAACTTAATCCGCTGTCTTCAATGAGTTTTAGGGTTTTTTCGATATTTGCCCTACGTATTTTCCTTTTATTTTTCAATTCTTCGTCGGAAATGAAGACCACATTTGAACGGTTCGAAAAAATTGTTCCGGCAGTCATTGCCAAGTATGAGCTGTTTCCTCTCCTCATATATTGCATCTTGCCGAGGTACTCATCGAAATCGTTGACTGTCCCGGTCATTATCAGTATGTCTTTCGCTCTCGTCATAGCAACATATAATATCCTCTTTTCTTCCTCGACCTCTTCGCTTTTTATTTTTTGCGAGGTGAGGTTTTGGGTGAAAGTCTTCCTGAGCCAATTTTCATCGGGACTTACATTCGGAAGACCGATTCCTATATCCTTATGTATGGAGATGTGTTTAGAGCTTTTGGAGTAATTCAATTCTCTTCCGTATCCCGACAGTATAACCATAGGATATTCAAGCCCTTTTGAGTGATGAATCGTCATTATCCTGACGATATCGTCTTCTTCACTCACCATGGCGGCCTGCCCCATTCTGACTTTATTTTCCCTAATCTTTTCAATGTATGTAATAAAACCGTAGAGCCCTTCCTCCTGCATTTTTCTGTAGTCACGGGCCTTGTCTACCAATATTCTGAGATTGGCCTGCCTGAGCGCGCCGCCCGGCAGAGCACCCATGGCGATGTAAAAACCTGTCTCCAGGAGAAGCTCCCATACGAGTTCTTCAATCGGTATCAGAATAGCCTTTTTCTGCCATCTGCTTATAAATTCCAGTGTATCGGCACACTTTTTCTTGAGTTCATCCGATTCACCGTCTTCCGAATACTCTTTTACCGCGTCGTAATAAGTTTTTTGGCGGAAGCCGATTCTTATCTCGGCAAGCTCCGAAACCGTGAATCCGAATATCTCCGACCTCATAGCCGTAAGCAAAGGTATATCCTGCTTGCAGTTATCGAGCAAAGCAAGCAACGCGAGCATCGCGGTGATTTCAATAGTATCAAAATATCCTTCGTTATCATCCACAAACGCAGGAATCCCGTTATCCATGAGGACTTTGCAGTAGATGTCCCCATAGCCCTTAAGCCCTCTCATAAGGATAACTATATCTCTAAAAGTGAGCTCTCTCTCTTTTTGCTGTTTTGAATCGAAAATAGCGCTGCCGACATGGTTTTTTATGATTCCCGCTACCATCAGAGCTTCTTTTTCCGTTTTTTGAAGCGTTTTTATTTCATCGTCAATTTCCGCCGAATCGTCCCATGTTGCATTACACAAGTACAGTTTAGGCGGAAATCCGTTTTTATCGGCATGCTCATCACCGGCATAAAGCATCGCATCTTCGTCATAACCGTCCATGAGCTCGACGAATATGGCATTTATGAAGTCAATTATGCCCGTTTTCGACCTGAAGTTGAGATTGAGGTCAATCTTCTCGGACGGCCCTTCCGTTTTTTTGTACTCCTCGTATCTGTTTCTGAAAATCTCGGGTTCGGCAAGCCTGAAATGATATATGCTCTGCTTGATATCTCCGACCGTAAACAGATTATCCGGTCTCACAATCCTCTTGATGAGTTCCTCCTGAACCATGTTGGAGTCCTGATATTCGTCCACGAAAACGTACTCGAACTTATCTCTGTAATGTGCCGCCGCCTCATCATCCTTTAGTATCTTATATGCGAAATGTTCTATATCGCTGAAGTCCATCAAGCCTTTTTCCCTCTTCATCGAGGAAAAAACAGTGTCGAATTTCTTCACGAGCTCCGCAAGAAAGACTATATCCTCATGAGTTTCCCGTATTTGCTCAAGTGTCTCTTCAAGGCTTCTGTTGAAGTACATTTCTTTCAGCCCTTTAACCGTTTTTTTGACAACATCTCTTGCACCGGAGTAAAGCCCCTTGATTTCACTGAGTTCCTCCTCGGAGAAGTCCGGATTTTTCTTAGAGCTGAAGCAGGCGGGTTCCATCCTTCTAAGCTCAAAACTTGAAACCGCCTCGCACGCTTTATCAAACTCCCCGCTTTCAAACTCTGCCGTGACATTTTCGACCATAGCAACATCATCGATGTAGAGCCGCTTCGCCGCTTGTAACCTTTCTCCGTCAATTTTTTTGCCTGCAGCCTTGAGGTCGAACAAAGCATCTTCAATTAAGCCTGCCGCCATGTCCATGAAGGAGGACATGGCACTGCTTTTGATGAAGCCCTCCTTATCAATGAGCGTGAAATCAACCGACTGCTTAAGCCATTCAAAAGGCTCCGGAAGAGACTCCATTCTGTTATATACGCTCGCTATCATTCCCCTCGTGTTGTCGTCGTTTCTGTCTCCCGAAAACTTGTTCAAAAAATTATAAAACTCGGGCTTTCCCTCTTCATACTCGGAAGCTATCACTTCATCCATGGCCTTCGATAAGAGCAGAGACTTCCTTGTTTCGTCGCATATCTTGAAATCGGGTTCCAAATCCAAAATATGAAAGTATTTTCTTATTACTTCCATAGCAAAGGAATGGAAGGTGCTGATATTCGCCAAAGGAAGCAGGTCGAGCTGTTTTTTAAGGTGTTTTATCGTCTCCTCGTTTTCTTTGTCTTTTGTAGAGCCGAGTCTTGAGATTTCATCATATATAGCGGTCTCTATCTTGGTTTTCATCTCGCTCGCTGCGGCATTGGTGAAGGTCACCACGAGCATCCTGTCAATCGAGCAGCCCTCGGAGATTATGAGCTGCTTGATTCGCTCGACCAAAACAGCGGTCTTGCCCGAGCCTGCCGCCGCCGCTACCATGAGATTCTTATTTCTTTTCTCAATCGCTTCCGCTTGTTTCTTAGTCCACTTCATAGATTCCTCTTGGTATTATATCCATAAATAGAGCTTACTGATTTAATAACAATGCTGTGTGATAGTTGCCGTTTGGCTTTTTTTCGCAGTGAGGAAATAACTCTCGGCGTAGCGAGTAACGAGAAAATTTGGCTCTCGGCAACTGTTTGAGCAAAGCGAGTTTTGCCGAGAACCATTTTCTCGGCGAGCAAGCCGTAAGAGTTATCCGAAACGAGGACTTGAAAGCAAAACGGCAGCTATCACACATAATCCGTTATACTTAACTTAATTTGTATTATAACACGAATTTGACACCTTTATAAACTGTATTTTTTGTGTTATAATATTTGTCGGTTAAATACAAAAGATAAAATTAGGGAGATTTTTAAGGAGATTTTTAATGAGATATAAACCTGCGATGCTTATGATTCTCGACGGCTTCGGTCTGAATCCCGACGCCTACGGAAATGCTATAAAAAAAGCTCATACCCCGAATATCGACCGCTATTTTGCGGAATATCCTTTTACGGAGATAAATGCTTCCGGCGGCTATGTCGGACTCCCCGACGGACAGATGGGCAATTCCGAAGTCGGACACTTAAACACCGGTGCCGGCAGAATAGTATATCAGGAGCTGACGAATATAACCGAAGCGATAAAGGACGGCAGATTCGCTGCAAATACCGCCATATCCGATGCTATGCAGCACGTACTGAATGGTGACGACGACTGTGCGCTTCATATCTTCGGTCTTCTCTCGAACGGCGGTGTTCACAGCCACATAGATCACATTAAAGCCGCCGTCAGCCTCGCCGAAAAAAGAGGCATAAAGAATCTTTTCGTTCATTGCTTCATGGACGGGAGAGACGTTCCTCCTACTTCCGGTCTCGGTTTCATAAGGGAGCTTGAGAACCACTTGGAAAGCTGCGGCTTGGGCAAAATAGGTCTTGTGTCCGGCAGATACTACGCTATGGACAGAGATAAGCGTTGGGACAGACTTGAACTCGCATATAAGGCGCTCACCGGTCCCGGCAAGGATGCCTATTCTTTCGGCTCGAATGCTGTAAATTTTGTAAATGCTTCTTATGAAGCGGGTATTACGGATGAGTTCATCGTTCCTGCTCTCACTACGAAAGACGGCTACATAAAAGATGGCGACTCGATAATTTTTTGCAATTTCAGACCCGACAGGGCAAGAGAATTGACGAGAGCTTTTGTCGACCCGGATTTTGATAAGCCTGTTTCGGAAGGCGGTCAGGGCGGCTTCAAGAGAGAAGTTATAATAAAAAATCTCGTATACGTCTGTATGACGCAGTATGACGAGTCAATGCCCAATGTACTTGTTGCCTTCCCTCCCGCAAGGCTCGAAAACACTCTCGGAGAATACATCTCTTCTCTCGGTCTAAATCAACTCAGAATTGCGGAAACCGAAAAATATGCTCATGTTACATTCTTTTTTAACGGAGGTATTGAGGAACCGTACCCTAACGAAGACAGAATTTTGGTCGCCTCGCCGAAGGTTGCAACATATGATCTCAAACCTGAAATGAGTGCTTTTGAAGTCACGGAGAAGGTCATCGCTGAAATCAAAGCGAAAAATGATGACGGTTCCGCGAAACATGATCTGATTGTGCTCAATTTCGCCAATTCGGATATGGTCGGCCACACGGGCATCATGGAAGCGGCGGTCAAGGCTGTTGAAGCCCTTGATAAATGCATAGGTGAAATCGTGCCTTGCGTATTGGAGGAAAACCGACATCTGCTCATAACGGCGGATCACGGGAACAGTGATGTTATGTTGGACAGTAGCGGAGCTCCGTTCACAGCACACTCCACAAACAAGGTACCGCTCTGCTACATATCGGATGCAGACTCCGTTTCCAAACATGGAATGAACGAATATGCCCTGTCCGGTGAAGCTAAACTTGCCGACCTCGCCCCTACTCTTCTTTTCCTCATGGGGCTTGATATCCCCAATGAAATGACCGGAAAGGTACTGTTAAAATAATTTAATTAAGTAAAGCGAATAAATTGAACTTAAGTATATATGCATACGCAATAGACCTGCAAAAATACCATGACTACTTGATAAATAAAAAATACAAAAAAATCAAAATTATAACACTATCATATAATTGAGAGAGGGAAGAAATGAGCAGCTATAACTTTGATGAAATCATCAGCAGAAAAAACACCAATTCACAGAATGTCGACGGATGGAGAGGTTTCCTGTTCGGCAAAGATAAGGATAAAGCTTTTCCTTATAAGGACGACGAGTTCATCCGCATGTGGGTGGCGGATATGGAATTCGCGGTTGCGGACGAGATCAGGCAGGCGATTTCCGACAGACTCGACCAAAAAATTCTCGGTTACACAAATGTTACGGACCCCGAATATTTTAACGCATTCGAGAACTGGTGCAAGTCAAGGTATAACCTTAGCATTAACAGAGAAGAACTTACATTTTCACCGGGGATTATACCCGCGCTCTACCAATTCGTTGAAAGTCTCGTAAAACCCGGCGAAAAAGTCCTGACCTTCACACCCGCATACGGCTTTTTCAAAAAAGTGACCGACTATAAGGGAATTGAATTGATTCCGTCGGAGCTGATATACGATAACGGCGATTATCGTATAGATTACGAAGATTTTGAAGCCAAACTGAAAAATGACAATGTCAAACTCATGTTTTTCTGCAATCCTCATAACCCTACAGGCAGGATCTGGGAAAAAGAAGAAATGAAAAAGATTGCCGAGATTTGCGAAAAATACGATATATGGGTTATCTCCGATGAAATACACTGCGACCTCTTAAGGAGCGGCAATAAACACACACCTATGGCAAATATAATGAAAGACTACGATAAGCTGATAACCTGCATGTCCGCGAGCAAAACATTTAACCTTGCCGGTCTCCTTCATTCGAGCATACTCATAAGAGACGAGAAGACAAGACGAGATTTTAAGGGCAAAGATAAACTCGGCGGACTTACCAACCCGCTCTCTGTCGCTGCTCACAAGGCCGCTTACGAAAAAGGCGAAAGATGGCTTGAGGAGCTGAAGCTCTACGTCGATGAAAGTCTGAGATACATAGAAGATTTTTTGAAAAAAAATATCCCCGGTGCGATTTTTAAGATTCCGGCTGCCACTTATTTCGCCTGGATTAACTTTTCGGAAGTCCTCCCTGATATTGATGATCTTCCGTTGTTCTTCGCAAACAATGCCGGCGTACTGGTTGAAGCGGGCGACTCCATGTTCGTAGGAAATGCCAAAGGATTCGTCAGACTGAATCTCGCCATGCCGAGAAGCTATATCATCGAGGCAATGGACAGGATAAAATCCGCAATAGATAAATATGAATCCGGTGACTATATTAAATAGACTTTTCATATAACATCAATATGTGAAAACATTACGGCACCATGCTGAAGCCTCACATATATTAAAAATATATAGGGAAAAAATCATGTAATCCAAATCGACTCCTAAGAATTACACTCGGGAGTCGATTTCATTATTATCTATATTATCTATTATCCTAATTACCTTGCCAAAGCCTTGCCCGCCATAATGCCCGTCAGCCATGCATTGTGAAGGTTGAAGCCTCCGCACGGCCCGTCACGGTCGAGCATCTCGCCCGTAATGAAAAGACCGGGCACGATAAGAGACTCCATCGTGTTCGCATCCACCTCGTCAAGCGGGATTCCCCCCGAGGTGAGCTGTGCTTCCTCCCAACCCTTAAGTCCTTTAACATTCATCCTGAAGTCCGAAAGCTCATCAGCGAAGAAAGCGGCTTTATCCTCATCAGTCACGGATTTTCCCCCTGAACCTGCAAAGAATACGTCTCCTTTTCTCGCTATATACTCGGACATTTCCCTTTTGACTATGCTGTTCATGGCATCCGCTTCATCGAAACCTTTGGCGGAAAGCCTCTCCTCCATCATGTTTTTTACCGACCGGGAGTTGAAATCGGGAATCAGGTTGAGCCTTATCTGATAGTGCCTGAATGAATCCTCCGGCGACTGTCCTTTTAGAGTTTTAATCATTTGCGACATATTCATTATGCAAATGCCGGAAACGGAATCTTCCCTGAACTGAACTTCTCCTCTTTCCTTGAATATCATATTTGAATCAAGGTACAAAAAAGCCTCGGCCTTGACTCTGAGCCCTTTAAGGCTTTTTATATTGTCGCTGACTTCTATGGCGGTAAGGGAAGGAATAAGTTTGGAAACCCTATGTCCCAAGCTTCTTGCTATAATAAACCCGTCTCCTGTAGTTCCGAATGCGGGATAAGACTTGCCGCCCATTGAAAGAACAATGTTCTCCGCATATATTTCGGTTTCATTTTCTTCCGATAAAATATGGAAGCCTCCCCTATGATTTCTCATAAACGGGATTGCCTCCACCTTAATAACCTTAGCATTACTAAAGAGCTCAACTCCTAAGCCTGTAGCGGTATTGACAAGTGCTCTCGTCACATCCTTTGCATCCTCGGAATACGGGTAGATTCTGCCTTCCGCATCGCTCCTGGTGCTTATGCCGCACGAAGAAAAGAAATCCATAACGGTTTCCATATTGGAGCATTTAACATTGGAAAGATTGCATCTGCCGTTACCCGTCGCAGAGAGCTTCTTGCCGAAAACTTCTTTTTTTTCAAATACAGCTATATCCCATGACGGACACTTACGCTTAACGGTAATCGCCGCCGCAAGACCCGAGGCGCCGCCTCCTAATACTGCAACATCATATTGTGCTTTCATATCATTTCTTTTCGCTGACTTCCGTCGGCTTAGGAGCAAGCGTTTTGTCGAGCTCCTCCTCCGGTGTTTCAACTACGTTCTTTAACTGTGCCTGGGCTGCTTTCGCCGCCTTAATAGCCTCACGAGCGGCTTCATGTGCGTTTTCAGCCGCTTTTGAGGCGTCCTCGACCTTTTCCTCTTTTGTCTTAATGAACTCAGGCTTAACGATAACTATCGTCATGCCGACATTAACGATATTTATTCCCTGTACAACAACGCACAGCCCCACAAGCATTATGGATGAGAAGCCGAATATATCGCCGTTGAAAAACACATATAATCCGGTAACAAAGTTAAGCATGCCCACGCTCAAATGGTCATAAAAGAAAGAGCCCCTGTTTTCTATGTGTTCCCACGCGCGCACAAAGTTTCTGATTCCCGATATTAAAACCCAAAGACCGAGGATCTGAGGCACCGCATTCTCAGCGGATATTTTGTCGAGAAGTATGAGCATACCGAGTGCGAATGTCGTCATGCCGTCAATCATAACCCATGCCTTGTCCTCTCCGGCTCCTCTGAAACCCGTATAGGACAGACATTCGATTATTCCTGCGATTACAAACAGAGTGCCAACCAAAAAGGCGACGGATAAAAATGTCACTCCTCCGTTTGCAACAAGATAAACGCCTCCTAATATGAACAATATTCCCGTCAGCATCGTGATAATTCTCATATGAACCCTCCTGATCCGATGTGTCAAGTCATTATACTAAAGATTTTAATCTAAAGTCAAGAAAATGGCATTTTTCTTCACAAAATATTCAGGTAATTCTTTTTCAAAAAACAAAAAAGCCGGGGCAGCCGGCCTGTCGTTCCTGCATTAAATTATTCAGGAGGATTTATCTTTTCGCCCCTTATTACCTGAATCGCCTGTACGCGATTCGCAACCCCGAGCTTTCGATATAGAGTAGATGTATGCGCTTTCACGGTATTGAGTGAAATGTAGAGCGTCGTTGATATATCGCTGTTGCTCATGCCTTCATATATCAGTTTTCCAATCTCGGCTTCCCTATCCGAGAGCCCGTACATTTCGGTAATAATCTTAATCATATCCTCTATGGAGCCTGCTCTCTCTCCTTCCGTCCTGTCATCAACCAAAATAGTTTTCCACACAAATATGAAATTTAACACATTAAAGATGAGCCACATGATTACATAAGTTTCTTTCGAATGACCGAAGAATGTATCATAAGTTTGAGCGTCAGCGTTGGCACCCACGCATACTATGCTCAGGATAAAACAGAAAATATTATACATTAAAACGAAATAGACAGAAAAACCTTTTCTGAATGCCGTACTTGATGTCTTTATCCAGCTGTCTATAGAATAGTAAATCAGCAGGATTACAGGCACGGCATTGACTGCGAGCATCCACTTAAAATAGAGTCCGTCAAGCCCTCTGTCCGGCCATTTATATATACCGTCCGCATATATGAGTGCCGCCGCATTTATGATAAATATGCTGTCAATTATTCTCGGCAGTTCTTTGTCCAAATATTCATGCATTATACGTATCAAAAAATAACAAAGAGCTGTTTCCAGCACATTTTCAAATACATATATAGGTATTAAGTCTATCGTACTGTCAATCTTACTCAAATAAATAATCAAAAAATCACAGAAATTAAAAATCAGCACCAAAATCAGGAAATGCGTTGTACTGCGCAATTTTACAATCTGAGAATTGGCGGAAAGATTCTTCAGCCTCGCGGTTATATGTATCGTGAAGGCCGACACGCTTATAAAAATTGTAAAAATATAAATTAATTCAATATATTTAAGCATATTATTATTATAGTATCAAATAAAAATATTAGCCATAAAATTTGCTCACATTGCCGTTTTCATAACAATATCTTTACAAAACAATATCTTTACAAATTGAAAAGGTCGGAATCAACCGACCTTTCCAACCTTTATTTAACTTAGCTATATTTTTAAGGAGGCACTTATTATGCTTCCATAGCTTTCAGAGCGTCCTGTCTGTCCTTTTCTCTCTGCTCCATAATCTTTTCGTACATTTCATCGGACATCTTTTCCA
>CAYFQR010000013.1:0-30228 GCA_964345365.1 uncultured Oscillospiraceae bacterium
TTTCTTGTTCCTCCAATTTTAAGCTCATACAATATCGTATCGTCAGGAACATCTTAACTGTTATCCCTCTTCTGTGCAAACATCGGTTTATAACGAAAAAATGGGCAATTCCGCAATGGAACTGCCCATATATCTTGAAAATTATGCGATTTTTAAGGCTCTGCACCGTTTCAAGCACCATTTGGTGTAAATTTGGTGTATTTGTGTATTTTCAGAGCTTTTTCACAAATGAAGTACATCCCGTTTTATAGGGTAAAACGGTACTTCTTAGTAGAGCTTTGCACCTGCCGGGATTCTGTCATCTACCATCAGAAGGTTCAGTCCCTCGTGACCATCTTCCTCGTGTACTGCTGAAATCAGCATACCTTCGGAATCAATTCCCATCATCTTTCTCGGTGGCAGGTTCACGATAGCGATTGCTGTCTTACCAACCAGTTCTTCCGGCTCGTAATACTCGTGAATACCGCTTAAAATCACACGGTCTTTGCGTTCTCCGTCATCTAATGTAAACTTCAGAAGCTTCTTTGACTTCGGTACTGCTTCGCAAGCTAAAATCTTAACTGCACGGAAATCAGATTTTGCAAATGTATCGAAATCTACCATCTCTTCAAAGATTGGCTCAATCTTTACCTTAGAAAAATCAATTTTCTCAGGCTCTGAATTTGGTGTAGAAACCTCTTTAGAACTTACACCATTTTCGGATTTTACACCACCGAGGCTCTTCATTGTCGGGAACAGCAACACGTCTCTGATTGAGGCGGCGTCGCAGATGAGCATTATGCATCTGTCAATTCCGACTCCGAGTCCGCCTGTCGGCGGAAGTCCTACTTCAATGGCGTTAACGAAGTCCATATCCATCGGATGAGCTTCGTCGTCTTCACCTGAGTCAAGCTGTGCCTGCTGCTCCGCGAATCTCTCGTACTGGTCGATAGGGTCGTTTAACTCGGAGAATGCATTTGCGATTTCCCACCCGTTAATATATGCTTCGAATCTTCTGGTGATTCTCGGGTCATGCGGGTCACGCTTTGAAAGAGGTGAAACCTCCACCGGATGTCCCACTACGAATACAGGCCCGTCAAGATAGCCCGGGACATCCTCCACATAAGCGTCGAACATCTCGGCAAGAATCTTGCCTCTTGTGAGATCCTTTACGTCATCTTCAGCCATTCCGTGTGAAATGGCAGCTTCTCTCGCTTCTTCGTCAGTTTCTATCTTATCGAAGTCGACACCTGTAATTTCTTTGATGGCGCCTGCCATGGTTATTCTTCTCCATGGAGGCGTAACATCGAATTCTTTGCCCTGATACTTGATTATAGGCGTGCCGTTTACGAGCATCTGTGCCTTATACACAAGCTGCTCGGTCACTTCCATAGTGAAGTCCATGTCCTGATACGCGGCATAGCATTCCATGTTGGTAAACTCAGGGTTGTGGCGTCTGTCCATTCCTTCATTACGGAACATCTTGCCGATTTCATACGCCCGGGCAAGTCCTCCGACGATACATCTCTTGAGGAAGAGCTCATTCGATATTCTAAGTTTGAGGTCTATGTCGAGTGTGTTATGGTGAGTAGTAAACGGTCTTGCGTTAGCACCGCCCGCGATTGTCGTAAGTATCGGGGTGTCTACTTCAAGGAATCCGAAATCCTCCTCAAGAACTCTTCTGAATTCTTTAATGCACATAGCTCTCTTGAGGAATGTCTCCTTAACCTCGGGATTAATGATGAGGTCTACATATCTCTGGCGATATCTCTGGTCCTGGTCTTTGAGTCCGGCCCATTTATCAGGTAAAACCTGAATCGACTTGGACAAGAGTACAACATTGGAAGCTTTAACCGATATCTCGCCGGTTTTTGTCTTGAATACCGTTCCTTCTACGCCGAGTATGTCACCTCTGTCATAGGTCTTGAACCAATCATATTCTTCATCACCTAATTGGTCTTTGCTGACAAATATCTGTATTCTTCCCTGTTTATCCTGAATATCCAAAAAAGATGCTTTGCCCATGTGCCTGAACGCCATGATACGACCTGCTATCGAAACCTCCTGGTCTTCCATAGCGACGAAGTTTGCTTTTATGTCCTCGGAATGTGCCGTAACGTCCCAGGTTTCATGAAGGAAAGGGTTCCTTCCGGCTTCCTGAAGTGCTTTGAGCTTTTCTCTCTTTATCAGTCTCTGCTCAGTGAGCTGTTCTTCTGTTGCCTCTACCGTTTCAGTAACTTCCGGGTTGTTTACCTTGATGTTATCTGTACTCATAATTTTACCTTTCTCTTTAACCTCTTATCTTTTTATTTCCATAACCTGAAGCCTAAGTATTCCGTCAGGTATTTGAAATTCTACTTTGTCGCCCTTCTTTTTACCGATGAGATGTTGACCTATCATTGATTCGCTCGATATTTTAGGAATAGGCACGGCAAACGGTTCAGCCTCGCTGACTCCCACTATTGCGTAGGTGGAGATTGCTTTTGTGTCTAGGTTTTTCACTTTTACCTTCAGCCCTACTCCGACAAACTCGTTTGTGATGTTTTCCTCATCAACGATTTCGGCATTTTTTATCATGTTTTCGAGGCGGCTTATTCTTTCCTCGATTTCGGCCTGCTCGCCTTTCGCCGCAGTATATTCGGCATTTTCAGAAAGGTCTCCAAATGCAACTGCTTCTTTTAATTCTTGCGCAATCTGTGCACGTCTTACGGAAACGAGCTCGTCGTGCTCAGCGATTATTTTGTCATAACCCTCTTGGGTCATCGTAAATTTTTCTTTCATTTTTAATTACCTTCCAATTTTTGCTTTTTTATTAGATGCTTATACGACGAGTCTCGATATTTTTATTGGCTCTATTCTATATAAACACTATATTTACATTCTTGCTGCTTGTAAGATATACCATAGTCGCATATTTAACGTCGAACTCCATGACATCTCCGATTTTCCAGTCGCGCGCTGCATCCTCTATGTCGATTATGGTGTGGTCGGATGATGCACCGAGAACCTCGATTCCTTCTTCCATCGGGAGCAGCTCAACAGGGTCACCGTAATCAACCTTACCTACCCCGAGAAGTGCTCTCCTTCTGATTCCTCTGTCTACATATTCAGGTTTATGGCCGAAAGCGTCAACAGCTATCTCGCCTATCGGATGAGACGGCTTGTCCTTAACTTCAATCACCTCCGCTTTTAATCTGAATATGTCTCTGTGAAGCTCAGGCATTTCGCAGCCGTAGAATTCCGGAAGGTCTCTCGCGAGGAGTACGCCCTCTCCTATTCTCAGCATGTTGATTCTCTTAGGTATATCTCTGCCCCATATCCTAATCAGGCTGGTTGTGGCACCGCCTGATATTATCTCTAATTCTCTACCGATTACTTTTTCGATTTTTTCCGCCACCTCCACAAGTTCATCGAGTTTCCCTACTGTAGGAGCTATGGAACCGTAGCAGCCCACATTGGTTCCGATTCCTGCAAGGTGAAGATTGGTAAGGTCTTTTTCGATATGAAGAGCAACTTCACACATTTCGTCTTTATCCCAGAAGCCTTCTCTGAGGTCACCCATGTCCGCCATGAGTATTACGTTATGGAGCTTGCCTTTTTTGCCGGCTTCGGCGTTAAGGGCCTCTAAAACTTCGACCTCACTGTTAAGGCTGTAATCGCAAAGTCTTATAACTTCTTCGACCTCTGTAAGCATAGGCACGCGTATCATCATCATAGGCTTTTTAATACCTGCATTTATAGCGTCCTCAATCTGTTCGAGTCTTGATGATGCAATCCATTCTGCACCTGCTTCGGAATATGCCTTTGCTATTTCGGTAAGTCCTGTCGCTCCTTTTATAACACCGGCAACACTGACACCGAATTCTGCGCATTTGCCGATAGTAACTTCGACATTTTCTTTGAAATGTCCGATATTGATTTCTAATTTAGGATATCTGTTTTTCATCTCCAGTCTCCTTTCAGGTCAAATTACACTATGTTGTAATATTCTATCATTTTTCAACGATTTTTACAACACAAAAAGGCACTTATACCGTGCCTTTTGCTTTATTTTCGCAGTATTTGACAAAAAATTAGCTATCTATGCTATTTCAAGTGCTATTTCCATCATGCTTGTGAAGGATTTTTGTCTCTCCTCAGGGGTAGTAGCCTCTCCCGTGAAAGGATTGTCCGAGATGGTGCATATGGCGAGCGCATTCTTACCTGCCCTTGCAGCGTTCATGTAGAGTGCTGCAGCTTCCATTTCAACAGCCAAAACTCCCATTTTTTGCCATTCCGAAAGGCTAAGCGCATCGTCATAAAATGTATCTGAAGAATAGAGGTTGCCCACAATCGGTTCAATACCCATATCCTCTGCCGCTTTAACGGCTTTTCTGAGAAGCTCGAATGAGCTGATAGGAGCATATGTCCCCGGCAAGTTGAACTGTTTGGCGTAATTCGAGTTGGTGCATGCGCCCTGCCCGATGACAACGTCTCTCACCTTGAGGTCGGGTTTTATAACTCCGGCGGTGCCGATTCTGATTATGTTCTTCACGTCGTAGAAGTTAAAAAGCTCGTAGGAGTATATTCCCATCGACGGCATTCCCATCCCGGAAGCCATCACGGACACTCTTTTACCCTTGTAGGTTCCCGTATATCCGTGGATTCCTCTGACATTGTTGACCATGGTCGCATCTTCCAAAAAAGTTTCCGCTATGAATTTGGCTCTGAGCGGGTCACCCGGCATTAGAACCGTTTCCGCAAAGTCGCCGATCTTCGCTGTATTATGGGGAGTAGGTGTTTTTGACATATCATTACCTCCGTGAAATAGCTCATCCCGCAAATAATCCGCGTCCGAGCTTATAATTTAAGAAAAAGTCCGTATAATCATAACTTAATCCGCTATGCACGTTATAAATATTTTAGCATATGGTGCGTGTTTCTTCCATGTTTATTTTTTCTTCTCGCTTTAATATATTAAGGTATCGTTTCAGTATCTTCCCGCCCTCTCGAATGACTCGTGCGATTGTGCGAATTGCTCATCTGTCGGGTCGAAGTACGTGTAGTTGGAAAGTCCCGTATAGACCCACCTGCCATTATCGGAGAAGCTCTTTCTCTCCCACTTGTTTCCGTTCGCAGGCGTAGGGTCTATAACTATCCATCTGCCGTCAACGTAGCACTCCGCCCACCAGTGATCCATATTCTGAATATCTTTTTCCGTACTCCAATTATTATATGTGGTATTAAGGGCGATGTGGTGACCGTTCATCACTCTTGCAGGTATACCTACAGCTCTCGCGAGCGCAACCGTCATGGCGCCGTAGCCGACACAGGTGGTCGCTACCTTTGCCTTACCGCTTGATGTCGGGACGCTGTTCTTGCTCTTTTTGTTGTTTCTTAAATTGAGAAGATTCCTGTACGGGTCTGTATATTGATTCTTTTTCTTTGCAAAAGCATAGTTGTCGTAATAGATATTTTCACCGAGGTATTCATATATCTTCAATAATTTTTCGTAATCGTCCGCCGCACCTTTTGTTACCGAGTTCGCAACTTTCTTAAAGTATTTTGCTTTTGCCTTCGTCGGTTTCTTCATCGCGATGTATTTAAGGTCGCTAAGTGTGGTGTTGAGATATTTTGACATCGATGTCTTGTTGGCGCGGTTTCGGATTTTTTTATTCTGAGCCGCTATTTTATCGTAGTGAAGAATCTTAACTTCCCCGTTTGCCACACTGAAACAGCAATTCTTGTAATAAAGGTATGATTCCCTTCCTTCTCCTTTGAGAGTCATCAAAAGGACATATTCACCGTCGGCAAGCGAGCCGTCTCTATATGCTTTAGGGTTGAAGCCGAAAGAATATCTTTTGTACGTTCCCATATCATCGGCATAGGCTCTTCCTATCCAAACGGAGCTTGTCTTAATTCCGACTTTTCTCACACTGAAATTCATCTCGTCCCCCGGAAGAGTTGACGTTATTTCGGCCTTTATTTCGGAGCCGTCTATGTAGATTCGCGTGATATTGTCTGCGAGCTTCTCGTTATTTGAAATCAGCTCGTCAATTCCCGTCGGCTGTCCCGCGTCTGAAATGCCGGCACCCAGCGCGCTCCCCGTGCCCATAGCAATAATCAATACGACTGCGATTACGTTAAGAATTATCTTTTTCATGTCTGTCCCCTCCTTCTTGTCTTTTAGATTGCCGTTTTCGGTTGGTTTTTTATCAATGCGTTTATTTTCGCAATACTGCTCATTACATTTTCATTATGTAGATTACCTGTTGAATACGTATTAACGGATTATATTATAGCTGTTTCCTTCAAACACCGTATCGAAGCGGCAGATTCCTTTGTAGCTGCAGTATGTGCAGGCTGAACGGGTCTTGGTTTTCATCGGATGTATGTCGATTTCTCCATTCGCAAGAGAGATCGCAGCCTCTCTAACTTTTTCGAGTACCGCGTTTTCGAGTTCATTAAACGCTTCCTCGGAAATTACGGTTTCTTCCGTCCTTCCGCTTGATTTCACACCGTCTTCGGTCATCCTTATGTTCAAAATATCGGAAGTTTTTTCAAACTCACCGGCAACCGCTCTTATAACCTCAGGTTCATCGACTATGATACCGTTTAGCTTGAACTCTTTTTTGAGTGCTTCCCTCAGCATTTCTTTGTCTACTTTCGCTTCGCTTACCTCTATAACGGGCTCGTAAATGCGGAAATAAAAGACACCCGCAGGCTTCCCTTTCTCGCCTTTCGCTGCACATAAATAGAGCATTAGTTGAAGCCTATATCCTTCTCTCGCTTCTTTGATGCTGAAAGTTTCATTACCTGTCTTGTAGTCTATAATCTTGACCCTGTCATCCTTAAGGAAGTCTACTCTGTCAATCTTTCCCTCTATGTATGCCTTACCCGAATCGGTCATTATCTCGATGGCAGGGATTATTCTTCCTCTTCCGAAAGCCTCTTCAAAGCAACTTGATAATATGCTGCCTGCTCTTACCTGGTCTATGAGAGCCTTCGCAGCATTGAAGCATGCCGATTTTATCCTTTCAGCCCTGTAGTTTTCTTCGCTGCCCGACTTGAACAGCCCGTCACGGTAGTTCGCCGACTCTTTTTCGATGATTTCGGCAATCATATCCCTAAGCTCGTCATCGGTTATCGTCATCCACATTGACGAATGAGCCGTAAGCGCACCCTCTTTCGGAGTAAGCCTACTTGTTATCTCCATTATAGAGCTATGGTATATATCTCCTATCTCTCTGCTCGAAACCTCAAAAATCCTTCTCTCATCGGGTTTAAGCCCATAGCCTATATAATATGAGAACGGACATCTGCTGTACTTCTCAATTCCCGAAGGGCTGAGCCTGAGTTCAGCGGTCTCAGTTCTCGGATAGAGCTTGGCGGCTTGAATGTTTCCAAGCGGCTCCGCTTCGTTTTGATTCGCTATCCCGGAGTAAATCGCGGCGAGCGCTTCACTTTTTTCTCTCTTTAACCATGAGAGCCCTTTCAGCATTTCATCAGGCATTGACTCGCCCTCCGAAGTTTTTCTTAAGCTTTCGGTAATGTGTCTGAGACCTGCCGTTTCTCCGTTTAGGAGCATCGAGTAATCGTTCCCGCTGACAATATCTCTCCTCGCTTTTACTTTCGGGAAGATTTCTTTCAGTTTCATGAAAACAGGCGACGGTTTAGCAGACTTACCTTCCGCGTCGCCGCTTGAAAAGCTCACATAAAGTTTCTCTTTAGGGCTTGTCAAAATACGGTATATGCCTAATTTTTCTTCGGAGAGCATGACGGAATCGAGCTTGCATAGCTCAACCCCTTGCTCTTTGAACATGTTTTTTTCTTCTTCTCCGAAGAACCCTGCCGGGCTTATTCCCTTAGGTATCACGCCCTCGTTGGCTCCTACCGCCACAAGTGCTTTGACGTTTCCGGGGCGGGTTCTTTGCATATTACCCATGATGAGTGAATCCGAAGTTGGCGGCAGAACGCCGATTTTAATTTCGGAGATTCCTTTTTTGAAGTAGCTCAAAAAAGCCTTGGCGTCAAAATCCTTACCCGAGGTTATTTCATAAATCTGGTCGATTATCCTAACTACAGCCTTCCATATTTGGTCGGTTTCTTCCGCCAAATCCTCTCTGCCGGCTTCAAGCTGCGACTTCGCCAGAGCTTCTATCTTTTCGGGTATGTGTCCCTCGTTTTGCAAAAAATCATATAGCGCTTCTATGAACTCGCTCATTTTTTTTGCATCGAGCAAGGTTTTGAAACGTTCTAAAGGGGCAGTTATTCTCTCCCTTATGTCGTTTAATCTCTCTATCTCTTCGGGCTCATACTCGAAGCTTCCTTTGGTGAAAGGTTTTTTCCAAGTCGAGCCGTTTACTCTGTATTTAACGGCGTAGTTTTCGATGTCCATTATCTCGTCAGCCGTCAAATCGCTCATTCCCGATTTAACCATGCCGATTATGCAGCTTCTAAGGTAACCCGACATTACCGCTTCAAGCATGGATATTATATATCTCACAATCGGGCTCGACTCGACACTTCTCTCATCGTCGGAGAAAAGTTCAATTCCGTATTCCCTGAATATCCTCCGCATTATCGGCGCAAGCGTTTCGCTGTCGTTGCAGATTACCTTTATGTCTCTATATCTGTAGCCCTCATCTCTTACGAGCGAAAGCACATAGGAAGCTGCGTCTTCAGCCTCTGAATAGAGGTTCGCCGCTTCAACGAGCGTGATTTCTCCGGCTTCCTCTTCAAACGGAAATGCCGGTATGGCATAGAGCTCCTTTTCAAGATGCTCTATCGCACGGCTCGGTTTTTTCTCAATGAACTTTTCGGGTATCTTATGTATTTCACAGGATATACCCCTCGTTTCCGCCTGCCTCACGAGGTTATCCTTGACGATTCCTGTAAGTGCGAAGATTTCACCGTCTCTTTCGCCCTCTTCATCAGAATATGTAAGGCAAACATTCACCTCTCCCGCATACGCTGTAAGCTCTCCGATTACGGAGAGCGCCTTAGGTGCGAAGCTGTCGAAGCCGTAGACCCAAACAGTGTTCCCTTTTATAAGCTCGGAATCTTTTATTTTCGACAAAAATAAGTCTATATAATCCTCGGAGTCCGTGTACTTCCCCTCAATGCGCTTTTCGTATTCAATGTAAAGAAGCCTGATATCCGAAAGTTTCTTCTCAGTATATGAGCCTTCTTCCGTCTTTGAGATTATTTCGGTAAGCTCGGCTTCACCCGCATTAAACTGCTTCATCTCGGAGATGAAGTTATTAAGCATCTCAAGAAATGATGACTTTCCCTCCATGCCGCGAAAAACCTGAAGCATCTCACGCTTTTCACGCATGATTGAATCCAGAATCATGTGCCTGCCGTATTTATCTATGAATGTTCTCTTTTCTCCGCCGAGCTCCCGAAGTATTCGATGCCCTAAACGGGACAGCGAGACAATCTCCGTGTCCATGAGAGCTTTCGCTCCTGTCTCGTAAAAAAGCCGCCGCTCAGCTTCGAGGGTATATTGGTCAGGCACTATAACCAGTGCTCTCGCTCCTCTGCCTTCTTCGGCAATATGGCTGAATATGAACTTTTCGGTATCTACGGATTCTCTGCCCGTGAATATTCTTAACATAATTATATTATTTTACAGCTGTATTCAGCAACGGCAACCCCTCGTTCGTTCTCTCAACTATATCGACTACTTTATGTTTATAATAAGCTCTACCAGTGCTTCCGGTGTATCAACCTCGTAGGTTTCTTCGGCGTCGTCGATTATAGGGTCTACTCCTACTGTCGCTCTCCAGCCGACAAGCACCGAGCGCACTCCCGCATTGTTAGCGCACTTGATGTCAAAAGGCCCGTCGCCTATCATTATCGCTTCCCCCGCGTTTACGCCCATCTTTTCAAGGGCTAACAGAATCGGCTCAGGTTCGGGTTTGTGTTTATCCGTATCGTCGCAGCTGACAATCCCGTCGAAGCAGTCTCTTAATCCGAAAATATCGAGGTATCTCAATGTGGACTCGCCGCTCCTTGATGTAACTATGCACTGCTTAAGTCCGAGTTCATTAAACTTCTTGATAGCATCTGCTATTCCCGGCACCGTCTTGATAAAGTCCTCTGATATGCCTTTTTGATAGGATCTATATATTGCGGAAGATTCTTCCGGGTCAACGTTCGGAAATTCTCTCGCAAGTGTGATAAGAAGCGGCTCCCCAAAACAACGGATTATAACTTCCTCGGGTTTTTCATAACCCAAATAATGCCTGTATGTATGCTGCCATGACTCAATAATGAGCTGATTCGTGTCTACGAGGGTTCCGTCAAAATCCCAAAGTATTGTATTTATCATTTCTGTTTGATTCCTTTCATGGTAAGGCCGACCTTGCCTTTTTCGTAGTCTATGGAAATAATCCTGGTCTTAACGGTGTCGCCTACCGATACTACGTCCATAGGGTGTTTCACATATTTATCGCTTAATTGCGATATATGCACAAGTCCGTCATTCTTTACACCTATATCAACGAAGGCTCCGAAGTCTACAACATTTCTGACCGTGCCTGTCAGTTCCATGTCTATCTTGAGGTCTTCAAATTTTTTCACGTCGTTTCTGAATACGACAGGCGGCGCATCTTCTCTCGGGTCTCTGGCGGGTTTTTTCATTTCTTCTATGATGTCGGAAAGCGTAAACTCTCCAACGCCAAGCTCCTCGGCGAGGCTCTTTAATGCGACGTTGTACGGCTTTCCCATATAGAGAAGTTTAATTCCTGACTCAATATTCTCTGCTCCGCCCGACGCTATCGCCGATATGTCCATGCCGAGTTTTGACATCAGTTTTACGGCGGCATCATATGACTCCGGGTGTACCGATGTGGAGTCGAGAGGATTTTTTGCTCCTGATATTCGCATGAAGCCTGCACACTGCTCGAAGGCTTTCGGGCCCAATTTAGGAACCTTAAGGAGCTGCTTCCTGTCCGTGAAAGCACCGTTTTCTTCCCTGTAAGTAACTATATTTTTTGCGATTGCCGAATTAACACCCGAAATATAGGATAAAAGCGACGGTGAAGCCGTGTTCAAATCCACACCGACTCTGTTCACGCAGTTTTCAACTACACCCGTGAGCGCCGTTTCCAAGAGCTTTTGGTTGATGTCGTGCTGATACTGCCCTACACCGATTGATTTAGGGTCTATCTTGACAAGCTCGGCAAGCGGGTCTTGGAGCCTCCTGCCGAGAGACATCGCGCCTCTCGTGGTAACGTCAAGGTCGGGATATTCCTCGGAAGCCAATTTCGATGCCGAATATACCGATGCTCCCGCTTCGTTTACTATAGTATATTGTATTGCGAGCCCGTTCTTCTTTATGAAGTTGGCGACAACCTCTTCAGTTTCTCTGGAAGCCGTGCCGTTACCGATAACAATTATATCGGTCTTGAATTTGTCCGTTAGTTTCTTGAGAACGGCTTCCGTGCCGGCAATATCATTCTTTGGCTCTGTAGGATATACTGTCGTATACGCCTTGAGCTTACCGGTTTCGTCTATAACCGCGACCTTACAGCCTGTGCGGTAACCCGGGTCTATTGCGATGATGCGCTTATTTTTGACAGGCGGCGCCATGAGAAGATTTTCGGTATTCTTTGCGAATATCTTGACAGCTTCCGCTTCGGCTCTCTCCGTCAGCATATTTCTCATTTCTCTCTCGATTGACGGAGCCATGAGCCTCTTGTATGCGTCCTCGATTGTAGCCGTGAGCAGAGCCGTATAAATGGACTTATGATTTCTCATCACGGCGGCATCTATGATTTCTGTCATCTTTTCGAGTTCGATGCCGACCTTGACCTTGAGTTTCTTTTCTTTCTCGCCGCGATTTATCGCAAGAACTCTATGGTTAGGTATTTTGTCTATACCTTCGCAGAATTCGTAGTACATCTCATAAACGGTCTTTTCTTCCGGGTCTACGGCTTCCGATATTATGGTTCCCGACGAGATTGTCTTTTCTCTGATTTCTTTCGTAATCTCGGCATCGTCCGATATCATCTCGGCTATGATGTCACATGCTCCCTGAAGAGCTTCTTCCGCCGTATTGACATCTTTTTCGGGATTTACGAATTCTGTCGCAAAGTCTTCAGGATTTCCTTCCATATCGCTCTGCGCATATATCCTGACAGCCAAAGGCTCCAAGCCTCTTTCCTTTGCTTTGGAGGCTCTGGTTGATTTCTTTTGCTTATACGGTTTGTAGAGGTCTTCCACTCTTTGGAGAACTTCAGCTTTTAGGATTTCCTCTCTAAGCTCTTCCGTGAGCTTTTCCTGCTCGTCGATAAGACGTATAACCTCTTCCTTTCTGGCTTCGAGGTTTCTTAAGTATTCAAGTCTTTCACTTAAATCCCTCAGCGTTACGTCCGAGAGCCCGCCGGTCACTTCTTTTCTGTACCTTGCGATGAAAGGTATCGTGTTACCCTCATCAATCAATGCTACGGTCTGCTCTATTTGGCTGCTTCTGATTCGAAATTCGCTTGCAAGTTTTTCTGTAATATTCATAGTGAAATTATTCCTCTTTCATCTGGAGTTTGGCGTTCATGAAGCCGTCGAGTTCGCCGTCCATTACGGCATTGACGTTTGAAATCTCAAAGTTCGTCCTGTGGTCTTTAACCATGGTATACGGTTGGAACACGTATGAGCGAATCTGATTGCCCCAGGTACCCATGCCGAGATCGCCTTTTATCTCTTTTATGTCTTCTTTGTGCTGTTCCTCGGCAAGCTCGATAAGCCTCGCTTTAAGAACTCTCATCGCAGTTTCTCTGTTCTGTATCTGGCTTCGCTCGTTCTGGCAGGTTACGACTATCCCCGTCGGAATATGTGTTATCCTTATCGCCGAGTCGGTCTTGTTTACATGCTGACCGCCGGCTCCCGAAGAGCGATAGGTGTCCACTCTGATATCTTCAGAGCTTATCTCTACTTCTATATTATCATCTATCTCCGGCGTAACCTCGACGAGTGCGAATGAAGTCTGCCTCTTGTTCTGAGCGTTAAAAGGAGACAGCCTGACAAGCCTGTGCGTACCCTTTTCATTTTTCAGATAGCCGTAGGCGTTTTCGCCCTCCGCTATAAGCGTAGCTGACTTGATGCCCGCTTCCGTATCGTCCTGCAGGTCAAGCATCTTAACCTTATAGCCTTTTTTTTCGCACCATCTCGTGTACATTCTGAGCAGCATCCCTGCCCAGTCCATAGCTTCCACACCGCCCGCTCCCGCGTGAATTGAAAGTATGGCATTCTTTGAATCATACTTTCCCGTCAGAAGAGTTTTTATTCTCAGCTCCTCTAATTCGTTTTTTAGAATCTCAAAATCGCCGATAATCGCATCCGCCAATTCCTCATCCTCTTCGGATTCGGCAAGTTCAACCATTTCGACGATATCACTAAGACCCGTGTTAAGCTTCTCCCAGCCTTCTATGGATTGCTCCATGCTGCTTTTTTCTTTCATGACCTTTTGGGCATATTCCAAATTATCCCAAAAGTCAGGTTGCTCGATTTCTCTGTTAGCTCTCTCTACCTCGCTTTTAAGTTTATCGACGTCAAAGAGAGTAACGAACTTCCGCTAAAACCGGCTTTATTGCCGGTATTTCCTGCTTTATCTGTTCAAGTTTAAGCATCAGTCTTTCCCCTTTCATGCCTATGGCATATAATCTGTTATATATACTGTTGCAAAAAATCAGTTTCTGCCGCAGCAGTTCTTGTATTTTTTGCCTGAGCCGCACGGGCACATATCGTTTCTGCCGACCTTTGGCGTTTCACGTCTAAATGTCTCCTGTTTTCCGCCGTCTTCAGCCTTTGGCGCCGCCTTCGGCATTGAACCTCTGCCCGTCGAGTCTGCTCCATCAAGTGAAGCATCGTCCCTGTATTCTTCTTTTCTCGCCTCTCCTTTTTTAACTACACGCCTACGCTCCGTGTTGGTATTCACTGTGACGTTATAGCAGAATCTTACCGTTTCTTCCTGAATATCAGATATCATCTCCTCGAACATGTCGAAGCCCTCGTTGGCATATGCGACAGCCGGGTCTATCTGGCCGAGCGCCCTGAGTCCGACTCCCTGTTTAAGATCGTCCATCGCGTCTATATGATCCATCCAGCGATTGTCAACAACCCTGAGCATAATCATCTTTTCGACCTCGCGCATCACTTCCTCGCCGATTTCGGCTTCTTTATCCGCATAGACATTTTTCATAAGCTCGAGAACCGCTTCCTCGAGGTCGTCTTCAGTCCAACTGTGCATCTTGTTTTCATCGAACTTGATTTCAGGCAGTTTGTTTACTATTCTCGCAAGATTCGTGTTCAGAAGGTCGAAATGCCATTCTTCCGGGTATTTTGCTCCGACGGTTGCCTGGCTTACAATGTTTGAAACCAGGTTTTCCATCATGCCCATTACATAGCCTTTAACCTCTTCACCGAAGAGGACCTTACGTCTTTCGTCGTATATGACTTCACGCTGTTTATTCATAACATTATCATACTGGAGAACGTATTTACGAACTTCATAGTTTCTGGACTCGACTTTTTTCTGAGCGTTCTCGATGGTCTTGGAAAGCATCCCCGCACCGATAGCCTCATCGGACATGCCGAATTTATCCATTACGCCCTGCATACGCGAGCCGCCGAACAATCTCATCAAATCATCCTCGAGCGAGATAAAGAACTGTGTCATTCCCGGGTCTCCCTGACGACCGGCACGACCCCTGAGCTGATTATCTATACGTCTCGACTCGTGTCTCTCGGTACCTATTATGCATAATCCGCCGAGCTCTACGACAAGGTTATGTTCTTCTTCCGTGCAATCCTTTCCGCCTAAGATTATGTCCGTACCACGACCGGCCATGTTCGTGGCGATGGTTACGGCGCCGAATCTTCCGGCTTCCGCTACAATCTGAGCTTCTTTTTCGTGATGCTTGGCGTTCAAAACATTGTGTTTGATTCCTCTTCTGTCTAAAAGGTGTGAAAGAAATTCCGAAATCTCTATCGAAATGGTACCTACCAGAATAGGTTGACCGGTTTCATGAACTTCGGCTATTCGCTCGATGATGGCCTTGTATTTCGCTTTCTGAGTCGAGAATATCGCATCGTCAAGGTCATCTCTTATTACCGGTCTGTTAGTCGGTATCTCAAGTACGTCCATTCCGTAGATGTCCCTGAATTCTTCTTCCTCGGTCTTTGCGGTACCCGTCATACCTGCTAATTTGTTATACATCCTGAAATAGTTCTGGAGTGTAATTGTGGCAAGGGTCTTAGATTCCGCACGCACGAGTACGCCCTCTTTAGCTTCGATAGCCTGATGGAGTCCGTTCGAATATCTTCTCCCGTACATTAGACGACCCGTAAACTCATCCACTATGATAATCTCTCCGTCTTTTGCAATATAGTCTATATCCCTCTTCATCATGGAGTGAGCCTTGAGAGCATTGAGCACATGGTGGTTGATTTCCATGTTTTCAGGGTCGCCGAAGTTGTCTATCATGAAATACTTTTCGGCTTTTACCACGCCCTCATCGGTAAGAGATACCTTTTTATCCTTTTCGTCGGTCGTATAATCTTCTTCGATTTTGAGCGTCCTTACAAACCTGTCAGCTGTCTGATAGAGGTCTGTCGATTCATCGCCGCGACCGGAAATGATGAGCGGCGTTCTCGCTTCGTCTATGAGTATTGAGTCGACCTCGTCGACGATGGCATAGTTAAGCTCTCTCTGCGTGAGCTCTTCCTTATATGTAGCCATATTGTCTCTGAGGTAGTCGAAACCGAACTCATTGTTCGTGCCGTAGGTTATATCCGCAAGGTAGCTGTCTTTTCTCTGCTGATCGCTTATACCGTGAATTACGCATCCTACGGTAAGCCCCAGGAAAGAATAGACCTGCCCCATCCACTCCGAGTCACGCTTAGCCAAATAATCGTTTACCGTAACCACGTGCACACCCCTGCCCTCAAGGGCATTGAGATAGGTCGGAAGTGTGGCTACGAGAGTTTTTCCTTCTCCCGTTTTCATTTCGGAAATCCTGCCTTGGTGAAGACAGATTCCGCCTATTACCTGCACCCTGAAATGCTTCATGTCGAGAGTACGCCATGCGGCTTCTCTACAAACCGCAAACGCTTCAGGAAGTATATCGTCCAAGGTTTCTCCGTTTGCGAGCCTGCCCCGAAAAAACGGTGTTTTGGCCTTTAATTCTTCATCCGACAAAGCTGCCATCTCACCTTCAAGCGCCATTACCTTGTCGGCAATTTTTTCAAGCTTCCTAATCTCTTTAGTGTTAATGTCCCCAAATACCTTTTCTAAAAAACCCATGTATTAAATCCTTTTTTACCTTTCTTTATTAAGATTCTTGGCAAACCGCCTCGCTGCGAAAGCATGCATGCCGAAAAACATCATATTAATTCACATAGTTTATACACAGTTATTATATCACATCACACTCAAAAAAAGTAATATCCTCTGTATTTTCGAACGATTTTTTGATATAATGCCCCTATGAATATATTATATAAATGTGACGTTATAATGTTGGATTGTGTGGATTCAACAAACAATTACATAAAAAAACTGCCGCTCGGCGATATTCCTTCTGTCGCAATTGCCCGGCAGCAGACAGGAGGTCGCGGCACTCACGGCAAAAGTTTCTTTTCTCCGCCTGATTCCGGTCTTTATATGACTGTCGGTTTCAAGCCGACTTTTAATTTGGAACACTCACTTACGGTAACGAGGATGACGGCTGTCGCTCTCAGGCGTACACTGTCTCGTTTCAGCGTCATTCCGCCTATGATAAAGCCTATAAACGACATATACATCGACGGCAAAAAAGTCGCCGGAATATTGACGGAAGCGGAAACCTGCGGGGTCGGCAAAATATCCGCCATTTATGTGGGTATCGGCGTGAATTGTTTCAAATCTTCTCTCCCTGATGAGCTGACAGATATAGCAGGATATATCGAAAAGCCTGTTCGTCCTTTTACCGTTCAAGAGCTTGCCGAGGACATATTAAATGAGTTTTTTGCTCTATTATATGATTTTGATATTCAAAAAATAATCAGAGAGTATGAGTCTCATACTCTCTGAATTACGTTCTATATTTTTGCTTATTTATTCTCTACCTTATCCATATAGTGAAGCATATTCAGGAGGTTCGAGCAGTAGCCGAACTCGTTGTCATAATATGCGACTAACTTGAAGAAATGGTCATTGAGCTCTATGGATTCTCTTGAGTCGAATATGGATGTGCAAGGGTCTCCAACGAAATCTATCGACACAACCTCATCGTCCACATATTCTATTACGCCCTTCATCGTCGTTTCCGAAGCTTCTTTTATCTTCGCTCTTATTTCGTCGAGGCTTGCAGGTGAATCAAGCACGACATTCACGTCTATTACGGATACGTTTGCAGTAGGCACTCTGTAGGATATACCCGTCATCTTGCCTTTTAGTGAAGGGATTACCAGACCCACAGCCTTAGCTGCACCTGTAGTTGACGGTATTACATTGCCGAATACGCTTCTGCCCGTTCTCCAATCCTTTAATGACTTGGAGTCTACTACTTTCTGTTTAGCCGTGGCGGCATGAATTGTGGACATAAGCCCTTCTTTAATGCCCCAGTTATCTTCGATAACCTTCATCAGAGGAGCAAGACAGTTCGTCGTACAGGACGCATTCGATATAACAGCCATGTCGGAGCTGTATTTTTCGTGGTTTACTCCGTATACGAATGTAGGAGTTCCCTCGTCCTTTGCCGGTGCGGAAATAATAACATGCTTAGCACCCGCCTTTATATGATCCATAGCCGTTTCAGTGGTTACGTATGCGCCTGTGCAGTCTATCACATAATCAATGCCCGCTTCTTTCCACGGAATTTCTGTGGCATCGGTTTTTGTATACACGTCTATGCGCTTACCGTCTACGAATAATCCGGTCTCGTCACGTTCAATGCTCTTCGGAAATCTGCCGAAAACCGAATCATATTTCAGCATGTAAACCATGTAATCGAGGTCTGCGTTTCTCCAGTTAATTGCCTTGATTTCTATGTCAGGCATGTTAACCGCAGCTCTCATCACAACTCTTGCAATTCTTCCGAAACCGTTTATTCCAACTCTAATCGCCATTTTTTTATCTCCTTTTCTCTTTCTCTTTATGACATTTAGGTATTAAGTATCTATAAATAATATATAGCAAAAGAGGCTTATTTGCAAGCCTCTATCAGCCGATAAACGTTCTTGAAAACACATATAGCGAAAGGTACTCATTTGCAAGCCTCTATCAGCCGCTCCCGTATATTCGCCCGACTCCGACGGCCCGTTCATAAGCATCATTATAACGGTGCAAATAATAAGCACTCCCGGAATTATGCTCGCACCCAATTTCACTCCGCTTGCACCTCCCTCAAGAATTGCCGCTAATATTCTGTTTCCCACATCTCCCGCTCTTACAAGCCTCATTCCCTCCGATGCTTCTATCTGTTCTTCAAGATTCGTCGAAGGGAAGACTTCTTTAGCCGTCAATTCTCTTCCGAATCTTCTCGATGTGAACACCATCATTAACCTTGTGCTGACCACAGCGCCTATGCATGCGCCGAGCAAACCTATACCGACGGCCGTCACATAGCTTTCACCTGTTATGGTGGTGAGGCTCATCATATATGTGCATACAATCAGCCCCATGCCGAAAGCTGTTCCTAAATTGGTAAGTGCAGGAAATTGATATGCCTTGAAATACTGCTTGAATCTCGGGTTGTCGGCAAGTGTGAGTATTGCCGGATTATCCGAAAGAAATGTCGCGAGTACACCGAGAGAGGCGGCACCCGGAAGCCCGAAAACCGGTTTCATCAAATGTCTTAAAAATCTGTTCGCCAGATTTACGAAACCGAACTCGACAAGAAGCTCAGAAACGGCACCCATTACGACGCAGACCGCCGCGATATACAAAACCGTATTAACCAAAAGGTCGTATGCCGTATTCATTATGGTGTTTATCTCGTTGGCGAGCCCCATTTTCATCGCCAATACTGCAAAAAACCAAAAAATAATACAGGGAAAACGATACTCTCTGCACTGACTTCTTTCTTCTCGATATACTTGTTATCCATCATCAATCTCCTAAAAAAAATTATTTATGCTTTTCTTTGAAGGCTTTTATCTGTTTAAGTCTCTCCTTATATTTGGATTCGAGTCCGTTATCCGAGGGCTTGAAATATTCTTTGCCGAGGAGCGAATCCGGCAGGCACTGCATGTCCGTGATATGCCCCTTGTAGTTATGCGCATATTTATATCCTTTGCCGTAGCCCTGCTCTTTCATGAGAGCAGTCGGTGCGTTTCTTATATTCATAGGCACCGGCTCCGCGAGCATATTTATCGCATCGTCTTTAGCCGAAAAATATGCTACTTCCATAGCATTGCTCTTAGGTGCCATAGACATATATATAACCGCCTGCGTGAGATGTACGGTACACTCCGGCATTCCGATGAAATGGCAGCTCTGGTATGCCGCAACACCCTGCTCCATAGCTCTCGGGTCGGCAAGCCCGATATCCTCCGCGGCAAATCTCAGCACACGCCTCGCTATATAAAGAGGGTCTTCTCCAGCTTCGAGCATCCTTGCAAGCCAATATACCGCTGCATCGGGGTCGGAATTTCTCATCGACTTGTGGAGCGCCGAAATAATATTATAATGTTCCTCTCCGTTCTTATCGTATAATAACGATTTCTTAGATATACATTGCTCTAATGTATCCTTCGTTACGGTAGTCTTACCGTCTTTTGAAATATCTCCGTTAAGAATTACCATTTCCAAAGTAGACAGCGCCGTCCTTGCGTCGCCGTTGGCAAAGCGGGCTATCATGTTAATACAATCTTCCTCTATAATTATCTTTTGGTCATCGAAGCCTCTCTCGTCTTTTAAGGCCCTCTTAAGAAGCTCTGCAATCTCTTCCGGTGAAAGCGCATGAAGCATGAACACCTTGCATCTCGAAAGAAGCGCGCTGTTCACCTCAAATGACGGATTCTCTGTAGTCGCACCGATAAGTATAATGGAGCCTTTTTCGACAAAAGGAAGGAAGGCATCCTGCTGCGCCTTGTTAAACCTGTGTATCTCGTCCACGAAGAGTATGGTCTTCCCTCCGAATTTACGGTTTTCTTCGGCTTCGTTCATCACCTGGCGAATCTCTTTTATCCCGGAATTTACCGCCGAAAAATCGATGAATGCCGCCTTAGTCCTGCTCGCAATTATACGGGCGAGTGTTGTCTTTCCGACTCCGGGAGGTCCCCAAAAAATCATTGAGCTGATTTTGTCATCCTCAATAAGCCTCCTTAAGACCTTACCTTTCCCGAGGAGATGCGTCTGTCCCGCGTATTCACCGAGGTCTCTCGGCCTCAGTCTTGCTGCGAGCGGCTGCGATATTTGATTTTCAAAGAGGTTTACCTGTTCCATGTTTCCGTTATTTTTCTCGCTACATATACGCCCGATGCGGACGCATGCGAAAGCGAATGAGTTACGCCCGACCCGTCGCCTATCACGTAGAGTCCTTTATGCACTGTCTCAAGATTTTCATCAAGCGCCACCTGCATATTATAGAATTTGACTTCCACACCGTAAAGCAGCGTGTCATGATTGGCTGTTCCCGGCGCAATCTTGTCAAGAGCATATACCATTTCGATTATATCGTCCATTATTCTCTTAGGAATAACGAGGCTTAAGTCTCCGGGCGTTGCCTTGAGAGTCGGTCTCACGAAGCTGCTTTCGAGCCTGTCGTCGTTGGTTCTTCTTCCGTGAATCAAGTCGCCGAACCTCTGCACGATAACTCCGCCTCCGAGCATGTTCGAAAGATGAGCGATGCTCTCTCCGTAGCCGTTAGAGTCCTTAAAAGGCTCCGTGAAGCTCTTTGACACTAAGAGTGCGAAGTTGGTGTTCTCGGTATGAAGTGCGGGGTCTTCGTAGCTATGACCGTTTACGGTAACTATACCGTTCGTATTCTCATTTACCACGACACCGTGGGGGTTCATGCAGAACGTCCTTACGAGGTCGTCATACTTTTTTGTCCTGTATACTATCTTGCTCTCATAGAGCTCGTCCGTAAGCTCGGAAAACACCTCATGCGGCATCTCTATCCTTACACCTATATCAACACGGTTCGACTTGGTCTTGATTCCCAGTTTTTCGCAAATAGAACCCATCCATTTGCTGCCGGTGCGGCCTACGGATATTATCAGCTTGGGTGCATTATATTTTTCTTTTTCGGTATCAATGACATATACGTCTGCAAGCTTTGAAACGGTTTTTACTTCTGTAAGGAAATAAAAATCGACTTTTTCTTTCAGTTCCTCATATATGTTTTCGAGAACCACGTAGTTCTTGTCCGTGCCCAGATGTCTTACCTGCGCCTCCAAAAGCTTGAGGTCGTTTTCGAAGCATTTCTTTTTTATCTCGGAATTCGCTGTCGAGTAGAGCTTAGTGCCTTTCCCGCCGTGTTTCATATTTATCGAATCCACATAATTCATGAGTTCCGTCGCCTCATCGCGACCTATGTACTCAAAAAGATTGCCGCCGAATTCGTTCGTAATATTATATTTACCGTCCGAAAAAGCTCCCGCACCGCCGAAGCCGCTCATAATGGAGCATGTCCTGCATCTAACGCATGATGTGATTTTCTTCCCGTCTATAGGACACTTTCTTCTCTTAAGTTCGTTTCCCTGCTCAAATACGGCTATTTTAAGCCCTTTGTTTTCTTTGACAAGTTCGTATGCGGCAAAGATTCCGCCCGAGCCTGCACCTATTATGATTATGTCATATTTTTTCATTTCTGTAATTATCTCCTAAAATATTATAAGCCGCCCTTTCGGACGGCTGTATTTCATTTTTTATTTAACGCTTCCGTCCCGATTAAATACAGGAAGTTTCTCCAGGAAGATTATATCGTCTCTGTCGGCGGCTTCACCTTCGGCAAGCACTGCCATCCTGCCCACGATATTTCCGCCTGCTCTTTCCACAAGATTTTCGAGAGAACGAAGTGACTCACCCGTAGAGATAACATCGTCTACGATGAGAACTCTTTTATCCTTCAGCAGCGACACCTCTCTATCGCCTATGCAGAGGGTCTGAACGTGTTCTGTCGTTATGGAGTCGACTTCCGTGTAAAGAATATTCGTCATATAGAGTTTAGGTGCTTTGCGGGCAATTACGTAGTTGTCGGTTCCCGCCTGTCTTGCCATTTCGTAGCACAGCGGGATTCCTTTTGCCTCCGCTGTGATTAAGACATCGAAGTCCGGCGCCTGCTTAAGAAGCTCTCCCGCTGCAGCAACCGTAATTTCCACATCGGAAAACATGATAAATGCTGCAATATATAAGTCATCTGTAACCTTGCAAATCGGTAACTGTCTCTTAAGACCTGCTATGGTCATCTCATAGTTCATATCTTCGCCTCTCAACTTCTCATTGCTATAATCATTGTTTTTTTCTTAATATGTGCTGCCGATTTTTCCCACAACCTAAAGTACGAGTGTCCCCGCTATATTATAAATATTCGGGCGGGACTGTCAGACAAGTGCATTATACTATTTTTATCGGTTTATTGCAAGTAAAGTTAGTGTCTAAGCTTCGCATACTTACAGCAGATATAATATCCGATAAACCTGCCGTGCTTTTGGTTTCGCAAGCTCGGCAACAACTCTCGGCGCAGCGGGCAACGGGGAGATTCGAACAATCGCCGCATTGAATATAATCAAATTTCTCTCGGCGCAGCGGGCAAAGAGAAAATTCATCCCTCGGCGACTGCTTGAACAATCAGCGCTCTTCTCTGAAATAGTTGAGTCCGAGTCCCTGAGGCGGCTGGTCTTCCCTACGCTGCCTCATCGATACGACTATGAGCACTATCGCGGTTGCGATGTAAGGCACTATCTTATAAATCTGTGTAGGCATAAACGGCAGAGGAAGTCTCAGGTACAGAATGAGCAGTCCCCCGAACAGCACCGAACCCCAAATTGAGTTGACCGGCTTCCACAAGCAGAATATTACAAGCGCTACGGCTACCCAGCCCTCTCCTGAAAGTCCGACGTGGTTCCACACGGAGCCTGCGATTGTCATTGTGTAAACCATTCCCCCCACGGCAGAAATTCCTCCGCCTATAACGGTTGCAAGATATCTGTATTTTGTAACGTTTATTCCCGCCGAGTCGGCCGTCTGAGGAGATTCGCCCACAGCGGCAAGGAAAAGACCCGATCTCGTTTTTTTCATAAAGTAAGCCATTACAAGAGCCATAATAAGCCCTAAATATACGAACACGTTATATCCGAATACTATCTCGCCAAGCACGGGTATCTGCCTAAGCGCCGGCGGAAAGATAGGGCCTGCAAAGGCTTCTTTTAAGGCGTTTGAAATCGTAACGTTTCCTCCGACCTTTATTCTCATAAGCTCTCCGACGAACTGTCCCACGCCCGTGCCGAATATAGTGAGTGCGAGTCCGGTTACGTTCTGATTAGCACGAAGAGTTATGGTCAAAAAACTGTATATGAGTGAACCGACTACTCCCGAAAGGAAGGAACATAGCAGCGCCAGGATTACGGCGACAAAGCCGACTGCTCCGTCACCCGCGATATTGCCGTATACAAAAGCTCCGCAAAGTCCGAAGGCGCCTCCCATGAACATGAGGCCCTCGACACCGAGGTTGAGGTTGCCGGATTTTTCGGTCAGTATTTCTCCCGAGGTTCCGAACAAAAGGGGTGTGCCGTTAAGAACCGCGGCACGAATGAGTCCTACTATATTGAATCCCATTACTTAGCCTCCTTTCCTCTGAAAATCATCTTATAGTTTATGAAAAATTCACAACCAAGCATGGTCAGAAGTATTATACCGGTTATTATATCCGAAATTGACGCAGGAATCTGAAGCTGCGTTTGCAAGCTCGATGCTCCTTTTGAGAGTATAGCGAGCAGAGTTGATATTGCAATCATCGCGAACGGATTCAGTTGTGCGAGCCAGGTTACCGTTATGGCGGTGAAACCGACGCCGCCCGCCACTCCCGAATAGAGCGTCTGATTGGCTCCCGAAGCTACCAGGAAACCCATGAGTCCGGCTATCCCTCCGGAGAGACATGCTGTTCTTACCGTTACTTTCGCTACATTCATCCCTGCATATCTTGCCGTATTCTCGGACTCGCCGAGTACCGATATCTCATAGCCCTGCTTCGTATATTTCATGTATACATACATAAATACCGTGAGTGCTAGCACGACTATCCAGCCGATGTGTACGCCGAAAACTCTCGGAAGCACTGCCGCCTTGTCAAACATCGGGATTATCTGTGAGCCGGGCTTTCCTTCCCATGCTCCGCCCTGAAGCCAGCCGACGATTCCAATCGCTATATAATTCATCATGAGAGTGAACAATGTTTCGTTAGTTCCCCATTTTGCCTTAAAAATTGCCGGTATTCCGGACCATAATGCTCCGAAAACGAGTGAAGCGGCTCCCATGATAAGCAGGAGTATCGGTGACGGTATTGTTTTCGCGAAGTTCAGTGCAAAAAATGTTGCAGCTATCGCGCCCATCGTAATTTGGCCTTCGGCGCCTATGTTCCAATACCTCATCGCAAAGCACGGAGCAAGCGCGAGTGCCGTTCCGAGAAGAGGAATCGCCGTCTTTACGACCTGCCTGATGCCCGATGCCTTGCCGAGCGTGCCGGAAATCATAGCTCCGTATGCGGTAATAGGGTCGGACCCCGCTATGACGAATATCATTCCGCCCAAAATAATGGCGAACACGAGGGCCGCGAATCTTATCATCCATATTCGGTTCCTCGCCATATCCTCGCGTTTAGCAAGACGAATAAGAGGTGTCTTTTCTTTCATTTCAGTTTTTTTCCTCCTTTTCATCATAGCTTGTCATAAGTAAACCTATCTCTTCTTTGGTCGCTTTTCTCGCGTCGACCAATCCGCTGACTCTGCCGCCTGCGAGAACGAGTATCTTATCGCAAAGCTCAAGCAGCACATCGAGGTCTTCTCCCACAAATATCACGGCAACGCCTTTTTTCTTCTGTTCGGTCATAAGGTTATATATCGTGTAGGATGTGTTTATATCAAGTCCCCTCACCGCATATGCACTCATAAGCACGGACGGTGCGGAAGCTATTTCACGACCCACAAGAACCTTTTGAACGTTTCCTCCCGAAAGCTTCCTGACAGGGTAGTTAATGCTCGGTGTCTTCACCTCGAGACTGTCAAGAACCCTCTTTGCGAGCTCCTCGGGAGCTTTTCTGTCTATGAATATGCTCTTACCCTTGTTCCACGACCTTAGCATCATATTGCCCGTCATTCCCATGCCGCCTACAAGTCCCATCCCGAGCCTGTCCTCAGGCACGAATGCGAGAGCGACACCTGCGTCCTTTATCTCCGTAGGGCTCTTGCCGACAAGCTCTGACGGCGCCTTGCCCTCAGGTGTATATATTATAGAGCCTTTGGATATATGCCTGAGCCCGGCTATGGATTCGAGCAGCTCTTTCTGTCCCGACCCTGCGATTCCCGCTATTCCGAGTATCTCTCCGCCATAAGCCATAAAGCCCACATCGTTCAATTTGACAATGCCTTCGCTGTCTCTGACGGTAAGTCCCGCAACCGTAAGTCTCGGCTGAGGATTAACCGGTTCAGGTCTGTCTATGTTAAGCGATACGCTGCGGCCCACCATCATTTCGGTCAACTTTATTTCGTCCGTCTCGCTTGTTTTTACGGTGGCTATGTGGCAACCTTTTCTTAAGACTGCTACCACGTCGGAGATTTCCATTACTTCGTTCAGTTTATGAGTTATGAGGATTATGGCTTTGCCGTCATCTTTCATAGCCCTGAGTATCTCAAAAAGCCTGCCCGTTTCCTGCGGTGTAAGTACCGCTGTCGGTTCATCCAAAATGAGTATGTCTGCACCTCGATAAAGCACCTTAATTATCTCTACCGTTTGCTTCTCTGAAACGGACATCTCATATATCTTTTTATCGGGGTCGATGTCGAAGCCGTATTTATTGCTGATGGCTTTGACTTTTTCGGATACGGCTTTTCTGTCAAGCCTTCCGTCTTCTTTCAGTCCGAGTACGATATTCTCCGCTGCGGTAAAAACATCAACTAACTTAAAATGTTGATGTATCATACCTATACCGTTTTCAAAAGCATCCTTTGGGGATTTTATTGCAACGGGCTTTCCGTTTACGAATATTTCTCCTTCGTCCGGGAAATATATGCCGGCGAGCATATTCATAAGCGTAGTCTTGCCGGAACCGTTTTCACCGAGTAATGACATGATAACGCCTCGGTCAAGGTATAAATCGACATTGTCATTTGCTACAACCTGTCCGAAACGCTTGGTTATTCCTTTGAATTCGACTGCATGGGCGTTTTGCATAGTACTTTTCCTTTTTTTATTACTTTTCTTAAAATGATTCGCCTGAACGGTCAAGTTTTAATAACTTTTTTGTTTTATTAGGCGTCTAAATGTCTCTTTGTAGGATTAAAGTTCTTTCAAACCGTTAAAACACCAAAAGAGGACTGAAAGTCCTCTTTTGAGTATATAGGTTTTTTGTTAAGATTTCTACTGATTTTTGGATAAATCTGAAGATAATTTTTTATCAGTATTCTTCGTTTACAAGGGTGATTCCGTCAATTCTGAGTGCGAAATAAGGCGCGGACTGGAAATAGGATTCGTGGAATGCTCCGTCAAAGATTGCTTCTTCGGAATCTGCCATAAAGTCGCCGTCAGTGTCGATTGCGAATGCGTTTGTAACTTCTTTGCCGTCAACCGTGAAGTTAGCTGTATCGAAAATCTTAAGGCTTCCGTCCGCGATAGCCTGTTCTACTTCGGCGAGCTTCTCGGCTGTTCCCGGAGCTGCGACAGCTTCGTTAAGTTCCGTGAGCACTACGTCTCCGTCTGCGATACCGTGTCTTGTATAGTCCTGATCAACCTTACCGCCTTCTACGATTGTCTTGATAACATATACGAAGTAGTTTGTCCAATCGATTCTTGAAGAAATGATTGATGCTTCAGGTGCTACGTCCGACATTCCGATATTATATCCTATGTGGAAGGCTCCTCTTGCCTGTGCCTGAGTTGCAGGAGTAGTGGAGTCGGAGTGCTGTGAAATAAGCTTTGCTCCCCTGTCGATGAGGTCGTCTGCGGTTGCAGCTTCCATTGTAGGATCTCCCCATGAGCCGATAAACTCTACGAGCATTGTAGCCGAAGGGCAGACAGATTTGGCGCCGAGATAGAAAGCGGTATAACCCGAGATAACCTCTGCGAACGTGTATGCGCCTACGTAGCCGATTACAGCTTCGTCTTCCTTGATTTCTCCGTTGTCAATCATTTCCTGAAGCTTAAGACCTGCCGCAACACCTGCGATATATCTTCCCTCATAGATTGAAGGGAATGCGTTTACCGTGTTTTCGAGGTCATCCTTATATGACCCTTCGTTTGTGAGTCCCGCGAATACCGTTTCAGGATAGTCTCCCGCAACCGAAAGCATAGCAGGTTCCATTCCGTATGAGTTGCAGAATACTGCGATGCAACCCTGCCCTGCCAAATCTTCACAGTCTGTTGCAACCGGGTCTCCCTCAGGGTGATTATAGGTGTAAATCCATTCGATGTCTATACCTTCTGCAGCGAGCTTTTCTTTAGCGCTGTCTGCTGCCATATAGAAGTTTCTGTCGTATGCCGCATTGTCGTCTCCGATGCAAATCATCCCGACTTTGTAAACCGTGCCTTCATTCTCTCCGCCGTCTGTAGCCGGCTTGTCGCCGCAAGCTGCGAATGAGAATATCATTGCGATTACGAGTGCCAGTGCAATAATCTTTTTCATTTCTTTCTCCTCAATTCTCTATTTATTGATAATCTCTAATCGGTATTTTCGGCTGCTTTATCGCACCGACAAATCACCACAAATAAATTATAACCGAGAACCCGTCCAAATTAAACAAATCTTCGCTATATATATGGAGATTTTTTGAACAAAAAAAATAATGTTCGCCTTTTAACGAACATTATCCGCATTTCCGGCCAATAAGTTTCGCTGATTTTTAGACGAACTCGATTTTGCCTTTTTTTATTGATTTCACAGAGGCAAGCGTCTCTACGCGGTAACCCCTGTCTTCGAGGCACTGCTTGCCGCCCTGAAAATCTTTTGAGATTACGATTCCTATGCCGGCTACCATCGCCTCAGCCATTTCAACGATATTGCAAAGCGCTCTCGACGCTTCTCCATGAGCCAAAAAATCATCTACTATGAGGATATGTTCGCCTGCGGAGATATGTTTCTTCGAGACAACTATTTCGTACATTTTTTGCTTGGTAAAGGACATGCACGGCTCCTGATATAAATCGTTATTCATCGTGTTCGGTTTTGCTTTTTTGGCAAACACTACCGGACAGAATCCGAAATATCTGGCAGCCGAAACAGCGATAGCTATGCCGCTCGACTCAACCGTCAGGATTTTATCTACGGTGACTCCCGCAAACTTTCTTGCAAGCTCTTCACCTATTTCGTCCATAAGCAAGGTATCTATCCTGTGGTTTATGAAACCGTCGACATTTATCCTATCGCTTCCGATACTTACGCCCTCTTCAATGATTCTTTGTTTTAATTTTTCCATTATTCTACCGGTTCCTCACAGGTTTTCATGGCTTCAAGCGTTTCACCGAGGAGTGTATCAAGCTCCCAGCCGAGCATCTCCGCTCCAGCGATTATGGTATCTCTGTCACAGCCCGCTGCAAAACGCTTATCCTTAAACTTCTTTTTTAACGACTTAAGCTCCATATCCTGTACGGACTTTGACGGTCTCATGAGTGCCGCCGCACCGATAAGTCCGGTGAGTTCATCACAGGCATAGAGAACTTTTTCCATTTCTTTTTCGGGCTTGATATCGATTCCGAACCCGTAAGCATGACAAACTATAGCATGAATCATATCTTCATCGACTCCCGCCTCTCTTAGAAGCTCCGGCGCTTTTTTGCAATGCTCTTCCGGCCACATTTCGAAATCTATATCGTGGAGGAGCCCCACAATAGCCCAAAACTCTTCTTCTTCCCCATATCCTAATTTTTTTGCAAAATATCTCATGGTACCTTCTACCATCCTGGCATGATGAAGGTGGAAGTCTTCTTTGTTATATTTTTTTAGAAGTTCATATGCTTCTTCTCTTGTAATCATGGCATCCTCCTTTTTTGCTGTTTTTATATCTATCTCGACTCAAGATGCGAGTTTTCTAAATTTTATTTATCAACCTGCAATTTCGTTCGCTGTCCGAAACCGGCGACTTAGCACACTGTCCGAAACCGGCGGCTTAGTTCGCTGCCGGCAGTTTCTCTTTTTTTTCAGGGAGATTTGCGAGGATAACCGCAACGAACATTATCACGCAGCCCATTATCTCTCTGAATGTCATAACCTCGTGAAGTACGACAGCTCCTGCGAGCGCACCGAATACGGATTCAAGACAGAGTATGAGTGCCGCAAGTGACGGGTCTGCATATTTCTGTCCGAGTACCTGGAATGTAAATCCTATACCGCAGCTCAGGATTCCCGCATATAAGATAGCTACCCAGGAAGCTAAAATCTCTGACGGTACAATAGGACGCTCAAAGATTATCATTGCGATTATGCCGAGCGTTCCGGAAACCATGAACTGAAGGCAGGAAAGGTTCAGTCCGTCGACTTTTTCGACATAATAATCGACGGCTATCATCTGGAGGGCGAAGCCCACCGCACATAGCAGAACGAGCGTGTCTCCGAACCCCAATGAGAAGTCCCCTTTCATGGAGAGAAGATAAAGTCCTATACACTCAAGAAAGACGCATATCCAAATGATGATTTTCACGCCTTTTTTCAACAGGAAAATCGACAAAATCGGGCAAAAAACGACATAAAGAGTGGTGATGAACGCCGCCTTTCCTGCCGTGGTATATGCCAAACCGAATTGCTGGAGCGAACCCGCCACGAAAAGAAGTACTCCGCAGACAGCTCCGCCGATATAGTCTATTTTAGAGAATACGGCCACTTCTTCACCCGTCGAAGCCAATCTCTTTCTCTTTTTATATGCTGAAAATACAAACGGTAACAGGAAAAGTCCGCCTATGAATGTACGGATACCGTTAAATGTAAACGCACCTATTTCGCCGCCGCTTTTCTGAGCAACGAATGCGGTTCCCCATATAAATGCCGTTATCAAAAGCAATATATTGCCTTTCATTTTATTTGACATATGAACCCCTTTTCTCTACTAATTGTCCTAATAGTGTTAAAATAGTGTTAA
>CAYFQR010000013.1:30328-39854 GCA_964345365.1 uncultured Oscillospiraceae bacterium
AATAGTGTTAAAATAGTGTTAATTATTTCCGGTGTCTTAATTTTATCAAAAAAACTTATTTTTTTCAATATCATTGTTAAATTTTATAATATATCCGAGTAAGCCCGTTACTTCGGTCATGAGACTATTTCAAGTGCGGCATATCTCCGCGCCTAAGATATTCAATCAAGCTCTCCGCTTACTTTTTCCCAGTCCCTGAGGGGAACATAGTATAGCGGCTCGCCGTCCTCGAAATATACCTTGTAGCCGAGTCCCGTCGTCGGAAGCCAATTCCAAAATTCACTTCTGTCCTCTCCGAACCATTTAAGCATGGTCGCAGATATTGCTCCGCCGTGACAAATCATGACCGTTACGGCATCCTCGCCCTCAGGCAGACATCTTTTTTCGGTCAGCCTGTGACTTTCGAGGAGGGTTTCGAGCCCGCGATTTATTCTTTCTATAAATTCGTTCATCGATTCGCCGCCCGGGAACGAAAATTTCCCTTCGTTGTCATTCATCCACTCATCCCAGCCGTTTTCACCGCTGAGCTCCTTGTATGAACGGCATTCCCACTCTCCGAAGCTGATTTCCCTCATATCCGAAAGCTCCGTGAAAGGCACGTCGCCATATATGGCTTGTAAGGTTTCGTTTGTCCTTATGAGCCCTGATGTAAAAAACCTCGCACACGGTGGCAAGTCGGGATATATTCCCTCAGCCTTGTATTTTTCGAGTTCTTCATAGCCTTCAGGTTCAACCTTCAAATCCGCCCATCCGTAAAACCATTTTTTGAGTATTCCCTCAGTGATACCGTGTCTTATAAAAATAATGTATGACTTCATAGTTTTTCTCTCGTTCTTTTTTAATATAATATCCGTATTTTCTCAATTCAATTCTATACTCTCGCGACTTAAATCCTTATAATATTTATCTGTTCATTGGAGCTTTCGTTGTTTTTTCACTGTCTACTTCAGGTTTTTTGCAAGTCCCGCAAACAATCTGACCGCAGAGCTTGCTTCTTTTCCGAGATAGACGGTCGTACGTCCGACCGCCTCCCGATATTCCCGGTCAAGCGGCTCCATAGGCACAAGTCCGCACGACACATCATTCACAATAATGACGGAGTTTTCCCAGCGACTTCTGTATTCAGCGAGATATTTTCTCGCATCCTTTCCCTCTTTCGTACATGCATAGATGAACTCATCAAGATTGTTTATAACCCGCTTGTTAAAGTCAATCTCCGCTCTGTCTCTCGTGCAGTAAAAAATGTCGCTCTCCGATATGTCGAATTTCTCTTTTGCGTAGTCAAGCTTTCCCTGATACGCTCCTCCGATAATAAGTAACATATTTCCTCCTTATTCTGTCAGCAAAAAATCAACGCCATTATGCCGACCATCTCTCCCCAAATTATGCCGTAGCCCGCTATATCGCCGTTCATCCCTTGAAGCCCTTTTTTTGCGACAAGTATAGGGATTATGGTCCCGAGCACAGTTGCAATGAGCACGAAAACAGTCGCCAAATAGTATGTGCAAAAAAGCGCGGCGAGTACAAGGTAGAAGATGAGCTGCACTATAAGAAGTATGTCGGCTCCTCTTGTGCCGCTTTTAGCGGAAGCGCCGTTTTCTTTTGTTTCCTGTGAATCGAAATCGCTTGCCGAGTCGATATCGTCTTCGGATTTCTCCGCTTCGCTTTTCAGATCCTTCGATTCGCAGTTTTCTTCAGGGTCGGTATTAACTCCTTTCATCGCACTGTACTGGCTTGTTTCCATGGGCGTAAAGTTCAGGACGGAAAGTCCCGCAACCGACCTCGAAATTACCGTAATCAAGATTAGATTAACTGTATCTATACCGTAGCTTATCGCCGAAGAAAGAAAACCGAATTCTATGAAAAGCAGGAAAACAAGACTCACGACAGCAAAGGCTCCACATGTGCTGTCCTTTAATATCGCTCTCTTTTTTTCGAGTGTCCCTCTGGACATAAGCGCGTCGTTTACATCCATATATCCGTCCACATGTATGAAACCCGAAAGCATGAACGGCAGCCAAAGGGTTATGACGCATACAGCCATGAACGGCATCTTTATTGCGATTAAACCCGTATAAACGGCTGCCCAAACTGCGCCTATGGCGAAGCCGACTGTAGGAAGCCAGCCGAGCATATATGCTCTTGCGTTTTCATCCCATTTCTTCAGTCCCGGTATATAGCAAAAGTTGCCCCAGCACATTAAAAGTCCCGTAAATATTTTTTTCATATGTTTTTTCCTTTTTCGTATTCATCGAGGAAGCCGTAACTCACTTCTATCACCCTGTCGCAGAGGTATGCTAAAGTCTTATCTATAAAGGCAAGCCCTCTTTTATATACATCAGTTAATTCTCCGTAGGAGATTGCATCCGAATATATGTAGTCGGACACAAATACGACATTACTGTGTTCGTTTATTATCTTCGCAAGGTCGTCGGCCACTTTTATGTATGCGTCCTTAATAACCGTTCCGTCTTCAAGAAACATCTCATTCGAGAGAAGTGCGGTAACGGAATCAATTAAAAAGACTCCTCTCTTGCCGCTTATCGCCTCGGAAATATTACTGCTGCATTCTATTGTCTTGAAACCCTTGCCCGCTCTCGAGCGTCTATGACGAGCTATTCTTTCCTCGTCTTCGCTGTCATGCGGAATCATTGTCGCAATGTAATAAAGCGGGCGCTTTTTTTCGTAAGCCATATCACACGCAAATTGCTCGGCATAGGTCGATTTGCCGTTTTTTGCGCCTCCCGAAATGAATATATTCATCGGTGTTTTCCTTTCATTTTTCTGTGGTTCGCGTCCTGACATACCGTTTGGGGCAATACCTCAAATCAGAAGAAGTTTCCTGCTCTTATCTCGTCTAAATATTCGGCGTCAATAGAGCCTTCGCTGAATGTCGCCATGTTATTCATTGCCGCGGTTGCCGTTTCGATAATCTTGAAGCTTATCGGACAGCCCGAACCCTCGCCGAGTCTCATTCCGAGGTCAAACAGCGGATTAAGTCCGAGACCGTCAAGCGCTATAATGTATCCCGGTTCTTTTGACTTATGTGATGCGAACATGAAATTTTTGGTATTAGGGCTCAGCTTGGATGCCGCGTAAGCGGCAACCGCCGAAATATATCCGTCTATCACTACAGGCAGTCTGTAATATGCGGCGCCTATATAAGCTCCGACCATGGCTACAATATCGAAACCGCCCAAATCGGCAAGTATACCGATTATGTCGTCTCTGTCTTCCCTTGCGCACGCTTCCGCGACTATCTCTATTTTTCTGGCGAGCCCTTCATTCATCAGTCCACCTCCTCGGCCGACTAATTTTTTCGCATCTTCTCCCGTAAGTGCGCCGAGTACGCAGGCGGAAGTGGTGGTGTTTCCTATCCCCATTTCGCCCACGCCGAAAATCTCATATCCCAATTCTTTAAGGCTCTCTACAGCTTCAATTCCTACGAGAATACCTTTCAAGGCATCCTCCCTGCTCATAGCCGGTTCCTTAGCGAGATTTTTTGTACCTGCGGCAATTCGTCTGTCCACTATTTTTTTTGTGAGTCTCTTAGTCCCGTCTACCGTTTCTATATTTTCGTCAACATGGAGTTCTTCAGGTATCTCCATTTTAACGCCCATATTCGTTACGAGCAGGTCTATTCCCCAATATTTTGCAATGGAGCTGACTCCCGTGAAACCCCTTGTGAAGTTAATTGTCTGTGAAAAAGTTACGGATTGCGGCGCAGAAGCTACTCCCTCGTCGACAACTCCGTTATCCGCGCTGAATATAAGAACGGCCTGTTTTTTAACCGAGTTTTTTATCTCGCCGGTTATACCTGCAAGTCTTATACTTATTGCCTCAAGCTCTCCTAAAGAGCCCATCGGTTTAGCAAGCTCCTCCTGCCTGTCGTAAGCCGCCTTCATCATTCCCTCATCAAGAGTTCCTTCTTCGTTTACTTTTTTGATTATTTCCGTTAATCTGTCATTCATTCTGTTGCGCTCCCGTTCCTTTTTTTGCTAAAATATATTTATGGTTAATATCCCTTACAGCCGGCAAGAAATTATCCGTGTTCGGGGTTCTTTTTAATGTATCCTCTTTGTTCAAGCCAGCTTAAGCACGGCTCCGCTTTTCGCGCTTCCACTGTCAATGTGGCGGACTTGTCACAATATCTTTCGATGAGTCCGAGTATTTCATCCATGTCCATGTTTCCTTCATCGAAAGAGCCGTGCGAATCCCCGCTCCCGTCGTTATTATGAAGATGAAAATGCGATATATGCGGGCCGAGAATCTTTATCCACTCGGTGACCGGAAGCTCTGCAGTCATAAGATTAGCGTGACCTGTGTCAATGCAGAGTTTCACCCTCTCGTCATCTATTTCTTTTACCGAATCAAGCATTGTGTAAGGCTCATCCTCAAAAACGTTCTCAAGGGCTATTTCAAAATCATTCGGCTTATCGTTCAGGAATCTTCTCCAGAATTTCGCCCCCTCTTTAACCTGATACTGTTTGAAAAACACGAAAGGTATCCAGCCCGTGTGAACTATCATTTTTTTAATGTCGAATATCTCGCATATTTCGTATGCCTGATTTAGACGCATCATACCGAGTTCACGTATCCTGTCATCCATTGCGACCGGATGAATCTCCGTAAACGGCCCGTGCAAAACAAGCCTTTCGGCAGATGAACGCTCTATGTCTCTTTTTATATTCGACACGAGTTTTTTTCTTGTTTTCGGCTCATCTTCAAGCAGATTCGAGATGCATGTGTGGTTTATCTCCATGCCTACTGAATATTTCGAAATCATTTCAAGTGCATTTCCGGAAAATGTCGCCACGTAAAGCCTGTCTGTAATGTCTTTCAAGTAAGTTCTCCTTATATATATGATTTGCTGCTATATCTATTGCTATGCTTGTATACATGTGATTTGCTGATGTATCTATTGCTATCCTTGGCTTTCGCTGCGTGAGTAAAGCACAGCAATCCTTACAGCATCCTATTATATATCAACGCATTCATAATCTGCAAAAAATCCCTTAATCATGTTGAGTATCATACCGCACTCGCCCTCACTCACCTCGATATTGAGAGGCATAATCGGGTCGTGTAATGACTTGCGGAGCAGGCACCAGCCTACGAGCCTGCCGCTGCTCTCGGATACGGCTCTGCCGTCCGCCGATTCTTTTTCATCCGTTTCGTTTGATTTTCTCTTATTTTTTTCAGAGCCGGCGATTTCGTGTTTTTTGTTTTCATCAATATTCATGTCAAAATTAAGTCTTATTCCCTCGTAGTTCGGCTCAACTATGCTGATTCCCTCGGCTTCCCTCTCGGCTGCCCAAGCCTTAAGTCCGTCAAGCACTCTATCCGCATATTGACTGAAATCGCTTGCTGATATCGGAAGTCTGATTTCAATCGCTTCCTTAGGTTCTTCGAGACTCCTTATCATGCAGTCTATCGTTTCTCCGTAAGCCCTGAGCTGAGCCGCTTTGATTACAATCTTTGTGGCAAGGTAGGCACCGTCATCAAGGAAGTAATTTTCTTTGTATGCGGCATGACCCGACGTTTCGATGGCAAGCTGAGAGTCAATTCCCTGCTCATTAAGCTCAACAGATTTATTGATTACATTCCTATAACCGCGCTTAAATCTCAAATGCTTAAGCCCGAGGCATTTTTCGAGGTATTCCGTAAGCTGTACGGAGGTAATCGAGTCAGTAACAACCGTAGTGCCCGGATGTTCCCTTGCAATGAGTGCCGCAGCCAGTGCAACTATGGCGTTTCTGGATATTTCCCTGCCGTCCTTATCCACCGCCGCAGACCTGTCGACGTCCGTGTCGAATATCAATCCGAGGTCTGCGTTATTTGCTAAAACCGCTTCGGATATTGCCTTCATTGCCTCGCTGTTTTCAGGATTCGGAGGGTGGTTCGGGAATGTACCGTCCGGCTCCAAAAACTGCGAGCCGCTTATGTCTGCTCCGAGCGGTTTCAATATCTTCTCCGCAAAAAATCCGCCGGCGCCGTTGCCTGCATCCACCACTATCTTCATGCCATCAAGCGGTCTGTCGAAATTCGCACCGCTTACCTCAGTTTTTATCTTGTTTTTTAGAAATTCGGAATATGCCCCTATCAAATCCATTTCGGAAACAGGATTGGTATCCGGGGTATCCGTCACTTTGAAGCTCTCAATTACTATCTCCGACTGAGCGTAGGCTATAATATCGGATATATCTTTCTTCTCAAGCCCGCCGTCTTTTGTAAAAAACTTAAAACCGTTTCTGTTATAAGGCAGGTGTGATGCCGTTATCATCACTGCACCGTCACAGTTGAATTTGTCAAAGATAGTTGACATAAACATTGCCGGCGTAGAGCTGAGACCGCAGTCTATCGTCTTAACCCCTATGTGAATCAGAGTATCTATCAATGTCGTCTTAAGAAAGTCCGCGCTTATTCTGGAATCATGACCGATTGAGACGGTTATATCCTGCGGTTCTTTTTTTGTCCTGTCCATCAGCCACAGAAGAAAGCCTCTGGTTATTCTGAAAGCCTCCTCCTTTCCCAAGTTCACGGGTTCTCCGCTTACTCCGTCAATCGCAACTCCTCTAATATCCGAGCCGTTTTGTAGTTTTTTGTAGTCAAGAGTCATTTGTCTGTTTCTCCTAAGTGAGTTAATTTTGTTTGTTTCTATGTTTCATCAATCGCATACATTATGATTATATCATATTTTATCATTTTTACTATACACAAAGAACATAAAAACATTTCACCGTTTTTGGCGATTTCATTCCACCGGATTCAGCAATTTCATTCCACCGAATTTCCGGTTTTCATTCCATCGGATTCGGCAATTTCATTCCACCGAATTTCCGGTTTTCATTCCATCGGATTCGGCAATTTCATTCCACCAAATTTCGAGTTTTCATTCTAAAGTATTCTCTAACTGCCTTAAACTTAAATTCTAAACTGTATTTTATCATAAAAAAACTGACCTCCTCCGGTTAGATTCTCGGTCTAACTTTTTGGGATCAGTTCAGCCTCTGTCCTATTTTTTTATCTTACATCGTATTTAGCTTTTGTCGAGCATTACCGAGGCTTTGAAAAGGTCGCCGTCAACGGTTATCTCGAAGATTCCGCCCATCAGCACTGTAAGGTCTTTGGCGATTGCGAGTCCGAGTCCGGAGCCTTCCGTATTCCTCGATTCGTCGCCGCGTTTGAATCTCTCCATGAGTTCTTCCGCAGGTATATTCAGTGCGTCCTTCGACATATTTTTTACTTCAAGAAGAACTCTGTCCGCTCCCGTCTGCCTGTTTATCGATACGTCGCTTAAGTTAATATAAACCCTGCTGCCTTCGAGTGCATATTTCGATACATTCGACAAGAGATTTTCTATAACTCTCCAGAGGAGCTTGCCGTCCGCACGCACGGTTCCGTCCAACAGCTCGTTTTTTACTATGACTTCGAGGTTTCTCGCTTCAAGCCTATCCGACATTTCGCCGAGCGCCTGATTCACTATCTCCGTAATGTTTATATCAGTGATGTCACAAGGAATATTTCCTGAGGATGCCTTCGCCGCCTCGAACAGATTCTCCGTTAATATTTTGAGTCTCTGTGTTTTTTCATCGATTATATTAAGATATTCCGGCGCACTCTCTGATTCAAGTCCCTCTGTTTTGAGGAGGTCTACATAGCTTATCATCGATGTGAGCGGTGTCTTGAGGTCGTGTGAAACATTGCTTATGAGATCCGTCTTCATTCTCTGGTTTTTCAGTTCGTTCTGAACGGCCAAGTTGGTAGCCTGCGATATTTCGTTTATATCACTTGCGAGCTTGTCGAGGTCGCTCTTAGGGCCGTTATCATCCGCTTCGACCGGAATCTTGTATGAGAGATTCCCCGATTTCACTTCGTCTACGCCCTTATGTATTTCCCTATATTATTCTACTTTTCATTTTCACAAAAAATCCCGGCAGATTTATGAACAAAGTTTGTCTTCACTCCCAATCTGCCGGAAAAGGCGTTTTTTTATCCGATAATTTCTTTACTTCACTCGTAAGGCTTTTAATTTTTTATAGCATTCGCACCCCATTCGTGATGAGTTTATTTTATGTAAGTCCTGTCAACGTATTTCGATGTCACGAGCTTGAGCATTGCACCGTATTCCAAGGTGAATCTGATGATGTCGCCCACCTTGTACTTCGTATCCGACTTGGTCAGGTCGAGTATCGTGTGGTCTGATGAACCGCCGAGTATCTCGATCTTCTCGTCGAGAGGATTCATGCCGCCTAAATCTGTATCCTGCTTACCTACGCCGAGTATCGCACGCTTGATTATACCGCGGTCTTCATAGTAAGGAACTTCGCCGAATGCATCCTTTCCTACCTCTCCTATAGGAAGTGACGGTTTTTCCTGAAGCTCGATAATCTGCGCTTCGAGGATGAGCGCGTCGTGACATGCTCCCGGAATCGTCTCGCCGTAGGCGGTGTCGTTTCCGAGCAGGAAGGCTTCGCCGAGGCGCAAGTTATTAATTCCTTCAGGGAGTCCTTCTTTCCAAATGAGATAGATGGAGCTTGAGTTTCCTCCAGAAATCATTTCGAGCTTGATGCCGAATTTCGCTTCGATTTTTTTCGCGATTGCGACAAGCTCCCCTAAATTATCCTGTTTTGGAATAATCGCGCCGTAGCATGTGAGGTTTACGCCGATTCCATAGAGATTTATATTAGGCATCCCTAATATTTCTTCAACTGCGGCAAATATGAGCTCCTCATCTTTGAAAAAGATTCCTTCCCTTAAGTCACCCATGTCTATCATGAAAAGTATGTTATGCTTAACGCCGATTTTGCCGGCCGCTTCATTGAGAAGTCTAATTGTGCTGAGCTCCGAGTTGAAGCTGAGGTCTACATATTTAACCACTTCATCGACTTCGCTGTGCATAGGGAGTCTCAAGAGAACGGTTTTTTTGCCGTTTTTGTGTGCTTCGTCAACATAAGTCTTGATGTTCATAACTCTTGAGTCGGCCATAAAGTCTACCTTAGGGTGATTGGCTACAAGTTTAGCCATCTCAAGATCTGCACCGAGTCCTTTAGTTACAACCATAACGGAACAATTCCCGTCATCCTTTGTGATTTTTGCAATAGCATCGAGATTCTGTTCTAACTTCTTCAAATCAACTACTAATCTTGGGTACATGTTTTTTTCTCCTTATTATTATAATTATTTGATGCATAACTTTTTCGGCGTTTCTACATTCGGCATAATAAAACCTGTTTGCTATTATACACGTCGAAAGATTCGCACAAAAAATTCAATATTAAGGTAACTGATAGAAGCTCTTCTTTTTTGGCGGCTTGCGAATCAGGCCGACGTAAATAACGAAGGCGAGCAGCACAGCCGAAGCGGCGAATTCCAACCAGTAGCCCTTTAATATATTATACCCTGTTATTGCCGATAACACAAGCACTGCCGACCATATAACCGTCTTTCTGGTAAGTTTGTTTTTCCATTTTTCTTTTTCGGTTACAATGTGATTCAAAACAATCACCGCTTCTGCGTCATAAAG
>CAYFQR010000014.1:0-7855 GCA_964345365.1 uncultured Oscillospiraceae bacterium
TACTCCCGGAATCGGCGGGCCTCCCACCTCCTGAACAAGGTTGTCATATCTTCCCCCTCCGCAAACGGTTCCTTGCGCACCGAGAGAGTTGGTGACAAACTCAAACGCGGTCTTTGTGTAATAGTCAAGCCCTCTCACGATTCCCGGATTGACTTTGTATTCAATCCCTATAGCATCAAGGTTCTCTTTTAATTCATCAAAAGCATCCATACATTCTTCGCAGAGATAGTCGAGCATCATAGGCGCACCTTTAACAAGCTCTTTGTCAATAGGCGACTTACAGTCAAGTATTCTCATAGGATTCTTGTCATATCTGGATTTGCAGGTATCGCAGAGGCTGTCATACTTCGGTTCAAGGAACTCTCTCAATGCTTTTCTGTGATTGGCCCTGCATACCGGACAACCGACGGAATTAATTTCAAGAGTAAGATCGGTAACTCCCATTTCCTTTAAGAAATCATGACCTATTGCAATTATTTCGGCGTCTGCCACCATATTAGACGTACCGAATGTCTCTACACCGAACTGGTGGAATTGTCTAAGCCTTCCGCTCTGTGGCTTCTCGTATCTGAAACAAGGAATATCGTAGTATATCTTCGTAGGCTGCACGTCCGCATACATCTTGTGTTCTATAAATGCCCTTACCGCCGGAGAAGTGCCCTCCGGTTTAAGAGTGATGGACCTTCCGCCGTAATCATTAAAAGTGTACATTTCTTTTTGGACTACATCGGTATTGTCTCCTATCCCTCTCTGAAACAGCTCGGTATATTCAAACATAGGGGTTCTTAATTCTTTGAAACCGTATCTCTCACATATGGTTTTCCATTTTTCTTCAACAAAATGCCACTTATATACCTGGTCAGGCATTATATCTTTTGTTCCTTTAGGTGCGTTTGTCAGCATTATTGTTCCTCCTTTATCTAATGAATTATTATATCGATTAAATCTTTTTGATTTACTGTCATGTTTGTATTTTTTTAATATTCCTATATTTTTATATGTTATTTTAACCGAGTTTTTGAATTTGGCTTTTTATCTCATCCGAATATCTGAATATACCATCTTCCTTACGCATGAGCATCTCGTTCAGTCTGTCAATATATACCTCATAATTGCTCACATTCTCAATCCTCTCAAGTCTGTTCTCATAAGGAAAGTATAGTTTCGATACCCCGCCGGCACCTAGTGCAATTATGCTCTGCTGCTCATCCATTATCCTTATATTGTATATGCAAGGTTCGTCATCCCTGCACCAGCCGACATTTTCGAGTGCTCCCGCCATACGCTTAAGCCTATACAGGTAATATGGTCTATATCCCGCTTCTCTTAGCATTCGAGATGAAATATCAATCATTTCAGCGACTTGCAAGGCATGTTTCTCGTGATAGTTCTCATCTTGCTCTATGAGCCTTGAAGCCCTCTTGACCGCGAGGGTGTGAACGGTTATATTTTTAGGTCTGAAGTCAATAATCTCCGTCAATGTGTTTCTGAAATCTTCCGCATCTTCTTCGGGGAGTCCGGCTATCAAATCGCAGTTCACGGCACCTATTCCGCTTTTATCCGCAAGCCTAAGTGCTTCTCTGATATCATCGGAGCTATGGTCTCTGCCGATCAGCCTTAATGTGCTGTCCTTCATGCTCTGCGGATTTATCGATATCCTGTCTGCACCGTGTTTGGCAATGACAGCCAACTTCTCCTCGTCTATGGTATCCGGTCTTCCGGCTTCTACGGTAAACTCAACGGTTCCGTTCATGTCAAAGGAAGCTTTTATGTGACCGAGTAAGCGGTCAAGCTCTTCCGAGGTGAGTGTTGTCGGCGTCCCTCCCCCGATATATATTGACTCTGCAAAAAATCCGCTTTCTTTCATCCTCTTACCGACAAAGGAAATCTCCTCAAGCAATGCTGTAAGATACCTCTCTATTTCTTCATACGGTCTTTGATTCGATGTGAAACTGCAATAGAGGCACCTTGAAGGACAAAACGGTATGCCGATATAAACGCCGCAGGACAAAAAATCCGGCGTTCCGGTTTTTTGTTCCTGATAATTATATATTTCCATCATCAGTGCAGCCTTTTCATCGGAAACTTCATAGTAGTCCGTAAGCATGTCATATACTTCACTAGGTTTGTGCGGAGGCTTACCGTTATATCTGTTTCCCCTATGCAGCTCCCTGGTGAACTTTATGGGTTTAACCCCTGTTACCTTTCCCCATTTACTTAACATCTTACGAAAGGGTTTCTCGCTTTTTCATCGCCTATCTTTGAAAATCCCATATGTCCCGGCAGCACGACCGTTTCGTCGGGAAGAGTATAAAGCTTCTCTTTTATTGATTTTTCAAGCTGCGACCATGAGCCGCCGTAAAAGTCCGTACGTCCTATTGAATATCTGAATAACGTGTCACCTGTAAAAACATGGTTTCCGACAAGGATACACATGCCCCCTTTCGTATGTCCCGGCGTATGCATGAACAGAAGCTCCATATTACCTATCTTCATCGTGTCGAAATCATCTACCCATTTCGCAACGTCTACGATTATTCCTCCGCCGAACATAGCTCTGGATTCATTCAGTTCGGGGTCAAGAAGCATATCTTCATGTTTGTTTGCAACCACGGAAATACCCGGAAAATCTTCCGAGAATCTCTTTATGCCTCCGATATGATCAGCATGACCGTGTGTAAGAATAATATATTCTATATCGAGTCCGAGTTCTTTCGCCTTTTCAGTAAGTCTTTTTTCGTATCCGCCCGGATCGACTATGAACCCTTTTTTTGTTTCTTCGTCATATGCCAAATAAGTGTTTACCTGTATCGGCCCTGTTAAAAAATGTAGTATCTTCATAATTAAAAACTCCCTGTTATATTATCGCATACGGTGACGTCCGCATCTTTAACTCTTTGAAATATCGTTTTTTTGTTAAAACCTTGAAACACCGCTTTTAGTTTAACTCCTTGAACGGTAAACATGAAGTACGCCGCTTATATTTCTAAGGTTCCTGAGAACTCTGTCCATTTCCTGTGTTGAAGAAATCGACAGCTTCAGTGTCAGATTGAAGCAGTTATCATTACCGGTTCTCGCATTTACACCGGTGAGATGAATATCCATCTCCTCACAGACCTTCGATATGTCGGACAGCATGCCCTTTCTGTCAACAGCATTGACTTCTATCGTTGCCTCATAGGACTTGCCGACTTTCAGGTCTTCCCATTCAACCTCGATGAATCTTGCTTTTTCTTCTTCGGGAAGTGAGCGAACATTCGAGCAGTCTCGTCTGTGTACTGAAATCCCTCTGCCTTTTGTAATATATCCTATAATTACGTCACCCGGCACCGGATTGCAGCACTTTGCAAGCTTTATCATAAGGTTATCCACCCCTTTTACGATAATTCCCGGGTTGTCATTTTGTTTCTTCAGCTGCTTTTGTTTTTTTGTTTCCTTAGCCTTCAACTCTTCGAGGATTTCCTCGTTTGTCTTAGGGATTTCCTGTTTCGTGTCTTCAGCATAATAGTTAAGAAGCAGACCTGCAAATTTACTTACGATTGAGCCTCCTGTGGAAAGCTGAACCCATGCTTCTTCCATGTTTGAGAACTTTGCGTCCTTTACCGCTTTTCGCACATATGAATCCTTCATTATGAGCGTAGGATCCAAATTTCTTCTCTTCAGATATTTTTCGACGAGGTCTCTGCCTTTTTCTATGTTATCATTCTTATTTTCTTTTTTTAGGAATGCTTTTATCTTATTTTTTGCATGTGATGACTTGGCGATTTTAAGCCAGTCTATAGAAGGTCCCGACGAGTTTGCGGAAGTGACTATCTCGACTATGTCACCGTTTTCGAGAGTATAATCTATCGGTACCATCTTTCCGCTCACCTTTGCACCGACACATCTGTAACCTATGTCGGAGTGTATTTTGAACGCAAAATCCAGCGGTGTCGAACCGTTGGGAAGTTCGAGAACTTTTCCCTGAGGCGTAAACACGAAAACTTGCGAAGCGAAGAGATCCATCTTCATATTTTCGAGAAAATCCTTAGAGTCGTTCGAATCCTTCTCAAGCTCAAGCGATTGTCTGAGCCAGGCAAGCTTTATTTCATCAATAGACACCTTTGCCTTGGAACCGCCCTCTTTATATTTCCAGTGGGCAGCAATACCGTATTCCGCCACCCTATGCATCTCGGCAGTCCTTATTTGTATTTCAAACGGTTCTCCGCTTTCGCCGATTACAGTTGTATGTATGGACTGATACATGTTCGTCTTCGGCATTGCGATATAGTCTTTGAATCTGCCCGGTATCGGCGTCCACATCGTATGAACTATCCCGAGCACCGCATAACAATCCCTTACGCTGTCTACAATTATCCTGATTGCAATAAGGTCAAAAATCTCATCGATGTTTTTTTGCTGATATTTCATCTTTTTATAGATGGAATAATAATGTTTCGCACGACCGTATATGTCGTACTTAAAGCCCATTTCATCAAGGCCTTCTTTTATTTCAGAAATCACATTGTTGATTACCGTCTCACGCTTGTTCTTCATACGGCTGATTTTTTCGACCAAATCATTGTATTCATCCGGATATAGATATTTAAGCGACAAGTCTTCAAGTTCGAATTTGATTGTAAATATGCCCAGCCTTGCGGCGAGCGGGGCATATATTTCAAGTGTTTCGGTACATTTTTCCTGTATTTTTTCTTTATCCATGTATTCCATCGTTCTCATATTATGAAGCCTGTCGGCCAATTTAATAATGAGAACTCTGATGTCTTTCGACATTGCGAGGAACATCTTACGGAAGTTTTCAGCTTGAATCTCTTCTTTTGATTCGTATTTGATGTTGCTGAGTTTCGTAACACCGTCCACCAGCTCGGCAATGTCTTTACCGAAGTCTTCTATAAGTCTCTCTCCGGTGAACTCCGTATCCTCAACAACATCATGCAAAAGCCCACCTATGACGGTTTCTTCATCCATACCCATTTCAGCAAGAATGTAAGCAACATGTTCCGGATGAATTATATAAGGTTCGCCGGATTTTCTGAATTGCCCACAATGAAGCTGACATGCTACGTCAAATGCTTTACCTATCATGTCGGTGTTGTAACTCGGATTGATCTCTAAAATTTTTTCAAGGAATTTTTCTTTAGTAATCATGTTACTTGCCTTCGGCTTATATTGTCTGCCGAGCCCAAACAGGGCTCGGCAATTTACGGTTATAAAACTATTTTTTGTTTCTCTTGGTCTTTTTTGTTTTTTCCTGTTGATTCAACATGTATTTTGACATTTCGTCTTTTTTGTTCAGGTCATAGAACATCGGGGCACAGATGTATATCGAAGAATAGCAACCCACTATAACACCAACCATCAGAGGTACTATAAACTCACTGATTGCGGCACTGACCATTATGAGAAGAGGTATCATGACAACCAATGTTGTAAGTGAAGTCATGATTGTCCTGTTCAGTGTCTGGTTGAGTGAAAGATCGATAATCGTCTCGTTGCTGTCTTTGTTATATATCCTCTTATTTTCTCTGATTCTGTCGAATATTACTATCGTGTCATTTATCGAGTATCCGACAAGTGTAAGTATCGCTGCGATAAACGAGTTGTTTATCGTATATCCGAAGATTGCGTAGAATGCCAATACCGCAAGCACGTCATGAACAACACCTGTAACCGCACTAAGACCGTATTTCCATGATTTGAATCTCAGAACTATATATATCAGCATGCCTATTGATGCAATAACTACAGCAATAAAGGCGTTTCTCTTGAGCTCGTCACCGACCGACGGTCCGAACTGTTCTGAAGATAAAACCGAATCTTCCTTAAGATCAAAATCTTTTAGCAGTACGTCTATTACATCGGCTCTTTGTTCATTGTCAAGTGCTTCAATGGTTTTTATTACCACCTGCGTTTTTCCTTCACCCGCATATATAATTGTCGGGTCAAGATTGAAGCTCTCTATAGATTCACGAACGTCATTTTCTTCTACATATTTGCCCATTTCAAGCTGCAAAGTAGTGCCGCCCGTGAAGTCGATACCGTAGTTCATTCCTCCTACAAGTGCGAAAATGAGACCTATAATAATCACTGCGGAAGAAATAATATAATAAATTTTTCTGAATTTAATGAATCTGAAAGTCTTATATAAGAACTGTTTAGGGGTTCCGTCATCATTTACGCCGAAATATTTATTCTTACAGAACTTCTCCGTGCCTGCAAGTGTGCTTAAGAAGAGCTGGGTTATGATTACTGCGGTAAAAATACTGAATATAATACCGATCATCAATGTGATTGCGAAACCCTTTACCGTAGTGGTTCCTACCTCGTAGAGCACTATGGCTGCGATGAGTGTGGTAATCTGAGCGTCGAGAACCGTAACAACCGCATTCTTGAAACCGCTGTCAACGGATACTCTGATTGACTTGCCGTCGGATATTTCTTCTTTAATCCTGGTGAATATAATTACGTTCGCGTCTACAGCCATACCTATTGAAAGTATAAGAGCCGCGATTCCCGGCAAGGTCAGCACTACATTGAATGCAACCATTGCCCATATGAACATTATCACGTAGAGCACCAATGCCACGCTCGCCAATACTCCGAGCAATCCGTACATTACAACCATCAATACAAAGATTATAATCAGTCCGATACCTCCGGCAACGATCGACTTGTCGAGAGCATCAGCACCTATCGTGGCGGTCTGAACTGATGATTGAACCTCTTTAAGCTCGATAGGAAGCGCTCCTCCTCTTATGAGTGCAGCGGTAGTCGATGCTTCTTCTTTGGTGAATCTGCCAGTAATCTCACATCTGCCTCCGGCAATAGGGCCGCTGTCAACAGCAGGGTTGCTTATTATCGTATCATCGAGCACGATTGCGATTTGGTTCGGCGCCACACCTTCAATTGTGGACACAGGCTCTCTGTTAAATGCTTTTCTGGTTCCTTCTTCAAACAGAACGGCACCTTCCGGAGTAAATTCAAGAAGAATCTTGTAGTTTGCGCCGTCAGTATCAATCTGCGCGTCCTTAACCTGCGAACCCTCAACTACCACAGAACCGTCCGCTAAGACGAAGTACAGTTTAGCTGTAGTACCTATTGCTTCGATTGCAGCTTCGGCATCGGATACTCCCGGCATTTCTACTCTTAAGCGGTTAGTTCCCTCAAGAGTAACGGTTGATTCTGCAACTCCGAGTTGGTTTACTCGATTATTAAGCACGGCTCTTGTCTGGTCCATGATATTTGCCAATTCTGCCTGAGAATAATTGAGTCCTTTCGTCTGTGCTTCCATTACAACATAGACTCCTCCGTTGATATCAAGACCGTATTTAAGTGCATTCTTACCTGTATAAGGTTCGCCGTCACTCGTTTTACCGATCCCGAAATATGTCGCATACAATCCGAAAAGCAGCGCAATAATCACTATAACGGAAAGAATGATTTTGGTTTTTTGATTCATTTTTTTATAACCTCTTTTATATAAATTACTGTACAAATAGGTTTTTTGGAAAAAGCAAACAATCCCGCATTCTATTTGACACTATATTATAACAGATACACTGTCAAAAAACAAGGAAAAACTCCTTGAAAAACAAGGAGTTTTGCATTATTATATCAATTGAATTTTGTGTCTTATTTATCCTCAAGAATCTCTTCTTCATGCAGAACCTCAGCTTCCGGTATCGGTGCTTCTTTTCTAAGACGTCTGACACCCCTCTTAGGTTTATCTTCTTCATCAATGTAATCCACATTTTCCCTGGCTTTGCCGGGAGCCTCTTTTGTGACGGAAGATACTGCCCATCTCATCATTTCAAATTTAACCTTGTCAGCACCCACCTGGATAGTTATCGTTTCG
>CAYFQR010000014.1:7865-38018 GCA_964345365.1 uncultured Oscillospiraceae bacterium
CGATTTTACCGCAAATACCGCCGATAGTAACGACTTCATCTCCTACCGTAAGGCTCTTCCTCATCTCAGAAATAGCTTTATCCTTTTTCTTCTGCGGTCTGATCATTAAAAAATAAAGAACAGCGAACAGCAAGACTAAAGGCAAAAGATTCACAAGCGATGACGTAGTTGCATTATTCATTATTAACTCCTCCTAAAAATGTACTGGTGCCGGCAATGGGACTTGAACCCATACGGTGTTGCCACCACGGGATTTTGAGTCCCGCACGTCTGCCGATTCCATCATGCCGGCACAATCATCGAACAAAACTTATATTATCATAACATAATAAAAATTACAATCTTTTTTTCCATGACCAAGCTTCCGCATTCTTGTAGACATTATTAAATACCGGCATGTTTTCCGCAGTGAACGTTTCAATGCCTATCAGACTGTCTTTTCTGTAGCAAAGGACGGAATATGACGCATCATCGATAATTGCGTCTTTGAGTTTCTTATAGTAAATCTTATATTCGTTTGACATGTGCATGCGATCAAGCTCCGTCGCCGCTTCGGAAAGCTTATAGTTCTTGTATCTCCATTCAGCTTTACCGTTAAAGAAACTCCGGAGGTCATATTCCTCCTGCATTGTATATCCGGTAATAAGAATGTCGAATCCGCCTTTTTTTATCAGTTTAATATACTCAGCCCTTTTTTTCTTTATAATCTTTGATTTGACGCCCGCCTGTCTCAAACCTGACTTGACCCTTACGGCCGCCGACACTCTCATCGGATTTTCTTCATTGACCAGAATCCTCAGTTCTATGCCGTCAAAATATCCGTCGTTGTCCTTGTCCGCACACCCTGTTTCACTAAAAACAGCCTTTGCTTTTTCAATATCATACCTGTAGTAATCAAGCTTGTCCTCAACACCGAGATAGTTCGGATAATATATGCTGTCCGTAAGTATACCGTCACTCATATATGATTTTTCCAATATGGTTTTTTTGTCTATACAGTAATTTACCGCATGTCTGAACAACTTTTTTTTAAGGTGCGGATTTTTGTTGTTAAGAAAAACAAAATCCACCCTGTTCGAAGTAAAATCATATATTTCAAATCCTTTGTCGACAGCTTCGGATTTTCTGTCATCCCCCGATTCTATACAGCAGGTAATATCCCCTATCTGCATCAAATTATATATATCCGCTTTTTTAGGCACAATATTAAAAACCAAGCTGTTTTTCGCCAAAGCTCCATGGTGTTTTTTGTTAGGGACAAGTCTTAAACGCTTACCGGAATCATAAGACTTATACAGATATCTGCCCGTACCGACAGGTAAAGATGCTTTTACGTTTTGAGATGCCGACATTATCGGAAACACGAGGTCGTCCAAAGAGCAGTTATAGTTATTATTAAAATATATCCTGAATCGATACTCGCCCATTCTTCTGAATGAGATGATTTTTTTACCGATTGCATAATACGGGCTGCCTTTAGGTGATGTTTTAATCAGATTTACCGTATGCTCGACATCTGAAGCGGTAAGCTTGCTCTCATCAGAGAATTTTATGCCTTTTTTCAAATTGCATTCAATGAAGGCTTTCTCGGTATTTACCGAATAGCCCTTCACAAGCAAAGGTTCCGGCATCAGATTTTCATCATACTCAAAGAGAGAATCAAATACAAGTTTGCCGATAAAATATGTATCACCGGATTTTGAAAGAACGGGGTTGAGTGTATCAATTTTGTTTACGGCGAAAGAAATTGTATTTTGAACTTCATATTCAATTTCTTTTTCGTTCTTTACATCTACCTCTTTGTGAATATCTCTATAAAGGTCAACGCCGCCGAACAGTATCACATAAACGATAACGGCAATCATAGCCCAAATCCATATTTTGGATAAAAGCTGACCTGCTATTTCAAATACGAGTTTAATATACTTAAGCATTAGCCTGTTCCAATCTATAAAGCAATCTGTCGACCTGCTCGATTAACCAATCTTTCTTAAGCGAATTATTGATAATAAAATCGGCGAGCTTTTCTTTTTCGCTCTCAGGCATTTGAGATTCAATCCTTTTCCTTACTTCTTCGCGACTCATAGCGTCTCTTAACACCACCCGGCTGATTCGCGTTTCCGTACCTGCGGTAACGAGCCAGGTTTCATCGAATAGAGACTGTAAGTTAAACTCAAATATCAAAGGCGCATCCACAAAGAGTATGCCGTCGAATCCGGCTTCTTTGAGGTGCCTCATCTGCTCCTTTATTTCTTCAATTACACAGTCTGTAGTAATTTTCTCGAGTTTTCTGAGTTTGTCGTTATCAACAAAAACGATGTCGGCGAGTTTTTTTCTGTTTAGACATCCCGACTCATCGAATACGCTCGCGCCGAATTCGAGTAGAATCGGTTCAAGTGCCGGGCCGTTCGGGCCCGTCAATGCTCTTGAGATTTCATCTGCATCCAGAACCGTATATCCTTTTTTTTTCAAATAATCCGATACCGTACTTTTTCCCGAACCTATGCCGCCCGTAATCCCAATAGTTTTCATTTCACGTCCCCCTATTTCAATTCATACCACTTCTCTGCAGTGCTGAGTTCAACCGAAAGATTTATGCTGAGATTCATGGCGCTTTCCATGCTCTCTTTTAATATACGTTTGATTTTGTCAAGCTCGTTCGTTTCGGCTTCAATTATCAGTTCGTCATGTACCTGAAGAATCAGTTTTGAGCCGGGATGCTCCGCTTTGAGCTTTTCATATACCTTGCTCATTGCAAGCTTGATTATATCTGCGGCGGAGCCCTGAATCGGGCTATTCATCGCAAGCCTTTCGCCGAGTTGTCTAACCATGAAGTTTGAAGCTGTAATCTCGGGAATCCTTCTCTTCCTGCCGAGTATGGTTGTCGAATATCCGGTCTCACGAGCATTTTCAATCTGCTCATCCATAAACTTTTTCACTTTCGGGTGTTTCACAAAGTATTCCTTTATGTAAGCCTCCGCTTCTTTTCGGCTTGTTTTGATTTCTTCGGACAAGCCGAAGCTCGACATTCCGTATATAACGCCGAAATTTACCGCCTTCGCTTTAGAACGGTCGGCATTGCTGACCTCATCAGGGTCTATGCCGAGTATTCTCGACGCTGTCAGCCTGTGAATATCCTCGCCCTTGTTAAAAGCTTCTACAAGAGCTTCATCACCGGAAAGATGAGCCAAAACTCTCAGTTCTATCTGTGAATAGTCCGCACCCACAAAAGTCTTGCCTTCACCCGCAAAAAAAGCCTTTCTGATATTCCTGCCGAGCTCTTGTCTTATAGGAATATTCTGAAGATTGGGTTCGGTGCTGCTTATCCTCCCCGTAGCTGTAACCGTCTGCTGAAAATGAGAATGAATCTTGCCGTCATAGGCAATGAGATTTTTCATTCCCGACACATAAGTCGACTCCAGTTTGGTCATATTCCGATATTCTAATATGAGGTTAACAATAGGATGATCATCTCTGAGCTTTTCAAGCACTTCAATGCTCGTGGAATACCCCGTCTTGTTCTTTTTGCCGTGAGGAAGTTTTAATTTCTCAAAAAGTATTTCGCCGAGCTGTTTAGGTGATTTAATATTAAACTCCTCACCGGAAAGTTTGAATATTTCTTTTTCCGATTCGGCTATTTCCGAATTGAGTTTTTCGCCGAATTCCTCAAGATATGTGACGTCCATGCTGATTCCTTCAAGCTCCATAGATGCCAAAACCTCAATCAGCGGGAGTTCACAATCATAAAAGACTCTCTCAAGTTCCTCTTCCTTTATTATTTCGGTTTGAATATCTTTTAATGAATTGACCGCAGCAAACTCCAAAAGTCCGTAATCCGAATTACTTGCGGAATTATTTGAAAACATATTCAGCTGTACATCGGAAATATAATCTTCGATTTTAGGAAGAATATATCCGAGTCTGTCAAGACACAAATCTGTGAGGTTGTAACTGTTTCTTGTGACATTGATACAATACTCGGCTATTGCGGTGTCAAAAACGATTTTGAAATTCTTGAGCCCGGCATGTAACAGATAATAGACGTCATCTTTTATGTCATGTCCGTAAAGCATAGGGTTGATTCGGTTAAGAAAAGACATCACATTCTTCGCATCCAATGCCGCTATATCAAAGTAATAAGCGTCATCGGAAATAAGCAGAATGCCTTCCGCACTCGGTTCTTTCGTATGTGAAAAATCCCCGAATACTTTAATGAAACATTCTCCGACCAAACTGATGTCCGTTGAGTTCAGTTTCGCTATAGTATTTATCACATGCTTTTGACCGCGAAACTCACGTTCGGATACCTTTGCTTGCATCACGGCACGTGTATTTCCTTCGCTGCTCAGCCTCTTAATAAAACTCTTAAACTCCAGCTTTTTATAAATTTCCAAAAGTTTACTGTAATTTGGTTCAGTAAACTCCATTTCTTCAATCTCGACATCAATCGGAACGTCTCTTACGATAGTTGCAAGGGTTCTTGACATCTTGGCAGACTCGACACCTTCTTCAACTTTCTTTTTCATCGCAGGTTTTTTTATCTCTTCTTTTCGTTTAAGAAGCTCGTCAAGATTGCCGAATTCTTTAAGGAGTTCAATCCCTCCCTTTTCTCCTATCCCGGCAATTCCGGGTATATTATCGGAGGAGTCTCCCATTATCGCCTTTAAGTCAATAAACTGCTCCGGTGTAAGCGAATATCTCTCAATCACCTTTTCTCTGTCATACAGGTCAAAATCGGTAACGCCTCTCTTTGTAAAAATAACCTTCGTCATATCCGAACAGAGCTGAAGCGCATCCTTATCTCCGGTAAAAAGCAAAACCTCTATTCCTTTTTTTTCGGCTTGTAATGATAGAGTCCCGAGGATATCGTCCGCCTCAAAGCCTTCTTCTTCTATGACAGATATGTTCATGGCTTTCAGGATTTCTTTAAGGAGCGGAAGCTGCATGGCGAGTTCCGGAGGCATGGGTTTTCTGCCTGCTTTATATCCGTCATACATCTCATGTCTGAACGTCGGTCCTTTCAAGTCAAACGCTACAGCCGCATATTCGGGGCTGTAGTCGTCTTTTATCTTATTGAGCATGTTTATAAAGCCATATATACCCTGTGTGTAAATACCTTCCTTGGTTATCATGGGGCGCTGTACGGCATAATAGGCACGGTTTATTAAACTGTTTCCGTCGATTATTACAATTCTCTTCATTTTTATTTTGAAATTATCTGTATTGCTGTAACAATAGCTATAATTACACCTACTATCGATTCCCCTCCTAAAAGTCCGGAAGCTATTATCGTGCCGGTGCTTTTCTTTTCAAATGCAGGAAATGCCTTGTCAACTATAAGTCTGATGAAGCCTCCCAGGAACGCAGTTGCGGAAAGATAGAACGGAAGATACACGCCGAGTCCGAGTGTGATTACAGGGAAATTAACGCAGTATAATACTACTGCGAGCACCATTCCGATTATAAACGAAGGCATGTGGCTGATGCCGCCTACCATGGCTTTAACCGCAGAAGCCTGTGCTGCGGGAAACATCTCCGACCCGAAAGCCGATCCGCCGTAAGCCCTTATAATAACAAACAGAACTACTACTGCAACCAGGCCTCCCACCAGGCCGCCGATTACTTCCGCGATCCATTGTGCCTTAGGGTCCGATTTGAGTATATGACCGGCCTTAAAGTCATTCATAACGTCGCCGACCAATCCGCAAGCGATTGCAACTACTGCGGCTACATAAAACGCTTCCGTCTCGCCTATCGATGAAACCGCCTTGGCGGCAAGAAGAACTATGATGCCGAATATCTCCATGGGATTTATTCCCGACTGTCCCACGCACTGTGCGGACATCGATGTTGCGAGCCAAGTACCGAGTATGGTAATTATAGATGCCGCAATGCCCATTTCTGCCCATATAGTAAATACAAATGCAAGAACAATCATCACAAACGGTGCCCATCTCATATCCATGAAGCCGTCTCCTAATTGTGTCTTCGAGAACATGGAGCCGAATATGTCTTTTGCTTTAGGTATGATTCCTTTGACAAGTATCCCGAAACCTGTGCCGACCATAAGGCCGATTCCGAGCGACGATTTGATGTTTGCCGCAACCTCAGAGCTCCAGAGTCCGAGTTCAACTCCTCCTAAAAGTATCCCGAAATCTCCGATTACAGCACCCAGAAACCAAACTCCTATAACTACGGGCCCTATTATATACCCGATTGAAACAAGCATAGGCGAATACCAAATGCCGCAGTATGAACCGTAAGCCATCATTTTTGGCGAGAGGAGAAATTGCGAAAAGAGAGCTTTTGCATCTCTTAAATATGTAAAAATGCCCGCTGCTCCCAGCGAGACAAAGAGTAAACCGGCTTGTCGTTTGTCTTTGTCTCCGACTTCAAGCGTTATTGCGGCTGCCTCTCCCATCGCATAAGGAAGCTCCTTGGTTTCAATAAAATATTTCCTGAAAAGCGCCGTAAATATGAGTCCGAGAATTACACCGCCAAGCGTAATAATCAGCAACGTCGTAACCGAAACCTCCGCATCGGGATTCAGCATCCAGATTCCCGGTATTGTAAACGCCAAGCCTCCCGCAACCATCGCTCCGGCGGACATCGCGGTCTGGGTCACGTTGATTTCATGCAAATTGGTATTGCCGAGTGCCTTAAGCGACACCATTGAGAGAAGTACGACAAAGATTATAGGCCACGGTAATGCGCTGATTTTGAGCGCAACAAACATAGAACTGCAGGTCAGTATCGCCGAACCTATTGCTCCGATTATCATACCTCTAATAGTTAATTGTTTTTCTTTCATTTTCCTGTTCCTTTCTTTCGTTTGGATAAATAACCGCTGCAAGTTATTCTCGCCCGCAGCAACAGGAATATATTGTTTCTAAAAAAAATCCCGGAATACCGTCAGTAGTCTAAAAGACGCCCTATCAATGATAGGTGGGTATCCTGCGAACATGTTTCTGTCTTCCACTCTTGAGGAGGCATGACATAGTACACATTCGACGCAGATTCCCTAAGCGCAAACGTAGGTTCTTTTATGCACTGCCGACGAATAATCCAGGATATATGTTCACTCATCAGTCATATCTATGCAATTCCAACATAATATGTTGAGTTTATTATACCATACAATAAATAACTATTCAATAAGTTCTACCGCACAATTATGATGGACTTTCTGTACGTCTTCGTTTTCTTCAAGTATATTTATCATTTTGGACAACTTTTTCAAGTCGTCATCTTTGGGGGTCTGCTCCATGGAAGGAACTCTTTCGATATCGGCTTCTACGAATTCGTAACCGGCATCTTGGAGAGCCTCGAACACGTCGGCGAAAGCATCAGGCTCGGTATATATTATGTAAGAATCTCCTTCATTGGTAATATCGTCGGCTCCCGCTTCAAGTGCAACTTCCATTACCTCATCCTCATCGTGTTCGCCGTCCTCGTTATCGAGAACGAGTACACCTTTCCTGCTGAACATGTAAGATACACAACCCGGTGTCCCTAAATTCCCGCCGTACTTATCAAAGGTTGCGCGAACCGATGATGTGGTTCTGTTGTTATTATCTGTAAGTGCTTCGACTATTACGGCTACTCCGCCGAGACCGTACCCTTCAAATATCAGTTCTTCATAATTGACAGAACCGCCTTCTCCCGTACCCTTTTTTATTGCTCTCTGAATATTGTCATTTGGCATTGAGATGGCCTTAGCTCTTTCAATCGCCAAACGGAGCGCGGAATTATAGTCAGGATCTCCGCCGTCTTTAGCAGCTACTGTAATAGCCTTGGCGTATTTAGTAAACATCGTTGCTCTTTTGGCATCCTGAGCGGCTTTTCTGCCTGCGATTGTGCCGTGTCTTCCCATGAGACACCTCCTATATCATTATAATTCTACTTCAGTATACTCCTAAACGGCTCATTTTACAAGGGCTTACAATAAAAAAGTAGCTGCTTCAGAGCAGCTGCTTTTCACTCATTTGATATTTTGCGTTTGCCATCATCAGCTTTATTCGGTTGAGCTGGTTCACATTGGATGCTCCCGGGTCATAGTCAATCGCCACTATATTGGCCTTAGGAAACTTCTCTCTTACCGCTTTCATTACTCCCTTTCCGGTAACATGATTCGGGAGGCAGGCAAAAGGTTGCAGACATGCGATATTATGTGCTCCGCTCTTAATCAGCTCAATCATCTCACCTGTAAGGAGCCATCCTTCACCGCATTGATTACCGGTTGAAGCAATACCGTTGGCTTCGTGAGCAGTGTGTGTTATTTTCGACGGCTCCTCGAATCTCTTTGAGTTTCTGAGTGCACGTCTTATAGGTTTTCTTACCGCTTCAATTGCATAGATACCCGCAATGTTTATTATGCTCTGCTTGAGACCTCCAGAAAGATGCAGGTAGTTATAGTATTTACTGTACATGCCATACAGGAAAAAATCCAGCAAATCGGGAACTACCGCCTCTCCGCCTTCATTCTCGATTATTTTAACGATTTCATTGTTGGCCTCCGGATGATACTTCACCAGAATTTCTCCAACGACGCCTACCTTCGGTTTAATCTCATTTCTAAGCGGCATATTATCATAATCTTTTATAATATCCGAAATCGTCTTCCACATTGTTATGAGATTCCCGTTACGACAGTTCTCATGTATTTTCTCTCTGTATTTTTCTCTTATGGCTTCCGCTTCGCCTTCATTAATCTCATAAGGCCTTGTAGCGTACAGGCATCTTTGGAATATGTCCCCATACATTGCCGCTACGACTAATTTGATTCCCATAGATACGGTTATTTTGAATCCCGGATTGCTCTCAAGACCTCCCGGATTAAAGCTCACTACGGGAATCTGCTCCATTTTGAGATCCTTCAGAGCTTTTCTTATTATCGCCACATAGTTGGAAGCCCTGCACCCGCCGCCTGTCTGTGCCATGAAAAGTGCGGTTTTATCAAGGTCGTATTTACCTGATTTGAGTTCGGCTATCAATTTACCGACCGTTACGAGCGTCGGATAGCAGGCATCATTGTTTACATATTTCAAGCCTTCCTCTATCGCGTCCTCAACGGCCTCATCGGAAACAAGCACGGCATTATAGCCGCAAGACCTGACCGCCTCTTCCATATAGTCAAAATGAAGCGGACTCATCTGAGGTATAAGTATGGTGTACTCTTCTCTCATTTTTTGAGTGAACAATACTCTGTCATAAGTTTTCCTGTCGGGGATTGCAACTATATTATTCCTCTCCCTCTCTCTCATCGCCGCCTTGAGAGATCTGAGTCTGATTTTCACCGCTCCTAAATTATTCCCTTCATCTATTTTAATAACGGTGTAGAGTTTGTTCGAGTTCTCCAAAATCTCCATAACCTGATCGGTTGTAACCGCGTCAACTCCGCATCCGAACGAATTGAGCTGCACAAGCTCCACATTGTTCATATCCAATATCGCATTGGCTGCTTTGTACATTCTGGAATGATAGACCCACTGATCAAGAACCCTTATAGGTCTTGGGAGTTTTTTGTTGTCGCATATGGAATCTTCCGATAGAACTACCATATTAAACGATGTTATAAGTTTATCTATGCCGTGATTTATCTCGGTATCCAAGTGATACGGTCTTCCTGAAAGGACTATCGCCTTAAGTTTATTGTCTTCGGCATACTTTAATGCCCTTCGTCCTTCCTCTCTTACATCCTCCTTAAACCTAAGCTGTTCCTTTCGTGCAAGCATAACGGCACGTTTTATCTCTGCGATACCGATTCCCTTTTCGCCGAGTTCTTTAGTAAGTGCGGTAATGAGTCTGTCATCCCTGTCATATGGAAGATACGGATGTGAGAATGTAACACCGGCTTTTTTGAACTCACAGCTCATATTGTTGGCTATTACCTCCGGATAACCTGAAACAACAGGACAATTATAATGATTTGGAGCGTCCTTGTCCTCTTCCCACTCATAATTCAGGCATGGATAAAAAATCCACTTTTCACCCATTTCTATGAGTTTCTTAATGTGTCCGTGTACTATCTTGGCGGGATAACAAGCGGTATCCGAACTGATAAACTCCATTCCGCATTGATAGATTTCCTTTGTCGTCATGGGGCTGAGCACCACCCTGAACCCGAGTGAATTAAAAAATGTGAACCAGAACGGATAATTTTCGTACATATTAAGGACTCTAGGTATACCTACGCTGCCTCTATGAGCCTCTTTTTTTGACAAAGGGATGTAGCTGAACAGTCGCTCCAGTTTATAATCGTATAAGTTAGGAATATTCTTTCCTGCTATATCATTTCCCGAACCTTTTTCGCAACGGTTTCCCGTTATGTATTTTTTGTTTTCACCGAATCCGGTTATCGTGAGCATGCAATTATTTTCACAGCCTTTGCACCTTGTATTCGTGGACTTATATGTAAAGTTCAGAAGTTCTTCTTTAGAAAGTACGGTCGAGCGATGCCCTTCAACTGCGTTTTCAAGCGAGTTGAGCGCACAACCGTATGCTCCCATAATTCCGGCTATGTCCGGTCTGACAACATCTCTTCCCAGAACCTTTTCGATAGCTCTCAGGCACGATTCATTAAGAAAAGTGCCTCCCTGTACAACAACTTTATCGCCTGCCTCTTCAGGATTTCTAAGTTTAATTACCTTATAAAGAGCATTTTTTATTACGGAATATGAAAGTCCTGCCGCAATGTCGGCTACTGTCGCGCCTTCTTTTTGCGCTTGCTTAACCATGGAATTCATAAATACCGTGCATCTTGTACCGAGGTCAACGGGATTTTTTGCGAGCAGGCCCACATCGGCAAATTGTTCTACCGGAAGCTCTACGGATTTAGCGTATGTTTCTATGAAAGAGCCGCAACCCGACGAACAGGCTTCATTGAGCATTATGCTGAGTATGGCACCGTTTTTTATCCTCATACACTTCATGTCCTGTCCGCCGATATCGAGTATGAAGTCCACACCGTGCAGGAATTCGCCCGCACCTTTGTAGTGGGCTATCGTTTCAATTATCCCGTAGTCCGCGTTAAAGCCGGATTTTACGATACCTTCTCCGTATCCTGTGACGGTTGTGTATGCGATATATGCGTCCTCAGGCATCATTTCGTAAAGTTTAAGCAGGTAGGATCTGACAGCTTCCATAGGATTTCCTTCGTTGTTTTTGTAGAAGCTGCAGAGAAGATTCCTGTCTTTATCTATAAGCGCCGCTTTAGTTGTCGTAGAGCCGGCATCTATGCCTAAATAGAGAGGGCCTTTCGCGGTTGATAAGTCCTTTCTGACAACGGATGTTTTTGAATGTCTTTTTCTGAACTCTTCAAGTTCTTTTTCATCATTAAAAAGCGGCTCCAATTTCTTTACGGCATTATTTTCGCCGGCATCCACCTCATCCAAAAGTGAAAGTATTTCTTTTAGCGATCTGAGGTCTTTTTCTTCAGATATGTAAGCTGCACCTATAGCAACAAATATCTCCGCATTTTCAGGGAAGATTATTTCATCGTCCTTTAATTCAAGCGTTTCTATGAACCTTTTTCTGAGCTCCGACATATAACATAGCGGGCCGCCCAAAAAAGCTGTGCGCCCCTCAATTTTACGACCGCATGCCAGGCCCGATATTGTCTGGTTCACTACTGCTTGAAATATGGAAGCGGCTAAATTGCTCATCGATGCCCCCTCATTAATAAGAGGCTGTATGTCGGTTTTGGCAAATACTCCGCACCTTGCGGCAATAGGATAGATTGTATCGTAGGTTTTGGCGGCTTCATTCAGACCGGTCGCATCCGTATTGAGAAGTATCGCCATTTGGTCGATAAACGCTCCTGTTCCGCCCGCACACGTTCCGTTCATTCTTTGCTCGATTGAAGAACCGAAATATGTGATCTTTGCGTCCTCACCGCCAAGCTCTATCGCTACATCCGTTTGAGGCAAGAGTTTTTTGACGGCGAGAGAACAGCAGACAACCTCCTGTTCGAACCTCACGCTCAATTTCTCGGAGATTGACAGACCGCCTGAACCTGTTATTATTGTTTCAGCCGAAATGTTTCCGAACTCAACAAAAATATCGTTCAATAATTCTCTTACTTTAGAGAATACATTGGACATGTGCCTCTCGTATTTTTTGAACAGAATATTTCCCTCATCATCCGTCAGCACTGTCTTAACAGTCGTCGAACCGATATCAATTCCTAATTTCATAAAAATACCTCCAAGATTATTTTAATCTCAAAGGCTATAAATAATGTGTAAAGATAAGCGTCCGTCCGTTAAGTTATCGCTAAGAATCATCGATTTCGAGCTATATTTTTATTCGTTTTTTGTTAATCAAAGCCTGTCGATTTCCATCTTATAGAGTTTGGAAAGCATATAAAAACTATATGCAAGTCCAAGCATTTCACCTATCGGGAAACTGAACCAGGATAGCGTTATCCCGCCCGCCTCGGCAAGTAAGTATGCAAATGGAATCGTTCCCACTATCTGCCTTATAAATGAACATATAAGACTGTAGTCACCATGTCCGGTACCCTGAAAAACCGTACCGTTCATTATACCGAAGGCGGCAGGTATGAAGCTGAGGCTTATTATCCTGAGAGCAGGCACTCCGAGACTCAGCATCTCACCCTTTGCGTTGAATATCTTCAAAAGTTCAGCCGGAAAAGCTTGAAAAAGGACAAAACCGATTATCATGAATACCAAAGCGAACTTTATCCCTTCAATCCTTGCCTGCTTAATTCTTGCGGCGCTCTTCGCGCCGAAATTATATCCTACTATCGGTAAAACTCCTTGGCTGAGTCCGAATACCGGCAGGAATATGAAACCCTGAAGTTTGAAATATACACCGAGCACAGCGATGGCTGTCGTCGAATATTTTACCAGAATCATATTATATAACAGATTCATCACGGATGCGATGCTCTGCATTATGATAGATGGGAACCCTACTTTATATATCTCTTTTATTATGTCCAAATCTATGCGGTATTTCGAGAAACTTACATTTACAAGGTGATTTCGTCGATTCTTTCCGCCGACGAGCATATATGCGGCTACGGTAAAGCTCACGGCCTGACCTATAACCGTAGCACAGGCAGCCCCTACCACGCCGAGCTCGGGCGCACCCCATAAACCGAAAATAATTATCGGCGCGAGTACAAGATGAATTATGCCTCCGGATAATGAGCATATCATCGGTGCTTTCATATTGCCTGTCGCTTGCAGAATTTTTTCTATATTCATTTCAATCATCACAAATATAGCTCCGATGCAAATTATCTTGAGATAACTGATTGATGCATCATATATATAAGTGCCCTCTTCGGCATACATCCCTACGAATGCCTCCGTGAGAAGTATTCCGATTATTAAGAAAATAATCCAATTCATTATGCCGAGTATAATTCCCGTTGTCGCCGCCAAATCAGCGTCTTTTTGATTTTTTGCACCTAATTTTCTCGATATAAGAGAATTTATTCCGACCCCGGTTCCTACACCTATCGCAACTATCATCAATTGGATAGGATAAATAATTGATACGGCAGTCAGTGCATCTTCGGATATTTTAGCGACGAAGTAGCTGTCAACTATGTTATAGAGCGCATGAATTGTCATAGATATTATGGCAGGCCAAGACATCCCTATGAGCAAGGGACGAATAGGCATTATTCCCATTTTGTTTTCGGTTTTTCTCTGCATATTGTCTTTTTTATATGATAATTTGAAATTGAATTCAGTGTTAAAAGTTTTTGGGTGTTATCTTTTCGACTTTCGGCTTATTATTTAATATATTTTCGATTTTTATTTACAATAAACTCTTTTTCGTGTATTATAGTTTGGCGGGTTCAGCGGGCAGTCGCGCAGGCTTAATGCTTGTGAGGAAAGTCCGGGCTCCATAGAGCAAGGGTGCCGGATAACGTCCGGCGTAGGCAACTATAGGGAAAGTGCAACAGAAAATACTCCGCCGAAACAGTTAGGCTGTGGTAAGGTTGAAATGGTGAGGTAAGAGCTCACCGGTGTCGTAGAGATACGGCAGCCTTGTAAACCCCACCCGGAGCAAGACCGAATAGGAACAAGGATGGCTGCTCGTCATCCCCGGAAGGTTGGTCGCTGGAGCTGTATAGCAATATACAGTCGAGATAGATGATTGCCGAAACAGAACCCGGCTTACGGCTGGACCCGCTTTTTTCTCAATCAGATTCATGATTCCGCAAGGAAGCGGAATCTTTTTTAATCCATTCCGCGAATATGAATTTTCCTGATTTTTACGCTCTCTCGAATTGCTCAGTATCTGTTTATCACATCCAATGCTTCAATTAACTTTATTTCGGGATGTTTTTCATTGAAATAGTCCAATGTGAACTGATTTGCAAATAATAAGAGCGGTCTTTTGAAATGGTCGAACAAAAGCATCTGCCTCGAATCAATAACGTCTTTAACCTTTTCCAAGTTCATATCCTCGCTTAACCATCTGATTACACTCATGTCAAGTCTCTGCATTTTAATCTCGGCATTGTATTCGTTTTTTAATCTATATTCAAACACTTCGAATTGGAGTTGCCCCACGGCACCCAGTACCACTTCGTTATACTGATTGCGATATACCTGAATCGCACCTTCCTGAGCAAGCTGGTCGACGCCTTTTTGAAATTGTTTAGCCCTCATGGTATCTTTAGGGAAAACAAGCGAAAACAGCTCGGCAGGAAAAGTGGGCAACGGCTCAAAAAACAACTCTCCCCTATAAGTTGACAGGCTGTCACCTATTTGGTAATTTCCCGTATCATAAATTCCGATTATCTCTCCTGCAATAGCTCTCTCGACATTTTCTCTCTCATTTGCCATAAGCATGGTAGATTGAGCGAGCTTAACAGGCTTGCCTGTCCTGCTCAGTATGACTTCCATGCCGCGCTCGAAGGCTCCGGAGCAAATTCTGAAAAACGCAAGTCTGTCTCTATGAGCAGGATTCATGTTCGCCTGAATCTTGAAGATAAAACCGGAGAACTCCTCATCATCCGGCATAATGTCTATATCTTCTCCGTTGAGTTTAGCCTTTCTCTTTCTGGGAGCAGGACTCATATCAAGGAAATGTTCGAGAAACTGTGTGGTTCCGAAGTCGGCTAATGCCGAGCCGAAGAAAACAGGACTCAATTTACCGCTGTCTACCGCATCCTTGTCGAACACATTACCTGCGCCTAAAATCAGTTCAATTTCATCTCTAAGCGTTTTGAGGTTATAACCTGTTATCTTACCTTCAAGTTCTGTCCCGAATACACCGCTCTCTCCGAGCGTCAATGTTTCTTTTGCTTTATAAAGCACCGCCTCGTTCTTAAGGATATCATATATTCCTTCAAAGTTCATACCGTTTCCTATCGGCCATGTAACTGCAGTAGCCGGAAGTCCGAGTACGTCCTCCAGCTCCTGAACAAGCTCAAACGGATCCCTTGTCTCCCTGTCAAGCTTATTTATGAACGTGAATATCGGTATCCCCCTCATAGAGCATACCTTAAATAATTTCTTTGTCTGAGTTTCTATACCTTTCGCGCCGTCGATAACCATCACGGCGGAATCGACAGATGTCAGTATCCTGTATGTATCCTCACCGAAATCATTATGACCCGGCGTGTCCATTATAGACACCACCTTATCCCTGTAGTTAAATTGCATTACGGATGATGTGACGGATATTCCCCTCTGCTTCTCTATCTCCATCCAGTCTGATGTGGCAAACTTCGCATTCCTCCTTGCCTTGACTGTACCTGCTTCTCTTATAGCTCCGCCGTGTAAAAGAAGCTTCTCCGTAAGTGTTGTCTTACCGGCGTCCGGGTGTGATATTATTCCGAAAATACGGCGTTTCTCTATTTCTTTAAGTCGATTCGACATAATTCCCTCTCTCGTATATCATATAATTAGATTAGATATGGTTTTTTGCATGATATGAGGTCGTATATGCAAAAAATCAGCTTAGTTATTTTACCCCAAATTTCATTAAAAGTCCAATTAAATCTGATACGAGTAAGAATTGTGAACAGCACAATAGACGCGAAGCGGCAAAGTCGGTGTATGTCAGTGAAAAAGTCACCTCTGCCGACCCGTGCAGAAGGAATGAAACTCACTGCGAGACAAATGATAAAAAAACAGAGGACTCTGAGGTTGAAAAATTGTCATTTAGTCTGTATAATACCGGGTATGAATAAATTGACGGACAGACTGCAACTTATATACGATGAAATAAGCTATGGTGAAACCGTTGCCGATATAGGCACAGACCACGGTTTTCTTCCGCTTGCCCTTATTGAATCCGAAAAATCCCCTCACGTCATAATGACGGATATTTCGGAAGGTTCTCTCAAAAAATGCCGTGATAACTGTATGGCATTTTCATCTCAATCAGGAAAAAAGCAAGCCTTCGATTTAAGGCTCGGCTCAGGACTTGAAGTTCTTTCTCATTCAGAAGTCGACACTGTAGTAATTGCCGGCATGGGCGGCATACTCATCACCGAGCTGATGAGTAAGGATTTATTCCTTTCCCACAGCTTCAAAAAATTCATACTCCAGCCGCGCCGCCATGTAGGGATACTCCGCTATTGGCTCATCGACAACAATTTCAAGATAACTAAGGAAAGTCTTGTTCGCGAGAACCGTTTCATATGGCCGATACTTACGGTTGAGCCGGGAAACAGAGCAATCATGTATAATTCAGACCCGACCGATATAGAATATGAATATCCCCTCACTCTTCTCAATTTCAGAAACGAGCTGACGGAGGAATATCTCAGACACGCTCACCGCATTGAAATCGAACATCTTTCTGCAAAAAATTCAGCAAAAAATCCCGATTTCTTTGAAATCAGGAGTCAAACACACCGCGTAAAAAGGCTCGAATACCTGCTCGCACTATTGTAATTTAATTCTTCGGCAATTCAAATATTAAATGTTTGAATTGCCGTTTTTTAGATGCCCTTACCCGCATTTACTTTCTTTTTTCTGTTGCAGAAAGCAAAAGCCATAGAATATGATTGCAAAAAACTGTACAGCCACCGAAACAACTACAAGAAAAGTGAGATTTATATCATATAATGCACCGAGAAGCCAGCTGCCTAAGAACCATGCAATTCCAAAGCCTGTCTCAAATATGCCGAAACCTGTGCTGCGCATCGATTTCGGTATTATTTTGCTTACGGATGCTTTCATTATACTTTCCTGTGCCCCCATTCCGATTCCCCACATAACAACTCCTATAATAATCATGTATGACTTGCCGGTAAGAAATACGAAGCAAGAGAAAAACGCACTGCAAATCGTAGACAAAATCAAAGCTCTCAAGCCGATTTTATCAAATAGCCAACCGAAGAATAAGGCGGAAAATGCATCTATAACCATTGCAGCCGCATAAAGCAAACTCAGTGCGGAATCGGGAAATGCCTGCGATTTTACAGCATGAAGCGTAATCAGCATAAAATCGGCAAAACCGAATGCAAACAGACAGATGGCAATCATATAGAATATAAAAGATTTTCTGAAATGAAATTCCGATTTTTCTTCTTCCGCTTTTTCAAACATCTCAGGATTAGGGTATTTTATTTTTGAAAAAACCACAAGTCCTATGGTAATGAGTGCAGGTATGCCGAGAATTGCGAAACATATGCGATAAGTTGAAAACAGATTGCCTGTACCTTTTACTTCCGCAATAATAAAGAGCATGACAGGCCCGAGAAAAGCACCGAGCTGGTCAAGAAACTCCATATAAGCGAAGCCTTTGCCGGTTCCTATTTCGCTTGCAGCAAAGCTTACCAGTGTGTTTTTTGCGGGTTTTTTGACAGCCTTACCGATACGTTCGGTGATTACAAGGCCGCAGGCAACAATCCACCCGTTTTCAGGGACAAGTGCGAGTGCGGGAACGGCAAGTACCTGCATTGCGTAACCGACAATTACAAGTGTCCAATATTTTTTTGTTTTATCGGCGATAAAGCCTGAAAGCAGCCTGAGAGAATATCCGAATAATTCTCCTGCTCCCGCTACGAAGCCTATGGTGGCCGCCGATGCTCCCGCAAGGTTCAGGTACTCGCCGAGCACGCTTCTTGCTCCTTCGTGCGTCATATCGGAAAACAGACTTACAATACCCATGAGTATTATAAATATCAGTGCTCCGCTAACTTGTTTCTTCTGTGTTGACATCATGATTTTATTATATCTTTTATTACCTCAGAGGCTATAATAAGTCCCGCAACGGACGGAACAAATGCAACTGAACCGAGTGCCTGTCCTCTGTCCGCTTCAGAAGCAGATGAAGGTTTGACGGTTTCTTCGGTAGAATAAACCACCTTAAGTGAATCTATACCCCGTTTTTTACATTCTTTCCTCACTATTTTAGCAAGAGGACATACGGAGGTTTCATATATATCCGCAACCTTGATTTCGGTCGGGTCGAGCTTGTTCCCTGTTCCCATCGAGGAGATAATCGGCACACCTTCTTTTTTTGACTTTTCAATGAGCGTGAGCTTACCCGTAACATTGTCGATGGCATCCACTACATAGTCATATTCCTTGAAGTTGAAATCATCAGCCGTATCAGGCAAAAAAAAGACCTTATGTATATTGACAATGCAGTCAGGGTTAATATCCCTCACCCTTTCTGCAGCCACGCTGACCTTATCCCTGCCGATAGTGCTTCTTAAGGCAATTATCTGGCGGTTAAGGTTGGTCACATCTACCGTGTCTTTATCTATAAGGTCAAGTGTGCCTACTCCGGAACGCGCGAGCGCTTCGACGGTAAAACCGCCCACCCCGCCGACTCCGAATACGGCAACTCTTGAATTATTAAGTTTTTTTAGAGCATCCTTGCCTAAAAGAAGCTCCGTCCTTGAAAAAAAATCTGTTTTCACTTTTTTCTTTCTTCTACGAATGTAGTATAAGAATGTTTTTCAACATAACCATTTTGATTATCGTAATTAGGTAGTATTAATATATTATCTCTGCCTGCTGTCACAAGTTAAAAGGGTTAATATCAATCTCCGAAAGCCGAACCCGTATATCGTCCGTCAATCCGTTATCGGTTAAAAGAGAAATCAGATTCTCTCCAAATATCCGCTCTGTAGCAAAATGACCCAAGTCAAGAACGTTGATACCTATTGCCTTTGCAAGCTGTGCATCATGGTATTTGACATCACCTGTAAGAAATAAATCACAACCTTCATCAGCTGCAGCTTTAAGAAGAAACGCTCCTGCGCCGGTACACCAGCCGATTTTTTTTACATATGCATCAATGTTGCCGGAAAATCTGAACAGTCTGCTGCTGACGTTGAGTTTCTTTGAAGCATGTTCAATGAAATCCGCAATACTTACTTTATTATCTTCGCACAAAAAACCGGTTCTCAAATAACCGCTTTCATCCATGGCGGATACGGATATTCCCGTTATCCCGAGTATCTGTCCTAGATAATCATTGTTCCCGCCGCTTAACTTATCAAACGGTGTATGCGTAGAATAAACACTTATTCCTGCCCTAATCAGCTTTATGATTTGAGTTGAAATAATTTCGTTATCGTCAATCATTCTTAACGGAGTGAAAATAAGAGGATGATGGGTAATAATCAGGTCTGCACCCTTTGAGACAGCCTCTTCAATCACGGCATCCGTTATTTCAAGCGCCACAAGGACATCGTTTACTTCATCGCTTATCTTCAGTTGCCATCCGCTGTTATCCCATTCCTCCTGCAGAACGGGCGGCACCAATTCTTCAATTTTTTTTGTAAAAATATTGATATCCATTATTCGAGATAATCCTTTAATTTCTTTGAACGAGAAGGATGTCTGAGTTTTCGAAGCGCTTTCGCCTCAATCTGTCTGATTCTTTCTCTTGTAACATCGAACTCTTTTCCTACTTCTTCCAATGTTCTGGCTCTTCCGTCTTCAAGTCCGAATCTGAGTTTCAGGACTTTTTGCTCCCTTTCGGTAAGAGTGTCGAGTACCTCGACAAGCTGTTCCTTAAGCATTGAGAATGCCGCCGCCTCAACCGGTGCCGGTGCGTCTTCATCCGGTATGAAGTCTCCGAGATGCGAATCTTCTTCCTCTCCGATAGGAGTTTCAAGCGATACGGGCTCCTGTGCCACTTTTTGTATTTCTCTTACCTTTTCAACCGACAGGTTCATTTCTTCCGCAATTTCTTCAGGACTCGGCTCTCTGCCAAGCTCCTGCAGAAGCTGCCTGGAAACTCTTATTAATTTATTTATCGTCTCCACCATATGTACGGGGATTCTGATTGTCCTTGCCTGGTCGGCTATCGACCTTGTAATCGCTTGTCTTATCCACCAGGTCGCATAAGTGGAAAACTTATATCCCTTAGTATAGTCGAACTTGTCTACCGCTTTAAAAAGTCCGAGATTCCCCTCTTGTATAAGGTCGAGGAAAAGCATTCCGCGACCTACATACCTCTTGGCAATTGATACTACCAATCTGAGATTTGCCTCACACAGACGCTGTTTCGCTTCATCATCGCCCTGCTCCATTCTCTTTGCCAGTTCGATTTCCTCTTCTGCAGTCAAAAGCGGAACCTTGCCTATCTCTTTGAGATACATTCTCACAGGGTCATCAACAGCGATTTCTTTGGCGGCACTTGCTTCAAAGTCAGGTTCAATACTTGGTTCGGTCTTTTCATCAACTGTGATATCTTCATCATCTACCAAGTCGACATCATCGGACATTAAAGAAAGCTCGTCCTCCGGTACGTTGACCTCCTCAAGAATAACATCTATGCTTTTTGTGAACAGCTCATCATATATTTCAGGATAGTCAACATTGTCAAGATTGAAAGAATCAATTATTTTGTTTACTTCTTTTTCGTGAATCTGATTTCTTTGTTCTTTTGCTTGAGCAATTATACGTGCGATAATCTCTTCTTTTTTTTGGTTGAAATCATCTTTTGCCTCTTCTTCATCCTCCTCAACAGTAAGAAGATCAAGTTCATCAGTTTCCTTTGATTCATCAAAATCCATATCGATATTTTTTTTAGTTTCTTTGGTCATGCCCATATCCCCCGTAATTCTTTTATTTTATTTTGTATATCAAGCAGTTCTTTAGTAAGTTTTTCAGTAATTTCAGCCCCTACCTCGCTCTCATCGGCAAGATTCATTTTTTCGATTATATCATTCTGGGCCGTATCAAGCTCATCCAATTTCCATTTAAGTATGCAGTCCCTTAAAACCTCATCCTCTCTGCCTGCAATAAGCACAGTCTTAAGTGCGGTTTCAAAGTCGCTGCTTTCTTCAGGCTCCAGCCTGTCGTTTATTTGATTCTTGGTAAATGTATTGTTCGACTCATAGAGTTCGAAAATTATATTTATTATCTTTATCGCCAAAGGGCTCGACAGTATCCTTGTATTTTCATATAAATGTTCGGTTAAAGACGGATCGGTGACAACAGCTTTGATGACACTGCATTCCGATGTCGAAAGTTTCCTGTCATCCTGAATCTTTTCATTTTTTTTCGTATCATTTAATTGTTTACGGTCTGTTTTTATACCTTCCATTTCCCTGCGAATCGCGATTTCAGATACTTTGAGACTTTTAGCCAGGTTCCCGATATATATATCCGCTTCTACGGGACTTAAACCTTTTAATATCCGCGTGGCTTTTCGGAGATATTCAAGTTTCCCTTCATCAGAATCCGTATCAATTCCTATTGCGGCTGCGTCGAGCTTATATTGTGCGGCTGTCGATGCCTCATTGACAAGCTCTAAAAATGCCTTTCTTCCATGTGTCTTGGCATAGTCGTCAGGGTCTTTGCCGTCCGTAACATGAAAAACCTTAACATTTAGTCCCGAAGGCTCAAGTATGTCTATCCCTCTTAATGCCGCATTTCTTCCGGCCTCATCGGAATCATAGCATAGACTGATGTTTTTAGTATATCTCTTAAGAAGTTTAGCTTGATTCATTGTAAGTGCAGTTCCAAGGGTAGCGGTTACATTATATATCCCGTATTGGAACAGGCTGATTACATCCATATATCCCTCTACAATTAAAGCGTTTCCTTCTTTAGCTATGAATTGTTTGGTCGTATTTATGCCGTAGAGATTGTTCCTTTTGGAAAAAATCAGATTTTCGGGTGAATTCAGGTATTTAGGATTATCCTTCTCATCGACCCTCCTGCCGCCGAAGCCTATGACTCTGCCGGACGTATTTATTATCGGAAAAATCACCCTGTTTCTGAATTTGTCGAAATATTTATCTCCGCTACCTGAAATCAACCCTAATTCAAGAAGCTTTTTCTCTTCAATGCCCTTTTCTATGAGATGATTGTAAAGACTGTCCCAGCTGCTGTCCGCATAGCCTACGCCGAATTTCTTCAATATCGCATCATCGAAACCTCTTGATTTCATATATGTGTAGCCGGGATTTACGGACTCCGAAAAGGCTTTGTAAAAAAAACGCGCCGCCATTCTGTTTATGTCATAATATTCTTCGCGTTTTTTATTTTCAATCGGATTTCCGAAGCTTATTTCAATGCCGTTCTCTCGTCCCAACTTTTCACATGCTTCTCTAAACTCCAAATTGTAATATCTTTTGGTAAACTCGATCACATTCCCGCTTACCCCGCAACCGAAGCAGGTGAAGATCTGTTTTTGCTCGGAAACAACAAAAGAAGGGGTCTTTTCGTTATGAAACGGACAAATCCCCTTATAATTGGAACCTGAACGTTTGAGCGGGACAACCCTTCCTATTACATCTACGATATTAAGTTGATTCTTCAGGTCGTCAATTGTCGTGTTTGTAAACTGAGCCAATGCTTTTTCCCCTTTTTTCTTACTACACTTATATTTACTCCGTAAAGAATCATTTTCCTTTTTTTATTTTTTTATTTCCCATCCTTTCGGTACAAATATTTCCGTATATGCGGCAAGGGCAAATCTGTCGGTCATTCCGGCAATGTAATCCTTTACAGCCTCATCCGTTCCGTCGGAAACTGCTATCTGCTTGAGTTCATCAGGCAGGTTCTGCGGATTCTCAAGATAATATTTATATAGTGCGCTTATAACCACCTCGACTTTTGAGAGGTCTTCATTCTTTTTAACATTGGTATTCCTATATACATTGTTAAACATGAAATTCCTGAGTTCATTCAATTCTTCCGCAAAATCCTCACTCTGACAGATTTTCGTTTTCCCTTCACTGGATTTTACCAGATCTATCACCATTGCGTTTATCCTGTTCCTATGCGATCTGCCGAAAAGCTCAATTGAAGACTTCGGTATATCGTCGAACTCAATTACTCCCGATCTTAGCGCATCGTCTATATCATGGTTTATATAGGCTATTCTGTCCGCCAAACGTACTATCTGTCCTTCGAGTGTCTTGGGAAAATCAGGACCCGAATGATTTAAGATTCCGTCCCTTACTTCAAAGGTGAGGTTCATTCCTTTACCGTCCCTATGTCTGTTTCCTTCAAGTACTTCAACTACCCTCAGACTCTGTTCATTATGGTTGAATCCGCCCTTATGCACGGAGTTTAATACTTCTTCCCCGTTATGTCCGAACGGAGTATGTCCGAGGTCGTGACCGAGCGCTATCGCTTCCGTTAAATCCTCATTATACCTAAGAGCCCTTGCAACCGTCCTCGCAATCTGCGAGACTTCCAAAGTATGAGTAAGTCTCGTCCTGAAATGGTCGCCCTCCGGCGCCAAAAATACCTGTGTCTTATGCATGAGTCTCCTGAAGGCTTTTGAATGTATTATTCTGTCCCTGTCACGCTGAAACTCGGTTCTGAGTTCATCTTTTTCTTCAGGATAAGCTCTACCGGCCGTGTCCCGTGATTTTGTCGCCTTTTCGTCAAGAAACTCCAATTCTCTTTTTTCAATATCTTCCCTGTAAAGCATATTATTTGCCGGTGGAACCGAATCCGCCGATCCCCCTTTCAGTTTCGCTTACACTTTCGGACAGCTCAAATTCAACCCTCTCAAACCTGCTGAATACGGCTTGAGCAATCCTGTCGCCGTCATTTATCGTATACGGCTCGCTGCCCAAGTTGACCAAAGGGACATTCCACTCACCTCTGTAGTCGGGGTCAACGGTGCCGACACCGTTTATCATGGTAACCCCGTGTCTTATCGAAAGACCCGAACGCGCTCTTATCTGCGCTTCTATCCCTTCGGGCAGTTCGATAATCATTCCGGTAGGAACGAGCTTCCTTTCTCCCGGCATAAGCGTAAGCGGCATGTCCAGTTTCGCTCTTATATCCGCACCTGCAGAGCCGTCGGTTTCAAAACTCGGAATGTTTCCGGATTTCGACATTACTTTTATAATGATTCTTTTCATATTCACATCCTTATTATTTAAGTTTTAATTTCTATTTTAATCATGAAAATATATTATCACAGTTCAACACAAAATACACCCGATTTTTATCATCGGGTGTATTTTGTTATGTTTACAATAATTTCATTATGTTCTGAGTTGTTTCGATTGTTTTTACTTTTTTGACGACTAATTCTTTCTGTACTTTCTCAATCGCTCCGTCTAAAATGCGTGATTTTTCAATGTAACCTATATGTGCGAGCAGCATAGCGGTCGCTTTTAGGATACTTATGGGGTTCGCATAGTCTTGAAGCCCCTCCTCAATCAATCTCGGTGCAGTACCGTGCACGGCTTCAAACATCGCGTATCTTTCACCTATATTCGCGCTTCCGGCTGTTCCTACACCGCCTTGAAGCTCCGCCGCTTCGTCGGTAAGGATATCTCCGTATAGATTAGGCAGCACGAACACTTCGAACTTATTCCTGATTTCAGGGTTGACCAAATTGGCAGCCATTATATCCACATACCAATCTTCCGCATGTACTTCGGGATAATCCTTCGCAATCCTGTTACAGGTTTCGGAGAACTTACCGTCGGTTTTTTTCATTATATTCGCCTTGGTTACTATTGCAAGATTTTTTTTGCCGTTATTTCTTGCAAAATCGAATGCGGCTCTCGCAATCCTCTCCGTTCCTATATCCGTTATAACCTTGAAATCAATCGCCATTCCCGGAAGCTCAATGCCTCTTGAACCTAAAACATACTCACCCTCCGTATTTTCTCTGAAAAAGGTCCAATCGATGCCCTCAGCTTCTATCCTTATCGGCCTGACATTCGCGAACAAATCAAGCTCGCGTCTTAATGCAACATTGGCGCTCTCAAGATTTCCTCCCTTAGGTGTAGCTGTCGGCCCTTTAAGAATCACATCACATGTCTTTATTTCATCAAGCACGTCGGAGGGGACTGCTTGTCCGGAAAGCTCCCTGTTCTCAATAGTAAGCCCTTCTATTTTTTTAATCGATACATCACCTGATTTAAGCTCGTCATCAAGCAGCTCGGATAATATTGTATCAGCTGATTCCATAATTACGGGGCCTATGCCGTCTCCGTCGATTAAGCCGATGTTTTTCACACCCTTCTCAATCCTTTTACTTTCACCGCTCATTTTATCGATACGATTAAGCTGTTCCCTAAGCAACGTTTCGAACTGTTCGGTGCATTCGGCTATATATTTTTCTTTTTCCGTCATTTGCCGCCTCCTGCAATATACCTTAACAGCCCTCCGGCTTTCAGTATATCTATATTTCTCGTCGTTAATTCACATTTGAACACGATTTCCTCACCGCTCTTCTTATCTATGCACTTTATTTCGTTTTTTTCGAGACCGGTTTTTATGTCACTGAACTCCAATTCCGAATATAGTTCAAGCTTATCATAATCGTTTTTATCTGCGAATATCAAAGGAATTATACCGGCATTTACCAGATTTGAGGCGTGAATCCTTGCAAAACTCTTAGCTATTACAATTCTTACACCTAAATAGAGCGGTACGAGAGCAGCATGCTCTCTTGATGAGCCCTGACCGTAATTCTCACCTCCGATTATTACACATGCGCCGAGTGACTTTGCCCTTTCAGGGAATCCTTTGTCAACTGTTTCGAAGCAGTAATCCGACATGCGCGGAATATTTGATCTGTATGGTAATATTTTAGCTCCTGCAGGCATAATGTGGTCGGTAGTTATATTATCACCGACCTTAAGACATACCTTCAGTTTCATTTTATCTTTAAGCTCATCGGCGATAGGAAGCGGTTTGATATTAGGTCCCATGATAATTTCGACAAACTTCGACTCTTCGACAGTATATGGTTCAATTATCGAGCTGTCGTCAACATTGAACATTTCCGGCATATCGATATTAAGAGGTATATCTATATCCGCAGGATCCGTTATAACACCTCTAATTGCCGATATGGCGGCCGTTTCAGGTGAAACGAGGTATACACCCGCATCCGCCGTTCCGCTTCGTCCTTCGAAGTTCCTGTTGAAAGTCCTCAGTGAAATACCCTTGCTGTTCGGGGAAAATCCCATACCTATGCAGGGACCGCAGGCACATTCAAGAATCCGTGCTCCCGATGAAATAATATCGGACAATGCTCCGCTGTCGGCAAGTGCCTTAAGCACTTGTTTTGAACCCGGAGAAATGGACAGGCTCACTCTGTCATCTATCCTGTTTCCTTTTAGAATTGCAGCTACCTTCAACATATCACTGAGCGATGAGTTGGTGCACGAACCGATACATACCTGATTTATAGGTTTACCCGCCACGCTTTTAACGGTAACTACATTGTCCGGACTTGAAGGACATGCTGTCATCGGAGATATTGAAGAAAGGTCTATATCTATAATCCTGTCATATTTTGCATCCACATCTGCAAATAACTCTCTGAAGCATTCCCCTCTTCCCTGTGCTTTCAAAAAATCTTCAGTTACCCTGTCTGAAGGGAATATCGATGTAGTCGCACCCAATTCCGCGCCCATATTGGTAATCGTCGCCCTTTCCGTAACGGAAAGCGTGTCAACCCCTTCGCCGCCCCATTCGATTACATGTCCGACACCGCCTTTTACAGTCAATATCCTGAGAAGTTCAAGGCTGACATCCTTCGCGGTAGCGAAGTCCACAAGTCTGCCTGTCAGATTAATTTTTGTTACCTTAGGCATTCTTATGTGATAAGCACCACCCCCCATCGCAACAGCAACATCAAGACCGCCTGCTCCGAATGCGAGCATTCCGAGGCCGCCGGCGGTCGGCGTATGCGAGTCCGAACCGATTAACGTCTTCCCCGGTATTCCGAATCTCTCTAAATGTACCTGATGACATATGCCGTTTCCAGGACGAGAATATTTAACTCCGTACTTCTTCGCCGCAGATTGAATGAATAAATGGTCATCCGCATTTTCGAATCCTGACTGCAATGTATTATGATCAACGTAAGCTACGGAAAGCTCTGTCTTAACCCTGTCGATACCCATGGCACCGAACTCAAGATACGCCATAGTGCCTGTGGCGTCTTGCGTAAGAGTCTGATCAATTTTCAGAGCTATCTCTTCGCCCCTCGTCATATTGCCGCCGAGAAGGTGTTCTTTAATTATCTTTTCAGCTATCGTATATCCCATTTTATTCCTCATTTTCTATCTTGGATATCATTTTTTCAAGTTCCTCGGTAGCAAGCACCGTAGTCCTTCCTGCCGCATAGATTTCATCGACCCATTCTTTCATTCTGATAACCAGCTCTGAATTCTTATCATACTGCTTGTCACTTTTCTTGTAATTTTCATTTAGCCAGTAGGCGATTCCGGCAGCTCCGGATGTCTTTGACACGGTAACTCCGGGGGCTCTGTACAATACTTTTTTTATGTCGCAAATATTATAGATTTCCTCGTCTTTCATGAGCCCGTCCGCATGTATTCCGGCCCTCGTTACGTTAAAATTTGCACCGACAAAAGGAGACATAGGAGGAATCCTGTAGCCGATTTCATCGCGGAAATAATCCGCAATCTCCGTAATAGCCGTAGTGTCCATTCCGTCAAGACTGCCTTTGAGAGAAGCATATTCAAATACCATAGCTTCAAGCGGTATGTTTCCTGTCCTCTCTCCGATTCCAAGCACTGAACAGTTTACCGCACAAGCACCGTACAGCCATGCGGTTGCAGCATTTGCAACGGCTTTATAGAAGTCGTTATGCCCATGCCACTCAATATTTTCGGACGGAACACCCGCATAGTGATGAAGTCCGTATATTATTCCCGGAACCGATCTTGGAAGTGCACAGCCAGGATACGGTACGCCATATCCCATGGTATCGCATGCTCTTATCTTGACAGGAATACCTGCATCCTCAGATAATTTCGTAATCTCATTGACAAACGGGACCACAAGTCCATAAAAATCGGCTCTCGTAATGTCCTCTAAATGACATCTCGGAATGATACCCGCATCAAAAGAATCCCTTATTGTCCTTAAATAAAAGTTCAATGCCTGTTTTCTGCTCATATTCATCTTCTTAAAAATATGATAATCGCTGCACGATACCAGTATTCCGGTTTCTTTAATCCCCAAATCTTTGACTAACTTAAAGTCCTCTTTTACGGCCCTTATCCATGTCGTGATTTCAGGGAAATCAAGGTCAAGCTCCATGCATTTTTCAATGGCTTCTCTGTCTTTTTTCGTATAAACGAAAAACTCCGACTGCCTGATTAAACCGTTCGGTCCCCCCAGCCTCGAAAGGAGCTTAAAAATATGAGCGATTTGCTTCGGCTCATATGGAGCCATGCTCTGCATACCGTCTCTAAAGCTCGTATCCGTTATCCATACGTTTTCCGGCATGTTAATAGGAACTCTTCTGAAATTGAACGGAACCTTCGGAACATCCACATATGGGAAAATATCACGATATAAATTCGGATTCTCTACATCCTGCAAGGAATACTTATATGTTGACTGCTGTAATAAATTTGTCTTATTCGATAACTCTATCACTGTCTTCACCTCTCTTAAGCAATGCACTTTAGCGAAATAAACCGTTAAATTTTTTTTTAGTATAGTCCCTTTTTTGCAATTTGTCAAACATTTTCTAAACAATTTCAAAAAATGTTTTTGAAAAAACAGATATACAATTTACTGTTTTTTATATTAAAAAACAGGCATAAGGCCCCCTGCTGGTAAGACAGTAAAATTCAAATTTCTTGGAACAGGCATGATCTCGGTCATGCCTGTTCCGCTTTTAGCAGCTCATCCACGGGAATGTAGCCCACAAGGTCGTACTCGATATGTACCTTCTGCCTGCGCTTGCCGCTGGACTTGTCAGGTGCATCTACATAGACCGCCTTGACAAGCTCTCTGAGGGCATAGGGGGTCAGCTCCGTGAGGGTGCTGTTCCTCTTTACCCGCTGAACAAACTGCTCTATATTCTCTGCCTGTTGTTCCTGTTCATGGATTTGCTGTTGCAGATTCTTGACCTCGGCTTTGAGGTCTTTCTGTTCCTCGGTGTAGTTCTTGCTCATCATGGCGAAGCGATCATCGTCCAGCCGACCGGCAACATTGTCCTCATAAATGCGGATGAAAAGATGGTCAAGCTCTCCGATTCGCTTCTCAGCCTGTGCCAGCCGCTTTTGATACAGCCGCAGCGATTCCTCGCTCTGTATACGGAGTTTTTGCTCCATTTCAGAACGGAAATAAGCCTCGTAGCGAGTGACTACCGATACGACCTCCTGAATGTGCTTCCAGACGATCTGTTCCAGCACAACGGCACGGATATAATGTCCGCTGCACTTGTCCTTATTGACACGATGGGTGGAGCAGATGAAGAAGTCCTGCCGCTTTTCAAAATAGCTGGTGGTGGAGTAGTAGAGCTTCTGCTTGCAGTCGTTGCAGAACACCAGACCGGAGAACATATTGCTCTTGCCCGTCGCCGTTCTGCGGTGCCGCTGCTGCCTGATCTCCTGCACCTTATCAAAGACTTCCAGAGAGATAATCGCCGGGTGGGTGTTATAGAAAATCTTGCGATTCTCCATTGGATTTTCCCGCTGCTTCTTATCCCAGATGGAGTTGGTATAGGTCTTGAAATTGACCGTGCAGCCTGTGTACTCCATGTATTCGAGAATATAAGCAACGGTGCTTTCGTGCCAGCGGTACTCGTTCTCCGGAGCATGATGCGGTGTTTTCCTGCCCTCCCGCTGTTTGTAGGCGGTGGGGTTCAGCACCTTCTCCTTTTCCAGCAGGGCTGCGATCTGGCTCGGTCCTTTTCCCTCCATACAGAGTGCGAAGATCCGCTTCACCACCTGTGCCGCTTCCTCGTCAATCACCCATTTCTTAGGAT